>JBDSFG010000110.1:0-6955 GCA_039919615.1 Ginsengibacter sp. | reverse complement strand
AGACGGGTAAGCTCAAGCATATTTACCGTTCCGTTAGCATTTACTGTAAAATCAGTCAATGGTTCTTTTGCGGCCCAATCATGGCTGGGCTGAGCAGCAGTATGTATGATCAATGAAATATCAGTATTATATTCCTTAAAGATGTTTCCCAACTGTTCATAATCTCTTATATCAGCATTGTAATGCTTATAGTTTGAAAATTGCTCCTGTACCCTGGAAACATTCCATTCTGTGGAAGCGGCATCTCCAAAAAAATATGCCCTCAAATTATTATCAATCCCGATTATCAAATCAAACCTGTTGTTTAAAAATGAAACGGCTTCGCTTCCAATCAAACCGCCGGAACCGGTAATAAGTGCTATTTTCATAATATTGTTAGATTAATTTTAAATATTAGATTATGTTACTAAAAATAAATAAAAATATATCACGTTATCTCAATTTAATTACTTTGAGTGCCCTTAAGAAAAAAATTTCTGGCTAAAACCAAAAATTTCAGTCATACTGTTTAAGCTTTTCTACAGTTGATCAATATCTTTTTCCATTTGAGAGGTCGAAGAAATATAAGCCTGCATAAAAGACGTTACAATACAAATGAAACATTATAAGGGATTAGATAGTATACGGGCTATGGCAGTTATCCTTGTATTATTCTGGCATTTGATGCCCCGTACTTTGCTTATTAATTCTTTTGATACCGGACCGTTTGGGGTTGATATTTTTTTCGTATTGAGTGGATTTCTTATTACTAAAATATTGCTTGAAAATAGAAGAGCGGCAGAAATATCAAAGGTTACCATTTCTCATGTTTTAAAAAACTTTTATGTACGGCGGGTTCTCAGAATATTTCCCATCTACTATTTAACAATTGCACTAATTTTTTTATACCAAATCTTTATAAATTCCGATATAGAATTTGACCTTTTGTCCTGCTTGACTTACACAACAAACTTTCATTTTTTTAAAACCCATAGCTGGGGAACTTTTACCGGACATTTTTGGTCATTAGCGGTAGAAGAACAATTTTACATTCTCTGGCCTGTTTTAATTTTACTTTTCAAAAAAAAATATTTAATATACCTCATCGTAGCCTTTATATTAGTTGGTATCATATCTCAGGTAATACTGGGTAAATCGGAATTTTCACTTATTTTGCCCCACGCCTGTTTCGATGCATTCGGCTTAGGTGCCTTACTGGCGTGGGCTATGGTCTATCAGCCACAGTTATTAAATAACAAAAATTTTAATGCCTTATCTATTGTTGCATTTGCAAGTGCAGTATTTATTTTGGCAGAATCAATTTACAAAGGAGTATTCGAGTTAGTTCCCTTAAGAACTTTTCACTCCTTTATTGCGCTATGGATGATTACGAGTGTAGTATTTATAGAGCGAAAGGGCAAGAGTTTAAGCTCTCTTATTTACCATAATAAAATTCTAATTTTTATAGGTAAAATGAGTTACGGCATATATATATATCATGTTTTTTTTATGTATTATTGGAAATTTTTCGGCCGGGTTAATAAGCATTTACCATTAACAACTGATTTCTATAATCCGTATTTATTATTCACCGAATATTTTTGCATAATAATTTTATTAAGCTGGTTATCTTTTAAATTAATTGAACAGCCTTTTTTAAATCTGAAAAAATATTTTTCTTATAGTAAAAAGATAGTAACTATTTAGTACTTGAAAAAATCCCGGTTGCAGGATATCCCGATCTTTAAAGTGCAGCTATGCTTCACTCATTTTTTTTGTTTGCTATTGCTATGTATTTAGATCACTTACAGGCAATAACATTTCAATCCTGTTGTTTTATTCAATGGCATACATTTAATTTTGTTTTCTCTATTTAAATTTTTATGGTTAGAATCCCATTATCGCCTCCTGTAATTCACCCGATTAGTTTTGAAAGAAGGCCATTATGGTCAGTTATGATACCTGTGTACAATAATATTGAATTTATAGAAGAAGCAATGAAAAGTGTATTGTACCAGAATATATCTAAGGAAGAAATGGAGATAGAAGTAATTGATGATGCCAGTACTGATGGTGATGTAAAAGCCCTGGTAGAACGTGTTGGAAAGGGAAGAATAACGTATTTCAGGCAGCCTTTCAATGCCGGAAGTTTGATAAATTTTGAAACCTGCATCAATCGCTCAAAAGGGCATCTTGTTCATATACTGCATGCTGATGATAAAGTGAGAAACGGTTATTACAAAACCATAGGCGACCTTTTTAAGGAATATCCTGAAGCCGGCGCAGCCTATTGCAGGTTTTGCTATATTGATGAAAAAGGCGAAAAAATTTTTAATCACAGTGCCGAAAGTTCAACAAGTGGCATATTAGATAACTGGCTTTTGCGTATTGCAGAAAAACAGCGCATCCAGTATGTGGCCATCACTGTAAAAAGGAAAGTCTATGAACAGCTTGGTGCTTTTTATGAACTCACTTATGGTGAAGATTGGGAAATGTGGGTACGTATTGCCAGGCATTATGCCGTAGCCTACTCACCCGAAATTTTAGCAGATTACCGGAAACATACAACGTCAATATCCGGCAAAAAATTTTTAAACGGAGATTACTTATCAGATCTTACCAGGGCAATGGAAATGATACAAGGTCACCTGCCTGAAGAACAAAGAAAACACGTGCTCGATAAATCGAAAAAATTTTATGCGCATTATGCTCTTAAAACAGCACGGCAGCTTTGGAATACTTTACACAATGAAAATATAGTGCGGATCAGCATTAAAAAAGGATTACTAATGCACAAAGATTTCTCTATGTTTTATAAAATCGCAAAAATTTATTTGAAAATTTATTTGAAAAGAAAATAGGAAGGCCTCTGAATACTTTTTTTAATAATAATCCTGCAGGTAGGTAAATACTTCTTCAACCTTTTTTGCATGAAGTATTAAAGCCCCGGAAAGTTTTGGAAAAATAGTATTAAATTCTTTAAACACATGTTCCAATCCCTTTCTGGAATAGATAATATTGGTTCCACCAAAATAACTTGCTAAAGCTGCAGTACCTCCATGAACAGATATAAAATGGCTGCAGTTGGCATAAACCATTAACTGCAGGTGATTAAAATTGTTTACCTGTTTAACGTGTTTGGTAAAAAGATCGTTCATTAATAATACTTCCGGATGATTTGCCTTTATCCATAAGTGTTCGCCAAGGTCAAGAATTTCACTGTTATCAGGAACAATTTGCGTTGATAGTGGCCTGTTGTAGATTATTTGGTATTTGTCTTTATGATTCCTAATAATTTTATCTAACATAGGGATATCCATAAAATTTACCGGATTATCTTCCCATTCGATATTATATTTATTGGCAATGACCAGTATTGGTTTTTCAAATACAAAAGTTTCATTTTTATAATATTGCTTGAGTGGAACCCTTGCCCATTTCTTATAATTGAAAGAAAAGGCATGGGTCATGTTTGGAATTTTATACGTCTTCCGTTCGTTTATGCACTCCCTTTTTGCATAAGCTTCCACATGATCTTTGCTAAAAAAATATAATTCTTTAGTGTCATTGCTTGAAATAGTTTTAGCCAGGGTGCCGTTCAAGAAATGCCAATATGCAAAGGGTAACACAAAAGTAAGTTCCTGCTGAAACTCAGCATTATGCGTAATTATTTTATATTTCTCTTTAAAAACATAATCTTTAAAAAAATATTTTATCTGGATCAGCCGGCTGTAATAATTATCACGTACAAAATAACAATACCATTTTTTTATATTTGGATGGGCAACAATAGCTATAACCCTCAGAAACTTTAAAATTAATTTTTGCATTGGCAAATCAGATCTTAACAAAACTACAGGAGATTTTAGAGCAAACTTATTAGTTGTAGCTTGATTTTTTTTAAACCTTTTAACGCCAAAACCATCCGCCTGGATACTATATGTCATTTCGGATTCCATATTTCCCTTATTAGTTAAATTGTCTGAATAGCCATTTTTAATTACTAACTGTTGTTTTGTAATTATATTGTTCTCCCGCATGATTTAG
Source organism: Ginsengibacter sp. (assembly GCA_039919615.1). Classification (GTDB taxonomy): domain Bacteria; phylum Bacteroidota; class Bacteroidia; order Chitinophagales; family Chitinophagaceae; genus Ginsengibacter. Next base: position 2,929 of record JBDSFG010000110.1, on the reverse strand, counting down.
AAAATTTCTTATTATAAGAAGTACCTGTATTCAAAAACAAATGATCTTTCACATAGCATTTTTCACAATTAAATCAATAATATTAGATTTTGTAACGGCAAACTTTAATGGGATACTGGTTAATGGGATAACCCTAATTCTTAAAAGAATCTTGCAGAACATTAATTGGTAATTAAGCACATAGTACAAATTTTTTTTAATAATCGCTAATTATTTTGCTTTAACTTTTAAACTATTGTGAAGAAGCACTTATTAATATGATCTATCTACTTCTGTCTTTCACTCGCCACTGAATTAATAAAATTTCAGGGCAAATTTATTCACTGCCATAAATTATCGATATTAATTTTGTACCTTCGCACACTTAAAAAAATCATGCCGTAACATGATAAGTGACCCCAGCGGAGGGGTACATATCTCTGTAATTACAGTACACTGGCATGTGACAATTTACTTTTAATCATAATTGCACATGAAATTATCACAATTCAGGTTTGATCTTCCTCTAAATCTTATTGCACAAAATCCTACTAAAAAAAGAGAAGATAGCCGCTTAATGGTTATTGAAAGAAAGACGGGCAAAATTGAAAACAAGCATTTTAAAGACATCCTGGAGTATTTTGATGACAAAGATGTTTTTGTTGTGAACAACACAAAGGTATTTCCTGCACGGATGTATGGCCGTAAAGAAAAGACAGGCGCAAAAATTGAAGTTTTTCTTTTAAGAGAATTAAATAAGCAGAACCGGCTGTGGGATGTTATTGTTGATCCTGCCCGGAAAATACGTGTTGGGAATAAATTATATTTTGGTGATAATGATGAACTGGTAGCCGAAGTAATTGATAATACTACAAGCCGCGGAAGAACCATCCGTTTTTTATGGGATGGAACAGAAGAAGAATTTAGAAAGATGCTTTATTTTATGGGGGAAACGCCGCTGCCAAAATACATTAAGCGTAAGCCAGAAGAAGAAGACAAAGAGCGTTATCAAACTGTTTATGCCAAACATGAAGGTGCCGTAGCGGCGCCTACTGCAGGTCTCCATTTTAGTACTGAACTGATCAAACGACTGGAAATTAAAGGAATTCGTTTTGCCGAAGTTACACTTCACACCGGTTTAGGAACATTTCGTCCTATAGAGGTGGAAGATCTTAGCAAACATAAAATGGATGCTGAATATTACCAGATTGAGGAAGAAGCCTGTAAAATAGTTAATAAAGCAAAAGAAAATGGAAGGAGAATATGCTCCGTAGGCACTACCACTATGAGGGCAATGGAATCTTCTTTTACTGCACAAAAATTATTAAAACCATCAGAAGGATGGACGAATACTTTTATTCACCCTCCATACAATTTTAATATAGCAGATTCTTTAATTACTAATTTCCATTTACCTAAAACAAGCCTGCTTATCATGACGTGTGCTTTTGCAGGATATGACCTTACAATGGAAGCGTACAAAAAAGCTATAAAAGATAAATACCGTTTTTTTAGTTATGGTGATGCTATGGTTGTTATTTAAGTACCCCAATCCTTGAAAGGCAATTTCATTTAAATACTTTATACCTGCCATACACCATGGGTGATCAGTATGATCAGGAAAGAGCTAATAAAATTTTATTCCATACCAAATAATCCCTTGTTCAATAGTTGCAGGGCTTTTTCCTTATCATCTCTTGAAATTAATAAAGAAATATTATGGCGGCTACCTCCATAGCTTACCATTCGTACAGGTATAGATGAAATGGTTTCAAATATCTTTTTCATTACATCTTCAGTTTCCGTTATTTCATTACCAACAATGGATACAATGGTTTGGTTACTGTCAGTTTCAACAGTTCCAAAAACTTCAAGCTCTTTAATTATTTTTTTAAGATAGGTGTCGTTGTCTATTGTTACAGATACCGCAACTTCAGAAGTGGTGACCATATCTATTGAGGTGCGATACTTTTCAAATACCTCAAATATCTTTCTAAGGAATCCGTATGCCAGCAGCATTCTGCTGCTTTTAATTTTTATAGCGGTTATGTAATCCTTGGCTGCCACTGCTTTTACACCTACGCTTCCTGCATCACTAATAATTAAAGTACCCTTAGCTTCCGGCTGTAAAGTATTAAGCAATCTTACAGGTATATTAAAAGTTTGGGCAGGCCAAATGCTCGCAGGATGTAATATCTTGGCCCCAAAATAAGCTAGCTCAGCAGCCTCTTCAAAACTTAATTGTTCAACAGGTTTGGTGTTGCTTACTACTCTTGGGTCATTATTGTGCATACCGTCAATGTCGGTCCATATTTCGCAAACCGATGCATTGATAGCAGCGGCTATTAATGAAGCGCTGTAATCACTTCCACCTCTTTTTAAATTGTCTACTTCACCCTTCGCATTACGGCAAATATATCCCTGGGTAACAAACAATGTATGGTTTGAATGCTTCTGTAACAGTTGGGCCAGTTTTACTTTTATCGCTCCTATTTGCGGCTCTTCCAAACTATCAATAGCCATAAACTCCAGGGCCGGCAACCATTCATGAATAATATTTTGTTCGTGCAGGTAAACTGAAAAAAGCTTTGAACTTAAGATTTCACCCTGCGCAAGAATATCTTTATTTAATGCATCGCTGTAAGAAATTTTTAAAATGATATTTAAGAATTCAAAGTGCTCGGCCACAATTGCCTTTGCTTTGTTATAAGCCTCTTCCGACTTAACTAATTTGATAATAAAATTCTGGTAGTGAAGTTCAAGTGCATCAATTTGTTGTTTGGCTCCTGCCCTCTCCCCTTTTGATAAAGATTTACTTATTTCGGTTAAAGAATTAGTAGTTCCGCTGAGTGCACTCAGCACCACAATTTTTGGTTCATCATCATTAGTTATCAGTTTTGCAATTGCATACATTCTCTCCGGCTTTCCAACACTGGTGCCTCCAAATTTC
>JBDSFG010000107.1:0-5421 GCA_039919615.1 Ginsengibacter sp. | reverse complement strand
TTCGCCATCTAACTCAATTATATTTTGAAACACACCGTGAGTAGCGGGATGCGTAGGTCCGAGGTTAAGCGTAGTTGTTTGCTTTTCCAAACTGCCGGGTGGTAATTTTATATGCTCACTCATAAGCTTATCGCCAGGAATTTTTATTTTTTATTTTTTCAAACATTTATTCTTTGACCGATCATATTAACAACACTAACATTTATCAAACAAACGTTTCTGACTATCTTATTCTTTTTCTCAATTCCCCTCCCATTGGGTGAGATTGAAAGGATTATCCTCTTCCAAACATCTCATCATCTTTGTCAATTCTTTTTTGGTCTTCTAAAGGATATTCTTTTCTCATTGGAAAATATTCCATATCATCAACATTCAAAATTCTTTTTAGGTTGGGATGACCCATAAAATTTATTCCATAAAAATCATAGGTTTCTCTTTCCATCCAATTGGCCGATGAATACAAAGCGGTTGCGCTGAATACATCGGGCTTTTTAATTTCAGTAAATACTTTAAAACGGATCCGGATATTATCGATAAGATTATGTAAATGGTATACAACTGCAAGCTCGCCACCAACATTAGAGGGATAATGAACCGCTGTTAAATCGGTAAGAAATTGAAATTTCAATTCGGGATCATCAAAAAGAAACTGGAGTACTTTTAAATTTATTTCCTTTGGCGTGGTAAAGGTTAACATACCATAGGGTTCTTCCCAATTGGTAATTTGTTCGCCAAATTTTTCTGTAAGCTTTTGCCGGATTATTTGATTGGTCATATATTACCCAAGCCCTAAGGGAGCTTAATAAATTAAATGATAAATATCTCTCCTAGTTCCCGTTCAGGGATAGGGTTTTATTGTATTCCGTAACTTTCCATCAGGTCTTTATATTGCTCACTGCTTCTTCTTCGTATACTTTCTTTACCAACTAATTCCTGCACTTTCATAAAGCCATCTAAAACAGCTTCAGGCCGGGGAGGACAACCCGGCACGTAAACATCTACGGGTATTATCTGGTCAATGCCCTGCAGCACTGAATAAGTATCAAAAATGCCACCACTGGATGCACAGGCTCCCATAGCTAAAACCCACCTCGGCTCTGCCATTTGAAGATGAACCTGTTTTACAATCGGTGCCATTTTTTTGGCAATAGTGCCCATCACCATCAGCAGATCGCACTGGCGTGGAGAAAAGCTTACTCTTTCTGAACCAAATCTTGCAAGGTCGTAATGAGAACCCATTAATGCCATAAATTCAATACCGCAGCAACTGGTTGCAAACGGCAGTGGCCATATGGAGTTTTTTCTGGCAAGGCCAACAACATCACTGAGTTTGGTGGCAAAAAAACCTTCTCCAGGCATTCCGGCAGGAGCCGCCACCATACCAATGGGATTTTCCATCGGTTTTACATTTACATTATATTGAACAGGACGAGCCATAAAACAATTTAAAATTTTATTCTTCCCAATTTAGCGCACCTTTTTTTATGATATAAAAAAAGCCTGCAAGAAAAAATCCAACGAACATTAATACAGCAACAAAACCATGCCAACCCAACTCTCTGAAATTTACGGCGTACGGATAAAAGAAGATTATTTCAACGTCAAACAAAACAAATAAAATTGCTACTAAAAAATATTTGATTGCCATAGGTTGGCGGGCATTGCCTTTCGATTCTATTCCGCTTTCAAAATTTACAAGTTTATCTGTGCCCTTTCTGCTCGGCCCGAAAAGATGAGTAAGCGCCATCATTCCGCCAATGAATACAATTGCAAATAAAAGCTGAATGCCTATTGGAAGATAATTGACAGTGCTGTTAACGCCTGTAGTGGCCTGGAGAAAAAACAGATGCATTCTTACAAATTAAGATGCAAAAGTATGACAGCAAAAGCAATTTTCCATTATTTGTAAAGGCAGAAACGAATTAAAAAAAATCCCGGCATTCATGCCGGGACGTAATCATCAAAATTTTTACTTCTTTTTTACTTTCGCTTTTGTTGAAGTAGTTTTTGCTTTTGTAGTTGGTGTTTTCTCTTTTGTCACTTCACTTTTTCTATCTCTATTCGCTATTACACCTTCTAATGCTTTTTTATTCTGAAGAGCAGCTTCATTTGCAGGGTCTAATGCTAACGTTTTTTCCACATAGCTTAATGCTTTTGGAATATCATTTTTAGTAGTGTAATAATAAGCAACGTTGTACCTATAAGATGTAATTAGCTGACTTTTCACCTTCGATGAATCAGTTGAAACTTCGCCGAGTTCAATAACCTTATCATAGTAGGGTTTGGCTAAGCCCTGGGCACCTGTTGAGTCAACTGTTGAATTTATAATTCCTCTCATATACCATCCAAGGATATCATCAGGATATTTTGTTGTGTACACTCCAAAAATTGAATCTCCCTCTGCATAATTTGCCCCTTTATAGTCATTGTACCCTGCATTATATAAATCTATTTTGCCGTAATCCTTTTTTACTGACAAGAGTTTTGTGTACAAGTTTCCTGCCTTGCCATAATCTTTTTGAGCAAGATAAGAACTGGCTATGTCAGAAATATAACTTTCCTTATTGGCTTGTAAAGTGTCTAATTCAACTGCTTTATCAATGTAAGTAAAGGCAAGAGAATCATTTTCAGGGTATTTTAATAAAATTTTTGCGTAGGTAGCATAATCGTTAGGACCCAATTTTTCAGGATTTTGTTTTTGAAAGTAAGTATCAAAGAAAGTCTTAGCATTAGCTGAGTCTCCTAATTTGTCGTAGGCATAAGCCTTTAAACCATACAGATTAGGATAAGGATTGGCGCCCCCGGCAGTAATACATTCATCTGACTTTGTTATTGACTCCTTATACAACTGGGAGGCATATAATATTGAGGCCTGGTAATAACAATTCTTAGGGTCAGCATCTGACATGCCAATATATTTATTTAAATAGTCCCTAGATTTATTTACGTCACGCCGATAGTAGTAGTCGTAGAGCCAAACGTAAACTGGTGCAAAATTTGGATCCTGGGCAATTGCATCATTATAATACTTCATATAATATTGCTCTTGTGCAAAACCTTGTGTTTGATATAACCTGCCTATCATAAAATTTGCTCTTGCATTTTTAGCGTCCAGGGCCAAAGCATTTTGATAAGATATTTGTGCATTGGCACCGTCAGTTATTTTTCTGTATGCGTCTCCGAGATTTATAAAAATGTCTGGGTTTTTTTTATCCTTTTCCGCCGCAAGTTTTAATTTTTCAATAGCATAAGTCACATCCCCGGCTTTGGCGTCTACATTAGCCCTGCCAATTGCGTTTAACACATTTGCATCTTTACCTTTAGTAAGACTGATGGCGGTTTCAAAGCGATTGCGGGCATCATTGGTTTTATTCTGCATTAATTCAATTTCTCCTACTGCCACCATCATCAGCGGATTGTTGGGGTTGGCTTGCAGGGTTTTTTGATAAAGGGCCTGAGCAGAGGCTGTGTCTTCCATGCCAAGATATGTTTGCCCTAACCAATATGCTGCATCAATGTTACCTGGGTTTGCATTTACAAGTTTGGTGAAAATATCCTTAGCGCTATTGAACCTTTCATAATACAAGAATTTTTTTCCGTCGTCTACACTCTGGGCAAATAAATTAGTTGCCGTGATGATGAGAGAGAATAACAAGCTGATAATTTTTACTTTTCCCATTTTTTAGTTGTTTATATTTCTGTTTAATTTTTATTTAGTAGAATTTATTTAGTTATTAGTTGCAGTACGAATTGTGAAATTCATTTTTGCGGGCCAGAGATAAGAACGCCTGAAGATCAACTGGCCTTTTTCATATTCCATGAAATTCGCGAAGCCTCCACCTAACCCATTATAATTTTCTTTAAGGATATAATACAAACCGCGTACCAACGGATACCTCATCCTCATTATGTTTGCCTGGTAAGGTTTTGTGTAGGGCTTGTCAGGGCAATATTCACACTGCACTGATGCAATTTTAACTTTCTTAAGAAATGACAGCTCGCTGGTATCTTCTTTATTGCCGATCCAGCTTACGCCGATAAAACCAACGGCATTATCATTTAATTCTATATTGTTGATTACTTCTACACTGCTCTTTGCTGCAAAAACTTTTTTAGGATCAAACGGCTTACCATGCAAAATAGAGTCAATTGCATAGCGAACAGTGCTGGTAGAACTTAATCCATCAAACACGGCGATCTGTTTATCGCCTGTAGTGCCGTCGAGTATTCCTCTTATCTGGCTTAAAGTAAAAAGAGAATCCTTCGCATTATTATTTACCACCAAAGCAACGGCATCAAAAGCAACTTTATCCCATTTTAGCGGATAAGTTAAGGAGTCTTTATAAAACTTCTGTTCCTCATCAGTTAAGCCACGGGTAACAATTACCATTCTAATGCTATCCTGCATAAGATCCTCTAAACATTCTGCTTCGGGTTTATAATAAGCAATAATTTTAGCGCCGGGATATAGAGCTTCAAAAACCTGTATTTGCGAATCAATTACCGGTTTAAAAGATTCATCAACACTTATATATATTTTACCCGAAGTTGATGTGTCAATATCTGTTCTTTTATGTAACCCATCGCATCCCGCAAATGTTAATGAGATAGCTAATAAATAACTAAGTGCATTCCTGAAAAGAATTATTTTTTTGTGATTCATTTTTCTATAAAATAATCTTTTTTTATTCCCCTGTAAATGCGCCATGCGCCATATAGTATAACCAAACCGGCAAAAACTTTTCCAATAGCGCCATCGGTAAATTCGTTATAAAAATGAAACTTACCTGCAAAGAGAATAAAAATTCCAACACCGATATAAATAATTCCCATACCAAAATCCATAATACTTTTCATCCCCATATATCTCCGGGTTTTAAGATCGGGTTTTTCTTCAGATTCTCCTAAGCGCATAGCGTTTTTATTTTTAACGAAGATGGGCAAGATAATAAAATTCCATAACCTACCTGCTAAAAAATGAGAAGCTTTTATGATTTTGACTAATCAGTTTAATACTGTGAATTTTACGGGGACTATGAAATAGACTGAAACGTTTTCACCATTGGTTTTTCCCGGAATCCATTCAGGCATCTTTTTCAATACCCTTATCACTTCATTGTCAAACGGCTCGCCACCACTCTTAATTACATCAAAACCCATTAGTTGTCCATTATAGTTTACGATAAATCTCACTTTAACAGTAATCCCTTCTCCTTGCTGCAATTCCTGTGGCGTATTTAAGTTTTTCCTTAAAAATTTTATTAATGCATTAAAGCCACCTGGAAATTGCGGAAGTATTTCAGGATTGTTGACCGGAACCTCCCTGTCAACAACTGTTGCAGATGATTTTAAAGGTTCCTTAGTTTCTTCAGTTCCCTTACTATCTCCATTTGAACCAGTAAATTCCAAAGTCGACGATTC
>JBDSFG010000081.1:0-2504 GCA_039919615.1 Ginsengibacter sp. | reverse complement strand
ATGAATGGTAAAGAAACTCCCAAAGCAAGTTTTGAAAAATATACAGGTCACATTTTTTTAAAACAATTAAAAGCAGATAAAGAAAACTTAAGCGGTTATGCAAGTGAACAAGAGGACAGAAATTATTTATTTTGGCAAAGAGACCCTTTAGCAATATTAATCAGAAACAAAAAAATGGCGGCAGAGAAATTAGATTATATGCATTATAATCCTCTTCAACCACATTGGCAATTATGTAATGATCCGATTAGTTACAGATTTTCATCAGCGAAATTTTATGAGACAGGAGAAGATGAATTTAAACTGCTCACTCATTATATGGATCACCTGTAATCTGAAGAATGGCAGGTGAGACACCTGCCACGAAATGGGGAATTGGGTTGTTATGTTGTTGCCAAAATTGCCAGTCATTATTATTACCATTTTTCTTTCCTGCCCTTTCCATCATCCACAGCATCCATTCTCTTCGGCTCTCTCCAACATAATTTTTAATTTGTTCTTTCATTGCAGTTGATGTATGGCTTTTCATATCACGAACTATCTCTTCCGGCTTCTTTTTAGTACTGCTTATTATCATGTGTATATGACTCGGCATAATCACCCATCCATAAATTTCAAGACCCTTCTTTTCCTGGCAATGTTTCCAGCTTTCCAATACAATATCTTTGTATTCCCTTCTAACAAAAACATCTATCCAGTTTATTACAGCAAAACTTATAAAGTATAATTTATCACTATCTCCAAATTTATATTTGCGGCTCATAGGCTACAAAATACTTACATTTTACTTTTGATGCAAGGTTAACATCTACCAGCTCTGCCCTCGTTGATGCTCCCAGCCGAGCCGTTGTTAGGTCTTGTGACCAACAACAGAAGCCAAGCCACAACTAAGCTTGCATTCAAAATCATGTTTAACCTGAATTTTGTATTTTAATCTATGACTTTAAATTTTGAGCATCATACTCAATTTTTTACTTCAACAATATTGGATTGGAAGCATTATTAAAAGATGATGCTTATAAGCAGATCATCATTTTACCTTTTCAGCTACCCCGGCACAACGCCAACCTTAAAAGGCCGAGGAAAAAAGGGGTTTCGGTTACATAAATACAATTCATAAATTAGCATTGATCTATAAACCTAAAATCATGAATTTAAAGCCCTTTTGTTTTGGCTGGCTTTTGTCGTTTCTATGCTAACGAAGGCTGGGGAATTTCCCGATGGAGACCACCCTCTTGTAGGAAAGTCTATAAGAAAGCAATTTAATTTTCTACGCCGAGCTTGCTGGGAGTACGTAATAAGAGTTACAAACTTTAAATAGATGCGGCGAAGTTGCAAACTTCGCCGAGGTGATTTTACAGCCTTATTACACCGATACTTCCGCCAAAACCGCTTTGCGGACGGGACATGCAATTATCATAAACGGTTTCACATCTTTCCAAACATGTTGGCTCAAGTCCCCATCCAATAGCATTTCCATGAATATCCCTTTTTGTAACAATCCAGGGGCAGCCATCCAAACATATATTTTCCTGGTCGTTACAATATGATTGGCGATTTGTACCACCACCGCCTCCATTATTTTGCAACATAACATGTAAAGAATCCGCCGGAAATTGTTTTTCATCCTGTTGGCTGTATCCTATTTCCATCAATTTACCTTCTATAATAGTGACAAAAAGGGTTTCCCCCGATGGCTTAACAATGATGTTGTGACCTTCATTGTATATCCTGTCACCAAAACGATTTATCGTTTCCTTCGGAATATCATCAATAAACCTGAGCTTGTATTGTGGCGGGCGGCGACATGAAACCGAGATAGCAATACTGAAGCAGATAATAAGCATGGTATAGGTTTTCATAACGATGTTTTAAGTGAAGTTTTATACTTTTTTATTGCATTGTTGAATGCTTAAATAAAGTTACAAACTTTAAAATAGATGCTGCGAAGTTGCAAACTTCGCCGAGACACCCCACTGCCCGGGCTCGTGTCCGCACGAGCCCAGCATACACACTGCTATCAGCTACAAACTAAATCACCTCGCCGATATGTTTTAAGAACCCAAAATAATCAATACCAGTTTCATAAAATTTTGCAGAGGAGTAATAATAATCAGCAGGCTCTTTGCATAGTTTCCAATGCTCAGCATTTGGATTGTTGTGCCCGCCCGGCCAGCCGTTCGGACGGGAATATAATCAAGCTTTTGGTTAGTGGTTTCTTTATTTAATAATTCAAATGGCAATGAATCTCCCACTGCCCGGGTTCGTGTCGGCACGAACCCAGCATAAAGAATGCTATCAGCAACAAACTAAATCACCTCGCCGATATGTTTTAAAAACCCAAAGTCGTCAACTTCCCACTGCCCGGGTTCGTTTTCGTCCCATCGGGGTTTTCATTTCCCTAAAAAATAATGAACAATTAATAAGCAACCGGAAATGAAACCCTGATGCTTGCTGAGCGTTAAAGTTATAAATAATGTTTCTCCCTACTTTAGCAGAATGGC
>JBDSFG010000243.1:0-3541 GCA_039919615.1 Ginsengibacter sp. | reverse complement strand
TAGCATCCTCAAATACGGATTGGGTAGGTATCCTACTTCGCCTTCTGAAGTTATGTTTAACGTAATAATGAAATTTGGTGCTGCTTCAAGTCTAAGTTGTATTGACTGTACTACCAAAGGAACAAATGTAAAACCAGTTTATTGGCCATAATGCATCGGGCTACTGATAAAATTTAGATCCAAATTGATTGTCAATATCATGATTACTTTAAAATATTTTAAGAACGTAACAGTAATTTGCTTTTTGATTATAAGCCAGCAATTTGGTGTATCATCTGCTTTGTGCCAGGATAATCTAAATGCTATATCAGCATCGCTTAATCAATATCATGTTAATTCAATTAAGGAAAAGATATTTGTTCATACTGATAAAAATTTTTATGTGGCAGGCGAGATAGCCTGGTTTAAATTATATGATGTTGACGCATCAGAGCACAAGCCGCTGGAATTAAGTAAAGTTGCTTACGTTGAAATTATAGACTCAGCTAACAAACCGTTGCTCCAGGCCAAAATTGCATTGCATAACAGCGAAGGCGATGGTTCATTTTATTTGCCCTTTACCCTTAATTCAGGCAATTATAAATTAAGGGCCTACACCAGGTGGATGAAAAATTTTGATCCCGGATACTTTTTTGAAAAGGATATTACCATTATTAATCTGCAAAAAAGATTGGGTGTTACCGCAACAAGATCATCTAATGGATTTGATATACAATTTTTTCCTGAAGGCGGTAACCTTGTAAATAATATTCCAGGTAAAATAGCATTTAAGGGAACAGATAAATATGGAAAAGGAATTTTATTCACTGGCTTTCTTCTTGATAACACAGATACAATCCTTAAATTTAAACCAACACATGCCGGTATGGGTTCGTTTGTTTTAACACCTTTAAGCAATCATGAGTATAAAGTTTTTGCACAAACCGCCTCCGGGGAATACGACACAAAAGCCTTGCCTGCAGCTTATTCCAGCGGATATGTTATGAATCTCTCAGATTCTGCTGATAGCATAAGGGTGATGGTTCAATCTGATTTATCACCACAAGAAGTATATCTATTTGTGCATACACGGGAAAATGTAAAAGTAGCAAGCAGCAGCGCTATGCAAAACGGAAAAGCAGTTTTTGTATTCGATAAAAAAATGCTGGGAGATGGCATATCTCACCTTACCGTTTTTAATGATAAGAAACAGCCCGTATGTGAAAGACTGTATTTTAAAAAACCCCCGAAACAATTGGATCTAAAAATAAGTACAGATCATTTGGTGTATTCTGTACGGAACGATGTAAGTTTTACTGCTGTAGCCGGATCTTCAGATATTAAAGATGACTCTGCAAGTCTTTCCATGACTGTATATCGCCTGGATTCGCTTCAGGCAATTAATGTCGCTGACATTAATACTTACTTGCTGCTTACCTCCGATTTAAAAGGCTTTATTGAAGGCCCAAATTATTACTTTTTAAAAGATGATGACGAAACAAACTCTGCCCTGGATAATTTACTGCTTACAAATGGATGGCGAAGATTTAAATGGGATGATATTCTTAAAAATGAAAACCCTCTTTTTAATTTTGTACCGGAATATTACGGGCAAATCATTGATGGGAGAGTGATAGATATTAAAACCGGAATACCTGCAGGTGACATAGAAACCTTTATGTCAATCCCTGGCTTTCTACCGGCTTTTACTTCGTGTGTAAGCGATAATGACGGGCGCTTAAAATTTGAATTAAAAAATTTCTATGGCTCATCTGAAATGATTGTGCAACCTAATACTCGCCGCGACAGTATATACAGGATAGAGATGACTGATCCTTTTAGCAACAGTTTTTCGGGCACACCTCTTCCTTTATTTTCATTACAAAAAAGTAACAGCGACAACCTGCTTAAGCAAAGTATCGGCATGCAGGTGCAAAATATTTATTCAGGAAAGAAGTTAAGAAATTTTCTTTTGCCTGTTGCTGACAGTACACCTTTCTATATAACGCCTGATGCAAAATATAGCCTTGACAATTATACCCGTTTTACCACTTTAGAAGAGGTATTAAGGGAATACGTTATTTTGGTGGATGTAAGAAAGAGAGATGGCAGATTTCATTTGAATGTTTTTAATCTTGCCGCCAAACAATTATTTAAAAATGATCCTTTGGTTTTGCTGGACGGGGCACCTGTTTTTGATCTCAATAAATTCATGCTTCTGGATCCCTTGAAATTAAATAAGCTTGAGGTACTTAACAGGAAGTATTTTCTTGGTAGCTCAACATTTGACGGAGTGTTAAACTGGGGCTCTTACAAACAAGATATGGCAGGTTATGATCAGGGTCTGCATGCCGCAATAATTGACTACGACGGGCTTCAACTTAAAAGAGAATTTTATACTCCTGTTTATACCGATGAAAATCAACGGTCAAGCCATCTGCCGGATTTTAGAAACGTATTGCTATGGTCTCCCAATATCAAAATAGCGCCCGGAGAATCTAAAACAATTAATTTTTATACTTCAGATGTAACGGGTAAATATGCGGTGCATGTACAAGGCATAACTAAAAATGGGTTGTGCGGTAGTAAAGTTTTATTTTTTGAAGTAAATAAATAGAAGCTCACTGTTTATTCTGGTGGTGTACCATCAAACACATAATTATTTAACGTGTGCAGATTGTTAACCGCATTACCCATTGTATTATTAAAATAAACATAAACTGTCTTTTCCTCTTTTATCCAGCCTTTAATTTGCTCTGCATATTTTTTTAATACTGCATCTGAATAATCTCCCCGGTAGCGGGGCTCAGGTCCATGAAAGCGTAAATAAACAAAGTTACCAACCAGGTTAGTAAACGGAGTAGGAGATGCTGCAATATCATGAATAACCATAGTAATATTATACTCATTCAGCAACTCATACACTTCTCTCTCATGCCATGATGCATTCCTGAATTCCATTGCTATTCTCCATTCATCATTTGTGACTTTACAAAGCGTCTCGGCTAAATTTTGTAATTCGTTTATGCTGTTTATTTTTAAAGATGGCGGAAATTGCGCCAGCAGGCAAGCTTTCTTATCGCCTATGTGCGCAACTGTATTCACAAAAGCATGAACATCTTCTTCTTTAAAATTTAGTTGCTTAACATGTGTTATAGTTTTTGAGACTTTAAACGTAAACTGAAAATTTTCAGGAACACTTTCCCGCCAGTTAACAACAGTAGATATCCGGGGGAGCTTATAAAAAATACTGTTAACCTCCACGCTGTTAAAAAGAAATGCATAATACTGAAGCCTGCTCTTATCCTGAAACTCAGGAGGATATTGTGATTTAGGCAAGGGAAGAGCCAGGCCACTTATGCCGGAGTAAAACGTAATCTCAGCTTTTTGCATTCTTGTAAAAATGTATGCTAATTCTTATAGCAAGTTATTAAGTCTTCCCAAATGCTAAATGATTTTTTTGTCCCATCGGGTTTTCCCCCCTCTTTTGGCGGGTGTCCTCACCCGACATTCCTCTCTCTATAACTGTTAAGGAAGCTAAGGGAGTTGTGATTGTGACTTC
>JBDSFG010000031.1:0-5119 GCA_039919615.1 Ginsengibacter sp. | reverse complement strand
ACAAATTATTTCAGGCTGCGAACTACAGAATGGCTGGGTGGTATTGATCTTACCCGTAAACTGGGAGTTAGCAATATTACTTTTTCCGGGTTTTTTAATAGTGTGAGAATTCTCCGGGATGGCGGGAAATATATAACCAACAGCTATTTGCCTGCGCACCCTGAAAATATAAATACAAATAATTTTGTGAGCGGATCAATTAGATATAGTCTCTTCTATGTAAAAGATTCTATTCTGCCCCTGAGTGGAGTTATTTTTAAAGTAATTGCCACCTATACACAAAACTTAAGTGATGCTGACAAATCATTTGCGAGATTTGGGAGTGATGTACAATTTTACATTCCTGTCTTACCTAAGATATCTTTTGCCATAAGCGCAGGAGCGGCCACTGTGACAAGCTCTCCTAAATTTTATCAGTACCCTTCAATTGGAGGAGGAGCTAATCTTCGTGGTTATACATTGAACCGGTTTCACGGAAAAACTACATTTTATAACAGCAATGAGCTTCGTTTTATTACCAACATAAATAATTATTATTTAAGAGGGAAAGGTGGATTGGTTGCCTTTTTTGATAATGGCCGTGTATGGATGCCCGGGGAAATTTCCAATAAGTTTCATACAAGCTATGGAGGGGGGATATTAATTGCCCCGTTCAATATTATGTACTTCGACATAACTTATGGAGTTGGTAAAGAAACCACCTTGATACAAATAAGGGGAACACTTACCTTGTAATTGTCGGCGAGGAAGTAATAGAATTTTTCTTAGTTATATTGGCTTCTCTTTTTTGTAGTCCACTCATTTATATTTATTTGCCGTTTAACCAGGGTATTATGCCATTCAATGTACTATGTATTGCATAATACATTACTACGCCCTTATCTTTGCTATATCATTTAAAAAAATAACGAAACAATGAAAACAAATATGAATTTAATAAGAGCCGCAAAACACGCGTTTAAGAAGGCATTGTACGCTTTCCAGGTAATCATAATCGCCTTAGCTATACCACTATTATCCTTTATAGAACTTTCACACAAGGATGCGAAGGATCAGAATATCTCTGATAAAAACAACACCAGGATCGTAACAGATAAATCAGAAGTAGTGGCTTATAATGTTACAATTAAGCAAATTAAAAAATAGCAAGTGCAATGATTTAAATTACCCTGAACCTTCAAAATGATTAAAGTCCCCTAAATTTTTAAGGGACTTTTTTTATTATTTCACCTTTATAAAAGAATTGATATTTGGCTTCCTTCTTTATGAGGCTTTACGGGGAATATTAATTTAAAAAACCGCTTCTACATATTAGGTTACATACAATATTCTTTACAAATGGTTTGATTATAACATAGTTGATTGTTTTGCACCATCTTTGCTGTTGACAATTATTTTTGAAAAACAAATTGCAGACCACATGGCAACTAAAGAGCCGGGAAAATATTTTATTACTAAAGGCATTGATGGTTTTTTCTTTGATCTGAGCAGTGCATCTAAATTTGTTATTCGTTTTTTTAGAGAAGTGCTAAAGCCGCCATACGAGTTTAAAGAAATCATCAGGCAATGTTATAATGTAGGTTATAAATCACTGCCGCTTATTACGCTAACCGGCTTTGTTACCGGCCTGGTTTTCACAAAACAATCACGTCCATCTTTGGCTGAGTTTGGAGCCGCTTCATGGTTACCATCCCTTGTAGCTATTGCCATAGTAAGGGCGTTGGCGCCATTGGTAACTGCATTAATAGCTGCCGGAAAGGTAGGCTCAAGCATTGGCGCCGAGCTAAGTTCAATGAAAGTTACCGAGCAGATAGATGCCATGGAAGTATCCGCAGTAAATCCTTTTAAATTTTTGGTAGTCAGCCGCGTTTTGTCAACTACTTTAATGATACCCATGCTTATGTGCTATACAGGTGCAGTAGCTATGCTTGGCTCGTACCTCAATGTCCACCAAAACGAAATGACCAGCTTTACTTCTTTTTTTCAACAGGCATTTGATAAAATTTCTTTTTTAGATATTTTCTCTTCGTTAATAAAATCAATTGTGTATGGCTTTACTATAGGTATTGTGGGTTGTTACCAGGGATATAATGCAACGCAGGGAACAGAAGGGGTTGGCAAAGCCGCAAATGCGTCAGTAGTTATTTCTATGTTCCTGATTTTTGTAGAGGAGATCCTTATTGTTCAAATCACTAATAGTTACCGGCCTTAGCTAATTATGGAAAATGAAATAATAAATATTGAAAAGAAAAAAATTGAAAGGCCAGATACCGATAAGAAGGAATTGGTTATTAGCATTAAAGATTTATATAAATCCTTTGGTGACAATCATGTTTTGAGGGGGGTGGATATTGATGTATACAAAAGAGAAAATGTAGTGGTGCTTGGCCGTTCTGGTACTGGTAAGTCGGTATTAATTAAGATAATCTGCGGCTTGCTAAAACCTGATAGCGGTATTGTAAATGTTTTAGGGAAGGAAGTGGATAAGCTTAATGAGAGTGAATTACGTGAACTTCGTTTAAAGGTTGGTTTCTCTTTTCAAAGCAG
The DNA here is from genome assembly GCA_039919615.1 of Ginsengibacter sp. Taxonomy (GTDB): domain Bacteria; phylum Bacteroidota; class Bacteroidia; order Chitinophagales; family Chitinophagaceae; genus Ginsengibacter. The sequence goes on along the minus strand of JBDSFG010000031.1, from coordinate 2,572 downwards.
TGCTTTATACGATAGCATGACGGTAAGGGAGAACCTTGCTTTTCCTTTGGTTAGAAATGTAAGGCATATGAGCCAAACCGAGATAACGGAGACCATAGAAAATGTACTTAACGATGTTGGATTAATTCAAACAATTGACCAGATGCCATCAGAACTTTCAGGAGGGCAAAGAAAGCGTATTGGTATTGCGAGAACGCTTATTCTTCATCCGGAAATAATGTTATACGATGAACCGACAGCCGGCCTGGACCCCATAACAAGCATAGAAATTAATAATCTCATAAACCTTGTACAGGATAAATTTCATACAACTTCCATTATTATAACACACGATCTTACCTGTGCCAAATCTACCGGCGACAGGGTTGCAATGATGTTTGAGGGAAAATTTATTAAGCAGGGAACTTTTGACGATGTTTTTAATACAGACGATGAAAGGATAAAAAACTTTTATAATTATAACTTTATAAATAATCAATGAAATCCACTAGTAACAAAAGAGCGATAATAGTAGGAATATTTATATTTCTGGGAATAGCTATTTTTATTGTAACGGTGCTAACCCTTGGCAGTCAGAAAAAAACCTTTGAAAAATCGATAACCATAAAGGCCATCTTTGATGATGTAAATGGTTTACAGAAAGGTAATAATGTATGGTTTTCCGGGGTTAAGATAGGCACCATTAAAAAAATAACGCTCTTAGGAAATGCCAGGGTAGATGCAGATATGAATATTGACGAGAAATTAAGGCAGTTTATAAGAAAAGATGCCAAGGCTAAAATAAGTTCAGATGGATTGATTGGTAATAAAATCATTGTAATTTATGGCGGTTCTCAAACAGCGCCACAGGTTGAAGCAGGTGATATCCTGGGCATAGAAAAACTATTAAGCACTGATGAAATGATTAGCACCCTGGCGAAAAATAATGATAATCTTCTGCAGATCACAACCGGGTTTAAATTAATAACAAAAAGAGTACAGGATGGTAATGGCACCATAGGAAAATTGCTTTCTGATGAGGCAATGTTTAATAATTTAAATGCAGCAACCATTACTTTAAACAGAACATCTGCTAATCTGGAAAGGCTCTCTAACAATGTGGCGGCTTATGCCGCAAAGCTCAATAACAAAGGCACTTTAGCAAGCGATCTTGTAAGTGACACGGTTATTTTCAGCAGGTTAAGATCAACTGTTAAGCAATTACAAAATGTGGCAGAATCTTCTAAGGATATTGTGGATAGTTTAAAGATCGCCGGTAATAATATCACCAATAGTTTAAATAATAAGAATGCACCCGTTGGTATGTTACTGCATGATGAGAAGGCGGCGGGTAATATAAAAGTTATCTTACAAAACCTGCAATCAGGCACTAAAAAATTAGATGATGACCTGGAAGCAATCCAGCATAATTTTTTGTTGAGGGGGTTTTTTAAAAAGAAGGCACGAAATGAGGCGAAAGACACCATAATAATAGTAAACTAAATAAATAAGAATTTTAAATCTGGTAATAAAATTATTACTCCATACTCTTTATTTTTTATATGCCCGTATTGAAAAATGTTTTTTGTTTTAAAACAAGCCTGATCGCTATGGCTATGTTTTTTTGTTTCTCTTTAAATGCCCAGCGCTTCGATAGTGTGCTTGAGCGGCTGGATACACAATATCCACAGGAAAAATTATACCTGCAGTTTGACCGGAGCATTTACAATGCCGGTGAAACTATCTGGTTTAAAGCGTATCTTTTTTCAGGTATTAGTTTATCATTGATAAGCAAAACAATGTATGCTGAGCTGGTGGATGATAAAGGAAATATTATTCAACGAATAACCACTCCTGTGATAAGATCAGGAGCTGCATCCTCCTTTGATATTCCTGCAACTATCACAGGCGAGAGGGTATATGTACGGGCATACACCAAATGGATGTTAAACTTTGATTCTTCTTTCCTTTATATAAAAGCATTTCCATTAATAACTAAAACAGCGGCAGTTATTAAAACCGCGGCAATTTCAACAACATACCTCCAATTTTTCCCCGAAGGGGGCGATATGGTTCAGGGCTTATTATCACGGGTAGCTTTTAAGGCAACAGATGAACACGGGATACCTGTAGCCGTACAGGGTGATATAGTAGATGCGACCGGTAAAAAAATTACCGCCTTTACCAGCATTCATGATGGTATGGGTACGTTTACATTAACGCCTGCGGGTACTGAAAGATATAAAGCCGTTTGGAAAGATCATGGACAACTGCGGGAAACCTTTTTACCTTCAGCTAAAAAAGAAGGTATTGTGCTTGAGGTAAACAACATTGGTAACCAGATCAATTTTACGGTAACCAGATCAATGGATACTTCTTCATCTAATTCCGAAATAACTATAGTGGGGCAGTTTCAGCAACAGTTAATTTACCGGGCAAAAGCCAGGCTTGCTGCAGGTGGAAACCTGAATGCAACTATACCCGTTGATAGTTTGCCCGGGGGGATAACGCAGATTACCGTTTTTAATAAAGATGAACAACCACTGGCAGAAAGAATTGTTTGTATAAATCAGCAGGGCTATTATTTTATAAC
>JBDSFG010000023.1:0-9325 GCA_039919615.1 Ginsengibacter sp. | reverse complement strand
ATCATTCTCCAGCTTGGGCCATGAGTTTCCTTCGTGGCATTAATGCAATGAGTGCCCCCTCCAATAGGCAAATGCATTCTGCTAAAGGCTTCAAGTTGCGTTAGGTGCATTATTTTAGTGTCTTTTTGTTTTGCCCATTCAAGCTTACCCTTTTTATCCAGGTCTTTCAGGGAAACAACCGCATCCTTAAAAGCTGCGGTCGCATCATCCTGCAAAGTTTCAATTTGTGGTGTATTTATGTTGTCCAGAAATTTATAGGCTGAATCTTTTAACACTCCATCCAACAAGGTACTTTCATATGGCTGCATCAACTCCGATCGTGCTTTTGCAAATTCATCTGTCCAAACGATTTTCGCAAAACTTTTCCAGGCATAATAGAATACGGTTGCACCTTTCGAATGTTCCTCATCTTTTAAGTTCCAATTTTTAAGGAGATCAAAATATTTTTTTTCTTCTGCATCGAGATCACCTTCACTTATGTTCCGCTCAAATACCGGCCGTGCCATCCCGGCAAATACGTCATAGGTGTCTGTTTGCAAGGCCATCATATCCTGCGGGGTAATTCCGCTCATGTTGTTAAGCTTGCGGTTTATTATCAAACCCCTATATGGAGGATACCCTCTGCCAAGATAATAGGGATAAGAAGAATTTGCAGGACGTTGATTAGCGCTGCTTATAAAGCCACGTTCCGGATTGTACTGAAAGGGTGTTTCATCCTGCGGTATCATTGCCTGCCACATAAAACTGCTGTCAGTACCGGGCATTATAAAATCTCCCTGGCCTTGCCACTTAGCCGGAAACTCGCCTTGTGTTACTATGGCGATATCACCATTCTTACAGGCGAAAGCACAATTTTGCCCGGGTGTATGCAGGTAGCTTACCGCTGCAGAATAATCAGTATAATTTTTTGCGTGGTCTAATAAATTAAAACATTTCATGTCGTTGCTTGCATCGTGCGCTTTCCACCGCACTGCGAAAAACCCGTTGTTACCCTGTGTATTTCCTGCAAAGGCTTTATCAAACATAACAGGCCCAAACACAGTATAGGCAACCGTATCCAGGTAATCAGGTTTATCTTTTATACCTATTCTTTCTACTCTAAAATCAGTTGCCTTCCATGAATTATCGAACCAGTATTGCTTTCTTGTATCGTCTTTAAATTTTATCTCATAATAATCTTTAACGTCTCTTCCACCATTTGTGAAACCAAAAGCGCAATTATCATTGAACCCAATGATGACACCCGGAGCGCCGGGGAATGTTGCACCATAGGCATTAAAGCCAGGTGCAGAAATTTGCATTTCAAACCAAAGCGAGGGAAGGTTTAGGCCGAGGTGAGGATCATTACATAAGATGGGATAACCACTTTTTGTTTTCGTTCCGCTAACCGCCCAATTGTTGCTTCCATTGCTCTTGTCCGGGTTGTTCTCAGATACCTGTAAATACTTTTTAGCATTAAAATATAAAGAATCTGCTGTTGTCGGTGATTTTATTTCTATCGCAGGTTTCTTAAAACCTGTATCACTTTTCACAATCGGGTCAAGTGAGTCAGGCATCGCCGGATATATCTTATCAAAATCTTCTTTGCTAAAAAAATTCTTCGCATTGGTCATTTCAAAATCATCGTCGTGTCCTGCAAGATCGTAAGACATGTATTTTAAAAATAAGGCAGTTTTCAGGTTGCTCCAATGCTCTGGCTTGTAGCCTATCAACTTATATTCAAGCGGGAGATTGCTTGCATTTAAAGTTTCTATGTAGGCATTAACGCCGGCAGTATAAGCATCACATTCTGTTTTGGTAACAGGGTCGTTCTCCATTTCTTTTAATGAATTTTCTGCGGCATACACCATTCCAAGTCTTCTGAATTCCCTATCATGCTTAAGGGCTTTATCGCCAATAATTTCACTCGCTCTGCCGGCAGCAGCATGTGTTTGCAGCTCCATTTGCCATAAACGGAATTTGCCGTGAATGTATCCCTGTACAAAGTATGCATCGTTTTCCCGTTCAGCAAAAACGTGAGGGATCAAACGCTCATCAAAGTAAACATTTACTTTACCTGTAAGTTGTGGAAATGTGAGAGCGGCGTTAAAATCTTCATTAACCGGTTCAGCATTTTGCCACACGCCATGTTGAGGACTTAATAATTTACCTAATGGCGCCGGTAACACCAGTGTGGAATTAAGAACAACAATTAATGCAACCGTAACAGCAAGACAAATAACAAAAAAAGCTATTTTCATAACAATTATTAAAGATGTAAAATACTAAAAAGAATAAAGCTCTACTCTTGAAGGATATTGATTAATTGATTTACCTCGCTCACAGTATTAAAGGAATGTAAAACTATCCTTAAGCGCTCACTTCCCTTGGGTACAGTTGGATAAAGGATAGCACGAACATCAAGGTTATGTTGTTGCAACTCTTCAGCCTTTGCTTTTGCCTCTTTATTTCCAGGAATTATTACAACCTGGATAGGTGTTTTTGACCTTTGACTTTTGACTTTTGACTTTTGAAATTGATCAATTAATTCATTTAAATACTTCCTCTCTTTACCTAATGCCGGAAAAATTTGATAGGAAGCCTGAATAGCATTCATACTTGCTTCAGGCAAAGCAGTGGTGAAAATAAAGGCCCGTGCAAAATTGATCAGGTAATATTTAAGTGCATTTGAGCCGAGCACTATGGCGCCATGTACGCCACATGCCTTACCAAATGTATGCACCCTTGCAAAACACTTTTTTTGTAAGTCCAGCAATTGAACAAGCCCCTCTCCTTTTTCTCCAATAATCCCGGTAGCATGCGCCTCATCAACAATTAAATTAGCATTATATTTTTCACAAAGAGCAACAATTTCAACTAACGGAGCTGTATCACCATCCATAGAAAAAACAGATTCTGTAACTACAAAAATATTCCCCTTAGAAACTTTTAATTTTTTTTCCAGGTCTTCAACATCGTTATGTAAAAATGATAATGATTCTGCGAAGCTCAGTCTTATCCCATCTCTTATGGAAGCATGGCTTAATTTATCATATAAAATTGTATCTCCCTTTTGAGGAACGCAACTTAATAAACCCACATTGGCATCGTAGCCTGAATTGAAGATTAAGCCCTCTTCTGCATCATGAAAATCTGCTATAGCCTTTTCTGTTTCTTCAATAAGAGAATAATTTCCGGCCAGCAGGCGGGAGCCACCGCTTCCATGTTTCAAACCATTAGTCAAGAAGGGTTGCAGGAGATCATTTTTTATTATGCCCAGGTAATCATTACTGTAAAAATCAACTCTATTACCCGGTAATTTAAGTGCACGGAAGGCATTAAGTGTTTTTCTTTCATTTATTTTTTTATAAAGAAAATCTTCTGCCAAAGGAATTTATTTTAACAAATATCTGGTTTTAGTTGTAACCGATAAGTATTAAGTAGTAAGTAAGAACTCATTATTTTTGACAGATGGAAATTTTGTCGGAAGACACCAAAAACATTTTAGGACTTCAGCTGGTAACTGATCCCCGCTGGATAGACCTTGTTAGTATTTCTTTAGAGGACATATTAACCGACCACGCATATTGTGAGCAAAAAGCTGCCAACAGTTGTATTTCCCTTATTCAAAAATATAATGATAAAGATGAATTGGTAGACAAACTCTCCCCCATTGTTACCGAAGAATGGGGGCATTTCCGTACGGTGCTTGCTGAGCTAAGAAAAAGAAATTTATCACTTGGAAAACAGCGAAAAGATGAATATGTAAATGAGCTTTTGGCCTTTCAGAAAAAAGGCGGCAGCCCAACTGAAAGGTTTTTGGACCAATTGCTTACTATGGCGCTAATTGAGGCTCGCAGTTGTGAGAGATTTAAACGGTTAAGTGAAGGTATGGAAGATGCGTATTTCAGAAACTTTTACAGGCGTTTTATGGAAAGCGAGGCGGGGCATTATACCCTATTTATAACACTGGCGGAAACATATATGCCAAAGGAATTGGTACGGGCAAGATGGGCCCAATGGCTGGCCTATGAAGCAGAAATTATGGTGAGCATGAAAGTGAGAGGCGACAGGATCCATTAATTTGGAAATTACTTTGTAACACGTATAGCATTTTCAGGAGAGTTGTATAATAATATTTTTTTAAATGATCTTGTATAAATTTACATTCTTTACACAACTAAATTTATTAATATCCCCCAAATAACTTCCTGCTATAAGATATTAAAATCAGCATTATAACTTTCACTAAAGACAATAATTAGATGAGTTCAAACAAATTTATGTTTGCCACAGGAATTGAAAACAGCTATCCTACTATTACTTTACCTGACGGAAAAATTAAGCGGATTGATGAAATGGAGAAAACAGGGCATTATAAATATTGGAAAGAGGATTTTGGATTAGTAAAAGAAATGGGTATTGATCATCTCAGGTATGGAACTCCTTATTATTCCGTTCACCAGGGCCCCGGAAAATACGACTGGAATTTTTCTGATGATGTATTTAATAAAATGAAAGAATTGGATATTATTCCACTCGTAGATCTCTGCCACTTTGGTGTACCGGATTGGATTGGCAATTTTCAAAATGCTGACTGGCCACATTATTTTGCGGAATATAGCGGAGCATTTGCAAAACGCTATCCCCATCTGCAATTTTATACCCCTATCAATGAAATATTTATTGCTGCTATGTTCTCAGGCCAATACGGCTGGTGGAATGAATGTAAAAGGGATGAGCAATCTTTTGTAACAGCATTAAAAAACCTGTGTAAAGCCAACGTACTTGCCTCCCGCGAAATATTAAAGGAGCAGCCCGAAGCATTTTTTATACAAAGTGAATCATCAGAATATTTTCATGCAGAAGATCCTGACTGCCAGCCGCAATGTGATTTTTTAAATCAGAAAAGATTTTTATCACTGGATCTCACTTACGGACACTCTGTAGACGTTAATACCTACAAATATTTAATGGAAAATGGGATGACTGACAAGGAGTATATGTGGTTTCATGAAAACCAGATGAAAGAGAAAAACCGTTGCATAATGGGCAATGACTACTATATTACCAATGAGCATATCGTTCATCCCGATGGAAATACCAGTCCTTCAGGAGAGATATTTGGTTATTATGTGATTACCCACCAATATTTCAGAAGATACAGAATGCCGGTTATGCATACTGAAACTAATATCACTGAACCATTTTCTGTACATTGGTTACGTAAGCAATGGGCTAATGTGTACCGCTTAAAACAAGACGGGGTACCCATTGTAGGCTTTACATGGTATAGCCTTATTGACCAGGTAGATTGGGATAGCGCTTTGCGTAACGATGATGGTATTGTTAATTCATTAGGTCTCTATGATCTTGACCGAAAGATCAGGCCAGTCGGTTCTGAATACAAAAACCTTATACTGCAGTGGCAGCATGTAATTGCCAATGAAAGTTTTGGCCTACACATTTTTTAGATAGCTCTATTTTGAAAATATCAACTGTTATACAACATCTTGAAATTTTTGCTCCGGCTGCCTTGCAGGAAGCCTATGATAATGCAGGATTGTTAACCGGAAGTGATCAATGGGAATGTACAGGAATTATTGTAGCCCTGGATACAACAGAAGATGTGGTAGCAGAAGCTATCAGTAAAAAATGTAATCTCATTATTGCACATCATCCAATAATTTTTAAAGGCCTGAAGAAAATAACCGGAAAAAACTATGTGGAACGAACCGTGATATCTGCTATAAAAAATGATGTAGCCATTTATGCCATCCATACCAATTTAGATAATGTAATAAGGGGGGTAAATGGAAAAATCGCAGAGCTCCTTGGTTTAAAAAACCTGACTATCCTTAAACCCACGGAGCTGCCTTTGAAAAAGCTGGTAACCTTTGCCCCGCTAAAGGAAGCAGAGAAAATTCGCAGCGCTTTGTTTGCCGCAGGAGCCGGACGCCTTGGAAAGTACAGTGAATGCAGTTTTAATATTGAAGGCACAGGCACATTTACAGCAGGAGACGGCGCGGACCCTCACGTTGGGAACATTGGAAAACGGCACGAAGAACGTGAAATGAAGATCGAGGTAATATTTAATGCTTACCTGCAGGATAAGATTGTAAAGGCAATGATTGAGGCACATCCTTATGAAGAAGCTGCTTACGATATTTTTCAGTTGTCAAATTATCTTGCCGACACGGGCAGCGGATTGTTGGGAGAACTACCGGAAGCAACAGATGAAATCTCATTATTACAAAAAATTAAAAGTTCTTTTAATCTTAAAGTAATAAAACATACGAGGTTTACCGGAAATAAAGTTAAGAAAATAGCTCTTTGCGGCGGGGCAGGCAGCTTTTTAATTCCAACCGCAATTGCAAGCCAGGCGAAAGTCTACATTACTTCAGATATAACATATCACGAGTTTTTTGATGCGGATAATAAAATTTTAATAGCTGATATTGGCCATTACGAAAGTGAGCAGTTTACCATAGACTTGCTGCATACCAATTTAAAGGAAAAATTCGTTAGCTTTGCCGTCCTAAAAACGGAAGTGAATACAAATCCCGTTCACTATTTTACCTGAGTTAGGTACAATATTTAAATTATAAAATCATAAATAAATATATGGCTACAGTAAAAGATTTTTCGGTTGAAGAAAAACTATCATCAATTGTAAAGCTGCAAAAAGTTGACAGCAAGCTCGATAATATCCAGGTATTAAAAGGAGAGTTGCCTATTGAGGTAAGCGATCTTGAAGATGAAATTGAAGGTCTGCATGCCCGCCAGAACCGCATTGAGGAAGAAATTAACGGTATGCAGCAGTTTATAGAGCAAAAGAAAACGATTATTAAAGATGCTTCTGAACTGGTAAAAAAATATGAAAAGCAAAGTGACAATGTAAAAAATAACCGTGAGTTTGAAGCTATTAATAAAGAGATGGAAATGCAAAGCCTTGATGTGAAACTTGCGGAAAAGCACATTAAAGATGCTACAGAAGATATAGCTGAAAAGGCTAAGCAGCTTGAATTAGCAAAAAAAGCTGTTGCCACTAAAGAAACTAATTTAAAAAACAAAAAGGGAGAGCTTGAAAAAATTATAGCTGAAACTGATAAAGAGGAAAAACATTACAATAAGCTGGCCGCAGCCGCAAGAGAACATATAGATGAGCGATTAATGCTCAGCTACGACAGGATCCGCAAAAATTATCAAAATGGTTTGGCAGTTGTTCCGGTAGAAAGAGATTCATGTGGCGGATGTTTTAATGCCATTCCACCTCAAAAGCAAAGTGAAGTAAAGCAACGTAAAAAAATTATTGTTTGCGAAAATTGCGGACGCATCCTTGTTGACGACGACTTGAATAATTCTGTTGAGGTAAAATAATTTTAATTCTACATTCTAAAATTTTATGATCCGCCGGCGTAATTAGCCCGGCGGATTTTCTTTATCATCAATCGAAAATCAGAATCACATCCTGCATCAACATCATACATCGAACATTTTTTGTAGGTTTGCGGCAAATTTTTTAAATGGAAAATGATACACAGATTTTTGACCTTATTAATAAAGAAGTAGAAAGACAAAGACAGGGAATTGAGTTAATTGCTTCGGAGAATTTTACATCTTTCCCGGTGCTGCAGGCAATGGGTACGGCTCTTACCAATAAGTATGCTGAAGGCTACCCAGGGCGGAGATATTATGGAGGCTGCGAGGTGATTGACCAGATTGAACAAATAGCCATTGACAGGGCAAAAAAAATTTTTAATTGTGAATATGCAAACGTACAGCCGCATAGCGGGGCACAGGCTAATGCAGCTTTAATGCTCGCTATATTACAACCCGGTGATAAATTTTTAGGGTTAGACCTCAGCATGGGCGGGCATCTGACTCATGGCTCACCCGTAAATTTTTCAGGCAAATTATATGAGGCACATTCGTATGGAGTAAAAAAAGAAACAGGTATAATAGACTATGAAATGCTTGAAGAAAAAGCCAGAACCTTAAAACCCAAACTTATTATATGTGGCGCTTCTGCTTATAGCCGCGACTGGGATTATGAAAGAATAAGAAAAGTTGCTGACGAAGTTGGCGCATTTGTTTATTGTGACATGGCTCATCCTGCAGGTTTAATTGCAAAGGGGCTATTAAATTCGCCATTTGATCATTGTCATTTTGTAACCTCTACTACGCACAAAACATTGCGTGGGCCACGCGGCGGGCTTATCCTAATGAAGAAAGATTTTGAAAATCCTTTTGGATTAAAAGATGTAAAAGGTAATATACGCATGATGAGCAACCTGCTTGATATGGGTGTATTTCCAGGCACACAGGGAGGGCCGCTGGAGCATGTGATAGCAGCCAAGGCAGTGTCTTTCAGAGAAATACTTTCAGATGACTTTACAGCTTACGCCAAACAAATAAAATTAAATGGCCAGGCTATGGCTAAAGCATTCACTGCTAAAAATTACGAAATCATAAGTGGTGGCACAGAAAACCATCTCATGCTTATTGATCTCAGAAATAAAAACCTTACAGGTAAAAAGGCGCAGGAAACGCTGGATAAAGCACATATAACTTTAAATAAAAATGCTGTGCCGTTTGATGATAAAAGCCCTTTTGTCACATCCGGAATAAGAGTTGGTGTACCAGCAATTACAACCAGGGGAATGAAAGAAAATGATATGGTTACAGTAGTTGATATGGTTGATAAAATCTTAATGAATATTGATAGTGAGAACGTAGTTACGGGAGTTAGAGAAGAGGTAAAAGAATGGATGAAGAAGTTTCCTTTGTATCCTGAAATATAAATATTTCTGTAATAGTTTTAAGCCTCTCAATTACAGCAGGCTTTTATTCTCTTGGGTCAGACTAGCCGCAAATTTGGAAACTGTTTATAATTCCTTTAAGTATTTTTGGGTAAACAACCAAACTATGATACAAAGAGTACAAACCCTATGGCTTTTACTTGCTACAATTGCGGTGTTTCTGACTTTACAATTTTCATTTTATAGCGGTACGCTTATTTCGAATAACAGCTTTCATTCATTTATAGCGAAAGATAATTTTATCCTGATGGTATTAACCAGTGCATTAGGCACGACTCTTCTTATTAATATTTTTTTATTTAAACACAGAACAATACAATTGAAAATTTCCATTATAGCTATTATGGTGGAAATCCTGATCATTTTTCTTTACACAAGAGAAATTAAACAATTTTCTCATGGTACTTTAGATATATGGGCAGTTTTTCATTTAGTAACCCTGGTATCATTACTATTAGCTGCAAGTGGAATTTATAAAGATCAAAGGTTGATTAAGGATAGCAACAGGCTTAGGTAATTACGTT
>JBDSFG010000018.1:0-2672 GCA_039919615.1 Ginsengibacter sp. | reverse complement strand
AAACAAAATAGAATACAAAAACAGCAAAATGAAAAGCAAAATATTTTTTTTATTAATCATTATATGCGCACAGTTGCGGATAAACGCACAACAGTTTGTTACCAAAGCGGTAATTGAATATGAGGTTACAGCTAACATAAAAAAAACAATGGGTAATGGCACATTTGAAGACATGCTGAAAGATCAGATGCCGCAATTTAAAACAGGATACTACGAATATACTTTTGCAAATGATAAAAGCATTTACAAATTTGATCGTTGGTCTGACGAATCAAAAAAAGTACCCACGTGGTATCGTGAAAGTGATGAAGAAAATGTGTGGTACTGCGACTATACCACAGGCAAACTGAACATGCAAAAAAATGTTTATGGAAGTAATATTAATGTAGAAGATTCTATCCGGAAGCTGCAGTGGAAAATCACCAATGACACGCGGGTGATAGCCGGATTCAATTGCAGGAAGGCAGTTGCCGTAATGTTTGACAGCGTATATGTATTTGCTTTTTATACTGATGAAATTATGATTTCAGGCGGCCCATGTTCTATAAACGGATTGCCAGGATTGATATTGGGGGTAACTATACCCAGGCTATACACATCGTGGATTGCCACAAAAGTGATGCTGACAGGCGTAGATGAAAAAATAATCAAACCTGTTGATGCCAGGAAATACTATGATTTGAAATTTTTAAAAACTACGATAGTTGACCGCACCAAGGATTGGTATAGTGATGACGCTGAAGAGAAGAAAGATATAGAAGGACATAAGGCGAGGCTTATTTGGGGAGCGTTGTTGTGAGGAAGAAAATTGGATGGTGTGAAATGTCTTTCCCCCGCTTGCAACTTGATGAGATGGAACTGAAGCTGAACAGCGTTACTACAGCTGATGCTGCGTAATCTAAGCTTTGCTTGCAGCAATACTTTTATTGGCGGTAGTTTTATTTGCTCGTTTAGGTAGCCCACCCTTTGCTAGTATTTCTTTTGCTTTGCAAGCTTTTCTGGAAACAATATCTTGTCCGAAATATCTTTCAATTTTTTGCCAAACACAATTATTGGCACTTTTGATGCATTTATTTTTTCTATTGTCATAGTGTAAAGTTATTATCTTTTCTTGTGATTAAAAAAGCTTCATAATCTTCACCAACAATAAACCCCTCCCAACTTCCTTGTAAAGTGTAACCATAAACATCAAAATCGTCTTGTATTTCACTTAAATTATTTGTTATTCCCATTCTGTAAAAGTCTTGTCCTAACATTTGTACTTCCAGTAGCAACAATCAAGGCATTTGGATATTTCTCCGTAAATGCATAAATAGTTGAAGCAACCGTCGCTAAAACTTTTAAACTGTCACCATTATTTGTTACAGATAAATCATTTATTGATTTGGTTTTTTCATCATAGTCGCCAAAAGCAAGGTTGTAAATGTTTTCAGTTCCTGTATATGTGAACTGAACTACTTTCTTGATACTTCCTTTAGGACCCTCGCTTGTAAATTCATATAATTTTAGTTACCTGATTGCCTACCAACCACGAGCAATGGATGTTTTAAGCTGCTTGCAAGTCTTTATTTCTTTCTATAAATAAATCATGATATACCTGAATTCTCATCCAGTATTCTGCAGGGATATCTAATAGCTTTTGAAGCTTAATTGCAATGGCTGCACCTACATGTCTTTTACCATGTAAGAGTTCGCTGAAATGTCCGGGCTTCATTCCTAATGATTCTGCAAATTCAGCTTTCTTAATATTCCTGGCAGCTAATTCCATTTGTAATATTTCTCCCGGGTGAAGGTTTACATCTGTAAAGATTTGTTTGCCACGGGAATTGACAACTTTGTAGTCAGGCATATTATTTAGTTTGTTTTGTTTATGTTTTTATATTCTTTTTAGTTGAGCTTTTTATTTATAATGATTTGTAAGGTCTTCTATTGTTAGTATATCTGTAAGTACTATGGAATCTTTCTCAGCACTTAAAATTAACCTGTAATGCAAATCTACCCTTGCAGAAAAATATCCTTTATAATCTCCTTTCAATGCCTCAAAGTTTAGTCCTCTAAACTTTCTTAATTCTTTAATGTTGTCAGTATTTTGAAGCATCAAAACCGTCTTTTTAAATTTCAATATTACTTCTGCACTGTACTTTGGTTTTCCGGCTACCGGCCTGCCTTCATAAATTTTTTGAAGATAAGGATTGTTAAATGCTGTTACCATCTATGCTATTTACAGATAAGAGGGTTGCTATGGTAAGCTTCATTTACCAAATTTAGGTAAATTAATTTAGTTACCAAAAAATGGTAAGCCGTTCTTTGTTGAGTTATATTCTTCTGCTCACTGGCTGCCGGATAGTAGCGGAAAGCCCACAGCTGAAGGTTTTGTGCGGATGGTTTGCGGCGAGGACTTGCAGCGGATAGCCGGAACTGGCGATGAGTGATGTTACTGGTGTTCAGAGCCCCACAACATAAAACTATGAATGATGAATGATGAACGATGAATGAAACAAAAATCAATTATAGATAATCGTTTATCATTTATCGTTGGCCTACCCTCCGCTGGCGCAGATATGCAGCAAGGCATGAGTGAGTTGGCGTATCTGTGCCAATGAATAAAGCATCCATTTTTTCAGCCATTTCTTACATTTACGAATGAGCAAAAAATATAAGTTCGGTGATAA
>JBDSFG010000005.1:0-15010 GCA_039919615.1 Ginsengibacter sp. | reverse complement strand
TGGATTTTTTTATTACTGTGAAACCTTTATTAGCGCTGCAATCTTTATCTCTCAAATATCTTTAAACGGCACTAGAGAATAAAAACAATAGCTCAATTGTTAAACTATTACACGCAAAAAAACTTATTTGCCTGGCATTGCTTGTTTTATGCACACCGGATGTATAATGATGATCTCTCAAATATTTTTTTATACATCAAAAATAAGTTTTAGTACTACCGGACTAATGGAGTAAAGCCGTGTTTTAATGGATATTCTTACTATTATTGCTTAAATTTTTTTAAAGTGGAAGCGGTCATAAAAAAGAAAGAAGGGTTTCAAGGCCAAAAGGCAATTGTGATACCCAGGCCAATCCTCAATACAAGGTGTACAAAAAACAAGATCATTAGCACCCTGTATATTACTGATATGGGTTACTATCCAAAAGCTAAGTTTCATTACAGAGAAAGAATTCATGGTGCCGATCAGCATATTTTAATTTATTGTCATGAGGGAAGCGGTAAAGTGAAAATTGTGAAAACCGAATATAAAATTGAAGCCGGGGATTTTTTTATCATACCAATAAATACACCACATAGGTACTCCGCGGATCAACATAGTCCATGGACAATTTATTGGATTCACTTTAAGGGAAACACGTCTAACCAGATTATTTCTCAGATGGAAAAACGGATTGGACTAAAGGGCTTTATTAAAAACAATGAAAAAAGCATAGAATTATTTAATGGGATGTATACCCAACTGGAAAGGGGATACGGAAGCGATAACTTAATGTATGCAAATATGTGTCTGTGGCATTTTCTTACTACATTTCTTTATAATGATAAGTATAGTACTTCCGGTGATAACAAAGATGCCACAAATGTTGTGATTGATTACCTGGCAAGGAACATCAACCAGGTTTTAACGCTGGAAGATATTGCCAAACAGGTAAACTTGTCCCCTTCTCATTTTTCTTTTTTGTTTAAAAGGAAAACCGGGTTTTCTCCAATTGAATATTTCAATCATCTGAAAGTTCAAAAGGCCTGTCAGTTCCTGCTTTTCACACAGCTCAGAATAAACCAGATAGCTCAGGAATTGGGTATAGAAGACCCCTATTATTTTTCAAGGATGTTTACTAAAGTGATGGGTATGGCACCCAATGAATATAGAGAGAAAAGAATACATTAAGTAAGGGAGATTTATTGCCGGGTTTAAAAATTTGATTGAATGGCCCGGCCAAAGGTTTAACTTTAATGCCATCGCTTGCAGCAGGGTTGGCAGCATGGAAAAAAAACGTGCCTTCGCCAGATCAAGCTAAAACGCTTTACCTGACAAAATTTTTGGGAATTAAAGTTGCACTTTTCAGTCAGGCGGAACATTAAACGTTATTGTAACAGGGTTACAATTTATTAAACAGAGGCAACCCCGGAAAAATTAATATTGAAATGAACATAATTTCCTGAAATTTACATCCCTTATTTTTAAAACTAAATTAACGGTAATGACTCCAAAAAAATACAAGCGATTTGAAAATGTAATTGATCAATACATAAATTTATTAGATGAGCAAATTGAATTACCAATTCATATCCAAAAAGCAAATGATAAATTTAATCAGCACTTAACTGATGCTGGCGCTGAAATTTATAAGCCTAAGGAAGCTGAAGATATCTTCAAGAATTTTATGCAAATAAAAAAATATGAAGAGAGAAAGACAGAAATAAGAGATGAACTAATTGAGGTTGAAAATATAATGAAAGAATTTTTATCGGCTATTAAAGGCGGCAAAATTACTTACGAAAAGAAAGATGATAATGATAAGTCGAAGATCACATTTCTCTTTTGGCTTGAGGATGGGAAAATAATGTCAAACAGATAAAGATATTTAAACAAATATTGTCTAAAAAACGACAAGGCTTTATTTACTGACACCTTTAGGTTATAAAAAAGAGGCTGCCTTTTACGACAGCCTCTTTTTTTATAACCTGGCTTATCAATTCACTTTTATCAATTTCACTACCGTATGATCCTTTCCCTGCGTTACTTCTGCAAAGTAGCTCCCTGCAGTGTATCCATCGCCTAAGGTAATAACCTGGTATTTGTATGTTTTTGTTATTACTTTAAGCACCCTGCCTGATACATCAACCACACGAATATTAATTGGTTCATTGCTGTTGCTTTCCACCTGCAATTTAAAATTGGTTGCAGATGGGTTAGGTGATACTTTCACTGAGAAGCTATTCTCAGCAAACATGGCGACTTTTGGATCAACAGAACTTGTAATAATTTGGCTGGCTGAGGCACCATTTGTAACGGTTACCGAAGTTGCACAAGTTTTGATATTGCCAGTTGCATCAGTAGCTTTCCAGGTTACAACTGTAATTCCTTTATTTAATTTTTTGTTTGCCAATGTGGTATTTGAATTGCTGTAAGGCGCCACTGTAGCGCCACTGAGGGAGTAGATCAAAGATGTTATACCGCAATTGTCAGTAGCTGTTGCATTCAACACGTTACCTGATACTTTATACACTTTGGTATTTTGAGAGATATGTATTGTGGTATCTGGCTTACAGGTAATAACAGGGGGTAACTTATCGCTCACAGTAACAGTGAAACTACAACTCACTTTATGTTTGGATGCGTCTTCAGCTGTCCATGTTACGGTCGTTACTCCTTTATTAAAAGGTTTTCCTGACAATGATGTGTTGGATTTACCTGAAGTTGCTCCACTAAGAGTATAGGTTAAAGTAACTGCACCACATGCGCTGGCATCGAACTCACTGCCGGACACCATGTATTGGCATGATCCGTTTGCGTTTCGATTGAAAGGACTGCCGGATGGGCAATTAACAGCTAATGTATTAGCGGCAAAGGTAGCACTGATGGTATGGTTTTGTGTTACATCAGAGAATGCATAAGAAGAAACAGCTCCAACAGATGTGCCGTCAATCAGCACTTTTGTGATATGATAACAAGATGTTGGTGTGACAAGAAATGATTGACCCCCGTGGCAATTAACCGTTGTAGTGCCCGGAGCAATTGTTCCGTTTGCACCTTGTGTTACAGTGATAATATATGTATTGATTGCAAACGATGCTGTGATCGTATGACCAGCCGTTATATCAGAGAATGCATATGAAGAAACTGCGCCAACAGATGTGCCGTCAACCAATACATCTGTGATGTGGTAACAAGATGCTGGTGTGATCGAGAATGATTGGCTGCTGTGGCAATCAACTGATGTTGTACCCGGAGCAATTGTTCCGTTTGCACCCTGTGTTACAGTGATCGTATATGCATTGATAGCAAACGATGCTGTGATGGTATGATCAGCAATTACATCAGAGAACGCATAAGAAGAAACCGCCCCAACAGATAATCCATCAACCAACACATCTGTGATTTTATAACAAGATGCTGGTGTTATGGTAAACGACTGGCCGCCGTGGCAATCAACTGATGTTGTACCCGGAGCAATTGTTCCGTTTGCACCCTGTGTTACAGTGATCGTATATGCATTGATAGCAAACGATGCTGTGATGGTATGATCAGCTGTTACATCAGAGAATGCATAAGAAGAAACTGCTCCTACTGATAATCCATCAACCAACACATCTGTGATGTGGTAACAAGATGCTGGTGTGATCGAGAATGATTGGTTGCCGTGGCAATCAACTGTTGTTGTACTTGGAGCAATTGTTCCGTTTGCATCCTGTATTACAGTGATCGTATATGCATTGATAGCAAACGATGCTGTGATGATATGATCAGCAATTACATCAGAGAATGCATATGAAGAAACTGCGCCAACAGATGAGCCGTCAACCAACACATCTGTGATGTGATAACAAGATGCTGGTGTAATAGTAAATGATTGGCTACCGTGGCAATCAACTGTTGTTGTGCCCGGAGCAATTGTTCCATTTGCACCTTGTGTTACCGTGATGGTATTCTGGCAAAGAGTAAGTCCTGTTAAAACATCAGATCTGAATTTCTTAATATTATTATCTCCAAGATCTTTTGCAGCACTTCCATCATTATAAAATACAGTTGTTCCTTCATCTGATATAACCTGGAGTTTGCTAAGTGATAGCTGACCGCCCTCATTTATTTGCATAGCGCCTTCCATATTCAACACACCATTACCGCTGCTGTTTACTAAACTGGGCGCATCGGCAGCATTGCCGGTCCATCTAAACAAAGCACTTGTCATAGCATCACCGGGATCGCCTGCCAGTATTATGTACGTACCAGTGGATAGTCTTATCAAATCACGGATCCCTCTTAAACCCAAATCAAGTTCTATTGGCGAACCAAATGTCGGATCACCTGACGGACCGCCATTATTGAACCATGTTTCAAAATTTAATATTGGCGCAATTACTGCTTTTGTTCTTGCAGCAGTAGGCACTAAAGGAGCTCTCAATCCGATATATAAACTGGTGTTGTCTGGCCCGAATACCATTCCTTCTGCAGCAAAACCATTTGTCGCTTTTGAATCAACTCCTGCTGCAGCGCTTGCTGTAAAGTTGTATCCATTTGCATCTCCCCAGGTAATTAATGATGCTCTTAAATTGCCATAATAGCCAGCAAAAGAAAATGTAGTTGCTGCTCCTGTACCTGAAACATCTGTCGCAAATAAACGGTCACGGTTTGGCTTGTTATCAAAAGGATCTTTACCGTTGCTCATAGAGCCAAGCCAGAACATTCTGTTAGCATTGGCAGCGCTTTTTGTTGCAGCCTCCACATCAACTTCAGGCTTGATAGGGTCAGGCAAAGCCAAATGAGAAGTGTAATTATAAGATACAAATGGCAATCCTGATGCTGATCTTGAATAAACGTTCAGCACATTTTGTTCATCATCACCTGTTACATAATAATCATCATCGAGGGCAATAGCATCAGAAGCATCTGAAATACCCGTGTGCCATACAGTGCTGGCCGGTGTTGCGGAAGCTGCTGAAGCTGCATAACCAATAACATAAGAAGTTGTGTATGTTCCATCACTTACCGATACGGTAATATTGCTGTAACCCACTGCAGCAGGCGTGATTTTTAAATTGCGTGAAGCTCCGCTTCCCGTAAGAATGATGTTGCCATTTGGAGCAACTGTTGTGTTGCTGCTTGTAACTGTTACCGTCAAACTTCCAACAGCAGTTAGATCATCGCCAATTGTAAAATCTATACCTAAGAATTGTGCAGGATCAGTCGGATCACTTATAACTCCGCTTACTCCATAAGGACTGAGAGGTGATGTTGTTGCACCGCCATCGAGATAATTAGTGGTAGTGGCTACATCTATAACAATTGTTGGGGCGCCCGTCACAACTGTGCATGGATTATAAGAAACTGTTGCACGGGTACTCATGCCAGGGCTGCCAATGTCACCTCCGGCAGATGCATAAGAAGCTTCTGCATCTGCAACACTTGATAATGTCCATTGTGCAATTGTATTAGTTCCTAATCCGGCAGCATTCACAAAGCCACTTTTGCCATTGGCCCTGATGGTGCCGGGAGCAAAAATATCATCGCCGTAGGTAAGGCGATCTACCAATAAATCCGATGCATCATAGAGATTAATTTCATCATCACGGCCAAGATTATTTGTAAGGCCGCCGATAATTTTAATGCCATTACACAAGTTCCATACACTGCGGAAAGTGCCGGCATTATTTTCAGTAAGTATTACAGATTCTCCGGGTTGAACTGTACCAAATGCGCTGAGGCTTTGCGAGCCCGGCGCACGGCTATTATCATCAAAACTCCAGCCTGTCATATCAACAGCGACATTGCCGATATTCGTAAATTCCACGAACTCACCATTTGCTCCACCATGCATATACTCGGTTATACGTATAGGCGGCACATCATTATCCGTTATTGTAATAGCTTGAGTAGTGGTTGCTCCTAAGGTGATACCTGATGAAGGACTGCTGATTGTTAATGCAGCCGTTTCTGTTCCTTCAAATAAATTATCATCAACTACAGTGAAAGTTACAGAGCCGGTAGTTGAGCCATCAGGGATAGTGATGGTGGTATTACTTAAATTGTAATCACCTGCTGTGATACCTGTTCCTGAAACTCCTAATGAAACTGTTTGGTTGCTGCTTACTGCTGAAGAAGCCGTGGCAGTAACTGTTACTACAGTTGCAGCAGACTCAGAAGCTGTGTTTGTATTAACTGTAAGAGTTACCGTTGGTGCCGGTGAAAGATTCAGGCCCACGAGCACAGGGTCATGATCAGAAGCACGAAATGCATCAGCATTGTATAAGCTGCTTACCTGGCCTGCTGTTTTAAAGTTGGTGTTGTAATCAAGCACACCTGGTTCATCAGCATTGATGTGCCACTTTTCTGCGCCTGCAACCTGTGTTGCCAGGTTAGCGCTTCCAAGGGCATGGTCAAGAGCGCCTACCTGGGCATCGAATACATAAGAGTATGAAGTGATCGGAAGGAGATTATTATATCCTGCAGCTGCTAAAGTTGTGATAGGGTCTTCTTTGGCGTAAGCATTGAAATCTCCTACAAGCAAATAGTCAGGATCTGTTGTACCAGTTGGATTAGTAGCTAACCATGCTGATAGATCCTGTGCCTGGCGGGTACGGGTGCCATTCGAAAGGCCCTGGCCATCGCCGGCATCACTATCACCAGTGCCGCCGGAACTGGAGCCTTTAGATTTAAAGTGACTTGCTACTATCGTGAATATTTCTCCATTGGAATTTTGCTGGAAAGTTTGTGCCAGGGGCTTACGACCTACCACATCAAATGCCCCGGTACCATATGCATCAGGAATTGTTGCAGCAGCACCTGATGGAGTAACGCTCGCTGGTTTGTAAATGATACCTACATTGATCGCATCAGTTCCTAAACGAACTGCAGGAGTGATAAAAGCATAAGTTCCGGCACCAGAAATGTTGTTCAATCCATTCACTAAATCCTGGATTGCGCCACCTGCTCCATAGCCATTATTTTCTACTTCCATCAATCCAAGAACATCTGCTCCGGAGTTAATGATGGCCTGGAAAATTTTATCACGCTGACGTGTAAACTCAGCAGTCGTTTCAGCACCACGGGGTCGGAAAGTTAAGCCATTGGTGGTGATATTACTGCCAAGATCAAGATCATTAAAATAGTTTAAAACATTGAAGCTTGCAGCTCTGAGCGTACCGCCCACAGCGGGCGGCGCAACAGGCCGTGTATTGGTTGCATTAAAGTTGACAGGGGTAATGGTTTGAATGCGATACCCTTCAAAACGTTCATCTAAAATACCAATGATATTGGCAACATCGTCGCCGCCTCTGAGGGTATTAGAAGCACTCAAAGGGTTACCTCCACGGCCAAAAAGAATAGGATCCGGATTCTGTACGCCGCTGCCATCGTCAAGATAAATTTTGCGTTTAGCCAGTTCAGCTAAATAAGCAGTATTACCACTAACGCCGGGAGCATTGAATTGGGTATATTGGTCAAGCCGGGCATCTGTTCCGGTTTGATTGCTGGCACCTGTTGCTGCAAGAACCACTTGCCCGAAACGTCCTAACTGGAAATATTCAGAAACGGTTAAGTTGCCTGTTGTGGCACTGAAATTAACTAACATTCCTTCATATCTTTCCAGATCACTAACATTATTAACCGGCAAAAATATATTGGTAACAACAGGCAAGGGATTGGCTGAACTTATGTTAGCAACGCTACTGGCTGTCAGCTCAGTGAGGCTGCTGTTATTCCCATTGCTGGTGGTAGTAAACTCACTGACAGTTCCCGTAACCTGAACCTTATCACCATTGCTGCCGGCGAAAAATCCTTTTGGATCAAAAACAAATATCCCTTCTGAAGTTAAAGGATCAGCGTCAGCATCTGCATCTTCTTCCTGCACATAAAAGCCATTAAGTTTTGTGGAACCAATGAAGGCACGGGTCACAATTCCTTCGATGGTTTGTGTGCCGGCAAAAGAAGGATCGAAAGTTGAACCGCTGCCCTGGATATCATGAATCTTTGTAAATGTAAGACTCTGCACAGTTAATGAAATAGAAGTGTTACCTGTTCGTGACTGGGCATCTGTTATTGTTACAGGAATATTTTTTGATCCCGCAGTAGTGGCTGCCGATACAGTAGCACTATAAGAAAAGATTTTGTCTCCAGCAGTTACATCACCGTTTGTTCCATCATCAAAAAATGTTTGTGTTGCTGAACCTCCTATAGAAGTTAAATCAGTTGTAACAGCAAGGCCGGTACTTGCCGGAGTGGCTCCGGGGGTAACTGTTACAGTTAACAGCGTTGTTCCTCCCACAGCAACGGTTGAGGGATTTGCTGATCCTGTACCTGAAGGATTGGATGCACCTCCACTAACGGGAGCAAATGCCACACCTTTTATTATTGTGCCGGATACAGTGGTATATAATGTTAAATTGTTTGCTGTGGTGATATTGATTGCAGCATTATAACCAGCCGCATCATTTAATTTTATTACGCTATTGGCAGTTAAAGCTCCGAGACCAGTTGAAACAAATAAGTCGGCTCCAGTTCCGGAGTTTTTTGCTGCTAAGCCAAAACCACCAAAGGTTGTAGTGTAAGAATTATTAGATACCCATGAGCCGCTTACCAGAGAATATTTTGCAATTGTTCCTGCTGTGTTGCTTGTAGCAGAAACAACATAAAGCACATCGTAGTTTGTTCCATTGGAACCAGAAGATATGAGATAAAAATCCTGGATACCTGCATTATTGGTAAGGCCTGGTAACCCTGCTATTGTTCCACCAGATGGTGCTGATACAGTTACTACCTGTATAGTTGTAGCAGTGCTGCTTGACTGTCCGGCGTATACGATTCCACCAAAGGATTTTACCCCGCGAAAATTTCCTGAAGGACTTGCAGAAGATGTTCCGTTTGTATAAATTCCACCCTGATCTCCTATAAACCATGTTGTATTGTTTAAACTCGTAGCGCTTCTTGTTTGATTTCCTGATGCACCTGTATAAGTAGTTGCTAAATTAAAACTACCGGATGAATTAAATGTTCCAACTCCACGTGGAAGAATAGTATTTATATTAATAGCACCAGCAGTTGTAGTGTTTCCACCTGTAAATGATAGTAACGTTCCGTCGTTACTGTTTGCCAGGTAACAAGTCGAGGTAGCACTGCCTGAAAATCGTAAGGCATTTGGTGAAGTGGTACCATCTATATTATGCGTAGTAACTGCGGCTTGTGCGGCAGTGGTTGTATTTAATTCTACTATGCTGCCGGTTGTGTTACTGGCACTTGCTGATGCAACAAACACAGTAATGTTGCCGGAAGTAAATGACTGGGCGCTAATTTTTATGGTAAATCCAATTAGCGAAAATACCATCATCAAACAATTGACAAACCTCTGCAGTATGAAAGATGACGGCGGCTTTGTTTTATTTTCATTCGTTACAATTT
Source organism: Ginsengibacter sp. (assembly GCA_039919615.1). Taxonomy (GTDB): domain Bacteria; phylum Bacteroidota; class Bacteroidia; order Chitinophagales; family Chitinophagaceae; genus Ginsengibacter. Next base: position 5,614 of record JBDSFG010000005.1, on the reverse strand, counting down.
GTTCCAGGTTATTTTGGATGGAAAAGTGTTTCATAAAAAATTTTGTGTTGATATTTAAATAGAATAAATAAAAGGCAAAAGAGCCGGGAGGTCGGAATGTAGTGTTGTGAATGTCGAATCAGAAAGTAAAATTTTCAATGTGTTTTTTTATTTTATGTCTTATAAAAAATATCCCTTACTTATAGGCATTAGTTAGGCTTAACCATGTTTTAAACATGGTAAACAAAATCTCATTCAGGCGTAAAATATCAGGATACTAATATTTTATACCTATGCTAAAAACAGGGAATTTTTATTTTCAAAAAGTCTTGGATCAATGCTAATAAGTAAAACTTATTAGCGGCACAAAATAGAGAGATTTAATTAACACCCAAGCAAGTTTTGATCTGTTAATCAAAAGATAATATGGGAGATAAATTAAGGTAACATTTGAAATTAGGAGCAGGTCGCTGATCGTAAAGATTCCGGCGTTTTTTGTTTAAATGCATTTCCTGCAGCGGCACTTTCATTTAAATGTCAGCAATCTTTGAGTGTATTATTACTAAATATGATTTTACTTAACAGCAAAAATAAAACTACTACCGGGCGCTGTCCGAAGCGACTGCTTTTTTATTATTCTCCACGCCTTATTTTGCCATTACGATGCTTACTCATTTATAAATCTACTTCTTTAATTCCTCTTTCATTTTTGTTGCGGGATCGGCTGATCAATGATCAGGTGATCTGTCTTTCATAAACAATGTTCAGCGAGAATACCCGGGTATTGACATTATATGATTTCTTACGGAAAGGATTTTTACCTGACATTTATCATCGTCACCGGATTGGTGCAAAGTTCTAATACTATGGCAGGTAATATAAACGAAACAATTTCTTAATGTGAGCAGATTAAAAAACTGTTTAATTTTATTTCTGGAAATTTATCCCTAGACCTTCGCCTAGACAAACCAAGAAAAATCCCTTAAAGACTTAAAGGAATGAGTTGGATTACCAGCTCCGCAGAGGGTTAAAAACAAATATTTAGGATAAGCATGGACTTAATAATTATTATTTAAAGCAATACAAAACCATAATATATGAGAATCATTTTTTCTACTTTTTTATTAATATTTTCGTTGTATAGTAGCGGGCAGAGCGTAATGGCTGACCCTGCCGTAAGTCAGATTGCCGTTACCGATATTGCGAATTTAAATCTCAATCCCAGCAGCATTCTCCTGGACAATGTAATAAAATTAAAAATACCTGTTTATAACCTTGACCTTATAAACGGTCTTCCGGCAGGGTCATGTAAAATAAAGATCGGGCTTGGATCCAAATTGATTTTGGATCCTCAGTTTGACCTTAGCTTATTACCGTCCGGTAATTATTTTAATTGGACAGCAGAAAGTGCTGGTGGACAAGTGCAAATTACCGGCGAACTTAAAACAGATTTGCCTTCAAATTTTTCAACAATTGCAGAGTTTTATGTAAAGGGTAACGCCCAGGGCAACTCAACTGTTACAACAAATTTCCTTGTAACAAACCATAATACTGATAAAATTTTATCAGATGAAGTTCCTAACAATAATACCTCTTCCCTGGCTTACACTATAGCTGCAGGCGGGCCAACACCTGTTACTTTTGCCGGTCTAAATGCTGTCAATAAAGGATGCTCGGTACAGATTGATTTATATACCGAAAACGAAGTCAATGTGAGAAAATATGAAATTGAGATAAGCAGGGATGGAGTGAATTTTGTCAAGACCGGAGAAATGGAAGCTAACAATTTCAGGCATTACCAAAATAGTTTTAATATAACAGAGGCAAATAAAGCATCAGTAATTTTTGTGCGTGTAAAGTCGCTTGATAAAGATGGCAGATTTATGTACAGTGGAACTAAATCTGTAAAAGGGTTATGCGACAAGGAATGGGGCGTAAGCGTCTTCCCCAATCCTGCAAATGAAGTAAAAAATATTATGGTTAATACACGCCAGGGAATTTTTAATGGCAGGTATTTAATTACTTTATCGGATGTGACTGGCAAATTGTTAAGAACAAAAGAAATGAATTTGATTGATAAAATCCAATTCAGCTTTGACACCGGAAATTTATCAGCCGGGCAATACGTTATAAAAATAGTGAACTTAAATAACACCGAATCTGCAGTTGTCAAGTGGCAAAAATATTAATCCTTTTCTTTTTTAATTTTCCCTGGATAATTAAAATGCCACATCCCGCTTTTGATTTTATAATCTTATGAATCAACACTTTTGTCGCTCGCAATTTTAAATTTGCCGCAGTGCATTTTCAAGTTCTGTTAGCTTTTTAAAATAACCGGGGAGAGGAAGCAAATTTCTACCTGCCGAATAGATGATAATAATAAGAGCAAAATGTTCATTGAAGATTCTGTAAACAATTCAATGTGTTCTAAAAAAATAAGGTCAATGAATCAGGAGGTGAGTAATTCATTGCCGAGGCTTTCACAGTGAAAACAAAATCTTGGTATCCATTCATGCGAACTTGTGATGCTGCAAACCCTTCTTTTTCCCCTCATCATTTTCTCAATCTTGTTTGTATAGTCAAGAATATAATTAGCTTTAAAGTATAGAATCTAGTAAACCTTATTGGGACTTTCTTGCCATAGCTGTCTAAAAAGTTTTGCCCTTCGTCACACCTAAGTCACCCAACGCACTTTATAAATCTCAATAAGGTGCAACACTTGAAATTATATTTTCCCGGTCAGAAATGGGAACTATTTTGGCTCTTTCATTTACAACAACATTTTTCAAAACGCAAGTCACCATGCTTTAAGCCTGCTTATTTTTCAATTTAGAAGTTCCTTATTATATCTTCTTTAGTTATTTAAAATTAGCCACATTGAACATTTTGTTCTTTTGCAAAACATCTATGCGTTTGTTTATTTCAAACTCATTTTTAAAAAACTCTTGTTATGAATTATTGATCCCTTACCCTTTGACCAATCAAATCCGGATTAAATGAATATCTAAAAAAAAAGACACATGCATGAAAACCATGCATGTGTCTTTTTTTAGTGTTCTTACAACAGCTAATTCTACTGTTATAACTTTTCAAATTTTAGCACCCTGGATTGTGTGCCATCAGTATTTACTACTTTAATAAGATATTGCCCCCCAACTATATTACCAATTTCATAGGCGAAGTTTGTAGCAAAATTCAATTGCAAGTCTTTTGCATTTAGCAATTTACCGGTGATATCAAGCAGGCTAACTTTATACTTACCATTCAGTTTACCCTGGGCTACTTTAATTACTACAGATTTTACATCTTTTGTTGCAGGGTTAGGAAAAACCCCTAGTTTCAAATCACCATCTGGCATTACCGCAACCTGATTGATATTTTTCGATACTTTGTATGATAAAGAAGTGGCATTGTTAGCTCCATCTTCATCAGATAAAATAATGGAAGTACGATGATTAGTAATCAAAAAGTTAGCAGTTATAGTAGAGTTACCTTCTGTAGTTCCCTTTACTCTTAAATCGATGCTTACTGATTTAAGATCAGCGGGAAGGGGATTGATCAGCTCGCCGGTAACCTGCAACTGGCCGCTATTAATAGCGGAGGTCCATTTGAAATAGCTGCCTATACCAGCACTGTTAAGATTGAATTGACTGTCCAACATCAGCTTTGAGCCAAAACCTATTTTTATTTTACAGCTGCCGGCAGGTATAGGTTTACCATGGCTTGCACTCTCCACTGGAATTTTTAAACGGATCAACTGATCTTCCAGGAGATTGGCCGGATCCAGGACATAACCGGTAAGATCCGTAAGTTCTATCTTGCCGAGTTTAGGATCCGCCATAACGGCCCCTCTATTCTGCCCGATGCTGTTCAGCGATATCGCCAATAAAGAAGAGAAAAACAGCCATTTAAAACGAAGGCTTTTAATCTTTAAATTAAATTTCATGATATAAATTTTTTATAATTTTTTTTAAATAGCAAAGGGGTTAAGGGTAACCCCTTTGCTGTTATTTATTTATTCGGCAGTGAGAACAATTGAATTCAGGTTATTACTCAGATTCACCTCTCCATTGGCTTTCCTTAATCTTGCGCTCAGCGTAAAGGTTGAAATGTTTGATGTATTACGTGTCAAGGTAACCGCCACATTTACCAGTTGATTGCAAAGTAAGATACCCGGATTGCTCAAATTCGAAGGATCTGTCAAAATGATCGAGACGAAGGCTGGATCAGTATTATCTATCTTCCACCGTGAATTATCCAGGGTGTATGTCGTACCACCAATAGTAGTAGACGACATAGCAACATTGAAATTAATGGTGAAGCCCGCTACTTTCGTAATGCGAATGGTGTCACCGACAGCTGCGTTACCTCCAACTTCAGCGATATTATATACAATGGTATGAGTGGTTCCGAGACCAGCAAATAAGCTTCCCGAGATATCAGAACCTAAGCTAATATCAGGAGCAGTGCCGGCTGGTTGACTTACTGGTGCGGTTACTGTTGCTGTACAACCGTTGGCATCTGTTGCCGTGAGGGTGTAGTTGCCGGCAGTTAGCCCGGTAAATATTCCGGAGTTAAACCCGGTGGTATTAACAGTCGGTCCTGCGATAGCATAAGTGTATGGAGATGTACCACCTGACGCTGATACTGAAATACTGCCTTGGTTACCGCCATGACAGAAATTGCCGGTGGTGCCTGTTAGGGCTACAGTTAACGCTAATGGTTGCACAATAGTAATTGTTTTGCTATTGCTGCATGTGTTGGAAAGAGGTGCATCTCCTGTTGCTGTCGCCGTTACGGTATACGTACCCGGAACAAGACCGGTATTAGCTACAACAACATTAGCTGCATTCCTGATAACTACGGTCGCACCCGGGCTGCCGATGACATTTATAATACCATTAGCTGCACCATTACAAGTAACATTCACCTGGCTAACACTTAATGTTACAGGCAAGGTATATTGCAGGGTAGCCGCATTGTTCTGCAGGTCTTCATCATTTAACAGGGCAGCATTTAAGATGGCAATATCTGTTGAGATAGTAGAAGTACAGGAAAGGCTGCCTCTTACGTTAAACACCAGTACACCATCGAAATCTGCAGGGATTGCAGCAATCTGAGTACCGGTAATTACCACATCCCCCGAAATTACTGCAGAAGTCCATGTAAAGTATGTGTTTAATGGAGCGGTGGCAAGGTTAAAGGCAGGATCAACAACCAGTTTGCTTCCGAGATTAACACTTAATCTTATTGTTCCGTTTGGAACTGTGTTGAATTGGTTTAGGTTGTAGAAAGGAATTTTCAATTTATAAGCCTGCGTAAACAACAATGTATTAGCGCTTTGAGTAACATCAGCCAATGTTGTAAAGTTCATCTGACCTACCGCTGGATCAGCACGGGGTACACCCGGCTGAGATAATGCAATAGATGCAGTAGTTCCGGTACAACTATTTGCGTCAGTGGCGGTAAATAGATAGTTGCCTGCAAGTAAATCGGTAAATACGCCTGATGTGGCACCTGTTGTGTTAATAGTGGTACCCGAGGTGATAACATAAGTCCTGGCACCTGTACCACCTGAAGAACTAACAGTGATAGTTCCGGTACCACCGGCAACGGCGATAGGAGTTGTTATAAC
>JBDSFG010000378.1:0-8111 GCA_039919615.1 Ginsengibacter sp. | reverse complement strand
GTACGATAGAGAATAGCAAAGTCATTGTTATGATAATGGTTGCGTAATTTCATTTCCTGGATAGCATCTGAAACATACTTTCCTTCATCGTTATCAGTAGCTGTTCGCACCAGTTTAATTTTTTCTCCTTCATCGTTAGCCGTCCATAGTTTTTTTGGGAGCTGACCTTTATTGTTGGCAATTACATTGTTGGCCACATGCAAAATACTCTGTGAACTTCGATAGTTCTGTTCAAGCAATACAGTTTTTACCTCATCATAATCTTTTTGAAACTGCAGAATATTTTCAATAGTTGCACCACGAAAACTATAAATGCTTTGTGCATCATCACCTACCACAACCACGTTCTCATGCATGGCGCCAAGCAACTTTATTATTTGATATTGCGCAGGATTTGTATCCTGGTACTCGTCAATCATTATGTATTTAAACTTGCGCTGGTATTTGCTCAGACTTTCAGGATGAGTACTCAGCAGCAAATAAAAATTCAGGAGCAGATCGTCAAAATCCATAGCACCATTCTTAAAGCAACGTTTACAATAGGCAGTAAAAATTTGCCCGGTCATAGGTCGGTTGGCACGTGCATCTTCCTGCTGAAGTGCATAATCATTCATGTATTCAGCAGCAGTTATTAAACCATTTTTTGCTGCTGAGATACGGTTGTATATTGTATTTGGCTTATAAAGTTTGTCATCAAGATTAAGCTCATTCACTACAGTCTTTACTACACTTTTTGCATCATCAGTATCATAGATGGTAAAATTTCGGGGGTAGCCGATCTTGTCTGCTTCGACACGCAATATTCTTGCAAATACAGAGTGAAAAGTTCCAATGTATAAATTTCTTGCTTCATTATTACCGAGGATCTTTTCAACCCTCTCTTTCATTTCTGCAGCAGCCTTGTTGGTAAATGTGAGGGCGAGAATATTAAAGGCATCCACACCATTTGCAAGCAGATGAGCAATCCTGGTAGTAAGTACTTTTGTCTTGCCACTTCCTGCGCCAGCCACTATCAGCATCGGTCCATCCCGGTGCAGCACAGCTTCTTTCTGTGGCTCATTCAATCCCTGTAAATATTCCTGCATATTGCAAAGTTACTAAATGCAAAGAGGGGGATAGGATGTGTGAGAAAGTTTTTATAGAAATCATCTTTCTATAGCGGCCAATACTTCTTTACCTGAAGGAGAAACCGAAGAAGAAAAAAAAGTTTGCAGATCACCATTTTCATCTACGAGGTATTTACAAAAATTCCACGTAGGTTCTTCATTGCTCCATCCATTTTTTGCCGAATCGCAAAGCCATTGATAAACCGGCTGCTTTTCGCTCCCTTTCACATGATCTTTATGAAATAATTGAAACGTTACGCCAAAATTGATTCTGCAAAAATCCGCTATCTCATTATCGTCTCCAGGCTCCTGGCCGCCAAAATCATCTGAAGGAAAACCTAATATTACCAGGGTATTTTTATGTAAGCGGTTAAGTTTTTCAAGCTCCTCATATTGAGGCGTAAAACCACATTTGCTTGCAAGGTTTACAATTAGTATCTTTTTATCCCGGAATTTTTCAAAAGGTATAAGATCACCGTTGTTTGCTTTTGCCTCCAGACTATAAAATGAAACAGGTGCCGTTATTGTTTTTGAATTGGCCTTAACTGTGATGCCCAAACCTGTACCTTTTGAGAAATTCATTCTCAGGCTGTAGAATTTTTTAATGAGATTTTTTATTGCCGACATACTGTATGAAAGTCAATTTAGCAAAAGAAACTTTTATTGGGGAAAAAATATTGAAAAATTGTCCGGATTACTTAGCCTCATTCGTCGTATGGTTATATAAAAATTTATAAACAATTAAAACGAACAATCATGGATAAAAATTCAAATTCACTCAACTGGTTCGAAGTCCCGGCAATTGATATTGACAGGGCATCAAAGTTTTATGCAGAAATATTTGCGGCAGAAATGTCGCCCATGCAGGAAATGATGGGAATGAAAATGGTTAGCTTTCCTGCTGATATGGGCAACGGAAAGGCAAGCGGAGCAATCGTTCAGAGCCAAATGCACAAACCTTCAACGGAAGGCTGTGTAATATATCTTAACGCTAATCCCGAAATTCAAACTGTAATTGATAAAATTGAAAAGGCTGGTGGCAAGGTTGCAATGCCTAAAACCCAGATCACTCCTGAGATCGGTTATATGGCTTTCTTTATTGATACTGAAGGAAATAAAATGGGACTACACGGCCAAAATTAACGTTCCACTTTATATTAACTCTCAACAATGAAAAATTCAATTTATTTTTTAGAAAAAATTTTCAACCTTAATTCCCGGCTCTTCAATAACACGCTTGCAGGCGTTAGTGAAGAACGTTCTGCTGAGAGAATAAGTGAACACAACAACTCTTACAAATGGATTGCAACCCACACAGTATGGGCCAGGTATAATACCCTTGGCATTTTAGGCAAACCCGTTCCTAATCCCTATAATAATTTATTCGAGAAGTTTAAGCCTTTTGATTCAGCTGATATGTATCCATCTTTGGAAGAAATAAAAGAGGAATGGCAAAAAGTAACGGCCTTATTAAAAGAAGCGCTTGAAGGCGTTACGGAAGAGCATCTTGCCGCTGATTCTGTTATGAAAAGCCCAATCGACGACAACACAAACGGGGGCACAATTGCTTTTTTTGCTGAGCATGAAAGTTACGATATAGGGCAATTGGGATTTCTAAAAAAATATCTTACCAAAGAAGCAATTGTGTACAATTAAATAAAAACATTATTTAAAAATTAAAACAATGAAAGAATATTTATTGTTGTTCAGAGGCAATGATATGCATGAATCACCAGAAGAGTCTCAGGCTCATATGCAGCGCTGGATACAGTGGATGGGCGAGCTTGGTAAACAGGGAAAGTTTGTTGGGGCACAACCCCTGAATAAAACGGGCAGGCAGATTACAGGCAGCACTAAAATAGTAACTGATGGCCCCTTTATTGAGGGAAAAGAAATGGTAGGCGGCTATCTTATTTGTAAAGCTAATTCTTATGAAGAAGCTGTTGAGATATCAAAGGGTTGCCCTATTCTTGAATTTGAAACCGGGATTGTTGAAGTAAGAGAAATACAGGAATTAAAGATGTGATCTTTTTACAGAGGAGATTATTGTTGTAACAGGCTTTCTTTATTTACTAATTTGTGTTAATAAAAAATACAATGACAAAAGTAACAGGCAAAGGCACAAAAGAAAACCCATGGGAATTAAAAACTCCACCCGGCTCGTCGGCATACATCATGTATAAGGATGAAAGCCAACCCCCCATTCTTGTTTGCAAAGTAGGAAGCGCCACATTACATTACCAGTGGAGAGCCATTGAAGACTTACATGTTATGCTTAGAAAACATGGCGACTGGATGGAACTTGGAAGCGCTGATGAACAAAAGCCGGCAAAAGAAGGAACTGTGGAGGCATGGGGAAGATCAGCCACTAACCCGGCTGGAGGATGGTACGGATTAAAAAAAGGGTTTAGAGGCAGATTTGGAATGTATATTCCTCCTTTAATGGAAGCCTTAGGCCTTGCAGAACTGGAGCATAACCCAAAGAATAATCGTATGAAGGCCTTATAGTTTTATTTCCGTGTATCAGCATGTATTTTTCGGTGTCCATATTTCTGCTGCTTACTGCAAAAGGGGAAGAATTTAAAATCTTTCTTTTCTACAGTTTTTAAAAATAAAGGTGTCTTCTATACAACCAGTAAATCAACTTACCGATCATCTTTTTCGCAATGAGGCGAAAAAGATGGTTGCTGTATTAACTAAAATTTTCGGTACAGAAAACCTGCAAACTGCTGAAGATGTAATGCAGGATACACTACTGCAGGCCATCCAGGTTTGGAAATTTAAAGGAGTTCCTGATAATCCTTCCGCATGGCTTTTTCGTGCTGCAAAAAACAAAGCGATTGATATAATACGCCGGAACAAACATTCCGTGCAATTTGATTTTAGCGACAGCGAAAAAATTCTTCTCACTTCAGAATATACAGTTAACGCTGCTATGGAAAATTTATGGAAAGAAGAGTTAATAAAAGATGACCTTTTAAGAATGATGTTTGCCTGTTGTCATCCTAAAATTTCAGAAGAAAACCAGGTAACGCTAATACTAAAAACGCTTTGCGGGTTTAGCACAACAGAAATTGCAAAGGCATTTCTAACATCTGAAGAAACTATTTCAAAAAGGCTTTACAGAACAAAAGAGTTTTTTCGGGAGAATAAAATAAAGCTTGTTATCCCTTCAGTTGATGAAATAAAAAACAGGACCGATGCTGTGCTTAGCAGTATTTATTTACTTTTTAACGAGGGCTATAATTCTACCAATTCAGAAGAGCTTATCCGCAAAGATGTTATAGAGGAAGCTATGATGCTTTGCAAACTTCTTACTGAAAACCAGCATACGCAATTGCCCCAGGTGTTTGCATTGATGGCTTTAATGTGTTTTCATTCGGCCAGGAGCGACAGCAGGTTAACAACAGATGGAGAAATTATTTTACTTCCAATGCAGGACCGCACTAAATGGAATAGTGTGCTGATTGACCAGGGTAATGAATATATGAACAGTGCCGCTTTTGGTGAGGTGGTTAGCAGTTATCATATTGAAGCAGCTATTGCATTTGAGCACTGCACGGCGCAAAGCTTTAAAGAAACCAACTGGCAAAGAATTTTAACCTACTACGAATGGCTGTGTAAAATAACTGATTCACCAATAAACGAATTGAATAAAGTAGTAGCTGTAATGGAAGTGCATGGAGTGCATAAGGCCTTGCAGGAAATGGAGGCTATTAAAAACAAGAAGAAATTAGAATCCTATTATTTATACTACAGTTTACTTGGGGAGATCCATTCACGCCGGAATGATTTTATCAAAGCAAAAAACTATTTTGAAGAGGCGATCATGCTAACAAAATCTGAAACAGAAAGAAAAATGTTAAGCAATAGAATTGTCGCTCTGTTGAATTAAAGGTTATTTGTAGGAAAGAAGTAATTTGTATCTTAATTTAAACTTAAAAAAATGGGAATAACTGTAAAGCGGCTGAAATTTAAAGAACACAGAAAAGCTGAAAAGGAGGTTGAACTCGATTTTCTTATAGATAGCGGAGCCGTATATAGTGTGGTTCCTGGAAAAATTCTTGATGAGCTTAATATCGATACTTATCGTACTATTGATTTTGCATTAGCAGATGGGTCTAAGTTAACCCGGCGTGTAACCTCCGGGTATTTTGAGTACAATGGTGAAGGAGGTCCTGCTCCTGTAGTTTATGGAGAAGAAGGAGATGAGCCTTTATTGGGGGCCACTACTCTTGAATCAATAGGATTGGTACTCAATCCTTTTAACAGGGAGCTTTATCCAATGAGGATGTTAATGGCTTAGAAGCTGTTTTCTGAAAATAATGTTTTAAACAGGTTTTGAGTTAAGCTTCCCCTAAAAAAATCTATCTGATAAACCACTTAAAAAACTTTTTCTTTCCCTTTAAGGGAGGATATTTTAGAGAAGGATCAAACCAGGTCGGCGTTTTCATAACAGGCTTGGCACGGGTAAAAGTGTAAAAAGTAAACTTGCCATGATAACTGCCCATGCCGCTAGTGCCCACCCCTCCAAACGGTAAGTAATGATTTGCAAAATGCCAGGCTGCATTGTTAATGCAACCTCCGCCAAAGGAGATTTTTTCAATCCATTCTTCTTCGGTTTTTTTGTTACTGGTGAACAGGTAAAGCGCCAGAGGGTTGGCATTTCTACGAACTATTTTCATTGCTTCTTCTGTGGTATTAAAAATAATCACCGGCAACAGCGGACCAAAAATTTCTTCGTTCATCAATGGTGAATACAAAGAAACATTATCAAGCACAGTTGGTCCGATGTATAGATTTTCTTTATTGTGATCACCGCCATTAATGATCTTTCCTTCATTAAGATAACTCACCAGTTTATCAAATCTTCTCTCATTAATTATCTTACCATAATTATAATTTGTTGAAGCATCGCTGCTATAAAATTTTGTAATAGCCGTATTTAGGTTCTCAATAAATTTTTCTTTTACATCCTTATGAACCAACACATAATCAGGCGCAATGCATATTTGCCCTGCGTTAAGAAATTTCCCAAAAGTTATGCGTTTTGCTGCCACAGTTATATCCGCATCCGGATAAACAATGGCGGGACTTTTACCACCAAGTTCTAAAGTAACGGGCACCAATTTTTCGGCGGCCATCTTGTAAATAATTTTGCCTACAGAAATACTGCCTGTATAAAATACATGATCAAAGTGAAAAGCTTTCATCATGGCAGGAACAACTTCTGAACCATCTCCGGTTACAACACTTACGTATTCGGGTGGAAAAATTTCTGTGATCATTTTTTGTATGAGCAAAGATGTTGCAGGAGAAAACTCTGAAGGTTTAAGCACCGCACAATTACCTCCTGCAATAGCTCCTACAAGCGGTATCAATATTAATTGCAAAGGATAATTCCATGGGCCAATGATGAGTACAACACCTAATGGCTCCCGGTAAGTTTTGCTGGATGATGGCAAATTAACAAGATTGGTTCCAACGGATCTTGGCTTCATCCAGCCACGAAGATTTTTTATTGCTACATTTATTTCTGTAAGCACCAAGCCGGTTTCAGTAGCGTAAGTTTCTTCAGCATTTTTTTTTAGATCTGAATAGAGTGAGGCCTCAATATCCTTCTCATATTTAAGAATGGCATGCTTAAAATTTTCCAATTGCTTTTTGCGAAACTCATATGGCTTAGTGGTGTGGCTATTATAAAAATTACGAAGCCCTGCAAGCATAGAAATTAACTCACCCATTACTGCTAAATTTGTTTGCTCAAGATAACACAAACATTTTATGGCTGAAAGTGATGAATACTATATGCAGCACGCTTTAAAGGAAGCGAGAAAAGCTTTTGACGAGGAAGAGGTTCCTGTTGGGGCCGTGATTGTAATGCAAGATAAAATTATTGCACGGGGATATAACCAGGTCGAAAAATTAAATGACTCAACAGCCCATGCAGAGATTATTGCCCTCACGTCAGCCTATAATTTTCTCGGATCAAAATATTTACCCGACGCAACTTTATATGTTACAATTGAACCTTGCCTTATGTGTGCCGGGGCATTATACTGGAGTAAGATTGGTAAAGTTGTGTATGGAGCAAATGATGAAAAACAAGGGGCCCTCACTCTAACTCTTTCCCCGGGGAGGCCGGAAACTTCATACCCTGTCGGGCATGAAAAGAATACTATCAGGCGAGCTCTACATCCTAAAACTGAAATTGTAAGCAATATTTGTGAAAATGAATGTGCAACGTTGATACAGGAATTTTTCAAGGCCAGGCGATAACCTGATTTTCGGGATTGGAAATTATTAAATGAGGTCCGCCTTTTGTAATATTTACCAACTAAATTTGCAGTCAATCTTTTTATAATCATTAAAAATAAATCTTATGGCATTTACAGTTCCCGCTCTTCCTTATGCTTATGAAGCATTAGAGCCATATATTGATAAAGAAACAATGACTATTCATCACGATAAGCATCACCAGGCATATGTTGATAATTTAAATAAGGCTATTGCAGGTACTGAACATGAAAACAAAACTATTGCAGAATTGGTAAAAAATGCAGGAAGCATAAGCCCGGCTGTTAGAAATAATGGCGGTGGTCACTGGAACCACAGTTTTTTTTGGGAAAGTCTCGCACCGAAAGGTACTGACGGCGGGCCTGAAGGCAAATTAGCAGATGCGATAAAAGAAACATTCGGATCGCTTGATGAGCTTAAAGAAAAATTTAACACAGCAGGCGCTACCCGTTTTGGAAGCGGCTGGGCGTGGCTTGGCATTAATGATGGAAAATTAGTTATCTCTTCCACGCCTAACCAGGATAACCCTTTGATGGACGTTGCAGAAGTGAAAAGCACACCAATATTAGGTTGCGACGTTTGGGAACATGCTTATTACTTAAAGTATCAGAACAAGCGTCCTGATTATTTAAAAGCTTTTTGGAACGTGGTAAACTGGAAAAAGGTTGCAGAAAGATTTAACCAATAAGGTGGATGATTTAAAATATG
>JBDSFG010000226.1:0-3528 GCA_039919615.1 Ginsengibacter sp. | reverse complement strand
ATCAGTGAAGAATATGTACCCGAACCAAACCAGTCTGCCTGCCGGTAACCATGAAGATGCCTGAAATTTTTTTATTCCTTGCCGAAACAGCATACCTGTTACGATCCATCCACCAGGTATTAGGCATACACACTCAGAAATACAAAGCCACCATAAAAATAAATAAAGGAGTATTCAGTTTGTTGATGGTTGCTATTGCCAACAAGATAATTGATGAACAGTAAACCAATATCAGGTCTGTCGCCCCAAAATCACAGAGCAATTTAAAATCTTCCGAATCGGTAGAGAAATTATAATGAGCTTTAATTAAAATGATCGGCCATTTCAATTCACTTGAATTTAATGGCCCGATTAAGCTAATTTTAGAGTGCTGTGGAAAGCGCTGTGAGTGGGCGTTTATGGGTCTCAACGTATTTTAAATCTGTCATTCTTCAAATTAATTATTGTAGTTTACCTGTCGTAGAACTACCTCTCCTGGTTATCGTTAAATACCTGTTTCATTTTGCATTTGTACTCATATCCCGGAGTAAAAATTCAAACTTAAAAACAGCAAATCTGCTCTTTTACGGCAAATAGTATTCTTATAGTTTTGCAGTGCAGGTTGAATCTAAGTTTTCAATCTATAGAAAATCCCAAAAAATCCTATGAAAACATTTCTACTAAGTGTATTTATTTTATGCACAATTACCACAAAAGCGACAAACTATTATTTTTCCGCTGTTTCAGGCGATGATTCCAGAACGGCTACACAGGCGAAAAGCCCTGCAACCCCCTGGAAAACATTAAGCAAACTAAATTCAATTTTCAGTACCCTTATTGCCGGGGATTCTGTTTTATTAAAGCGGGGTGAAACATTTTATGGTTCAATTACCGCAGGTAAATCAGGCACTGTAACTGCACCGATCGTTATTGGTGCTTATGGCTCAGGAAGCAGGCCGGTTGTTACCTCTTTAGTTTCCGTTACTAACTGGGTTGCCAAAGGTAATGGCATCTGGGAAAGCTATAATTCATCATTTGGAAGTGCAGTTAACATTGTTCTTTTAAATGATGTTCAGCAACAATTAGGAAGATATCCCAATGCAGATGCTGCAGATGGAGGCTACCTTTACTTTGAGTCGCATGTTGGTACTACTGTGCTTACTGATAATCAGTTAACTTCTACAATAAACTGGACCGGGGCAGAATTAGTTCTCCGGCGCAGAAGATGGTTTCTGGATAGGGATTTAATTACCAATCATTCGGGAACTAACATTACATACGTACCAGCAACAACAGCGGAACCTTATAACAACTATGGTTATTTTATACAAAATGATATAAGAACACTTGATAAATTTGGTGAATGGTATTATAATCCTTCCACAAAAAAATTAAGCGTATTTTTTGGTTCAAATTCTCCTTCTTCTTATGATATAGAGGCCACAACACTTTCTAACCTGATTTACACTAACAACTTCAGCAATATTGTTTTTGATAATCTTGCGGTTAAGGGAGGTAATGAGTATAATTTTTTAGTTGAGAGCGGTTCAAATGTTAATATAAAGAACTGTGATATTTTGTTCTCCGGCCGATCTGCAGTTGAATCAAAAGGTAATGTAAATTTTAAAATTGAAGGCTGCCTTGTTTCAGGCTCAAATGGTATGGGCATTGATCTTGGATATGGCCAGAATGCCATAGCAAGAAATAATAAAATAATCAACACTTCACTTATTGCTGGTATGGGTTTTAAAGGCGAACCGAATGCCAACGCTATTGTCAGCAATGGTACTAACAATCTTATTGAATTTAATGAAATTCGGAATACAGGTTATACTCCTATATTTTTTGTTCAGGGAGATTATACTGTAATTAAAAACAATATTATAGACAGTTACTGTAGTGTATTGGATGATGGAGGTGGGATATACACTGTTGATGGTACCGCCGGTACAATTCGCAAGGGCAGAAAGGTTACCGGAAATATTATATCGAACGGTATAGGAGCACCAGACGGAACAGATAATAGGAATATAAGACCAGCAGAGGGGATATATATGGATTGTGGTTCATCGGCAGTTGAAATTACTAACAATACTATTTTTAACGTAGGCAAGGGTTTATACATTCATAACTCACGTAGCATAATTGCCAATAATAATACAATGTATAATAATGGCTCCCAGATGTATGTAAAGCAGAACCCAAAGGAGGAGTTAATCAGGAATAATGCAATTACTAATAATATTTTCTTCTCAAAAAATTCTTCCCAGGCATCTTTATCGCTTTTATCAAACGTAGATGACATTAATCTCTTTGGCAGATTTGACAGTAATTATTATGCAAGGCCGTTAAATGACAGGCTGCTGATTTACACCAATTATGTAAAAAACACAGGCGCATCGGTTTTACAATCCTACGATTTAGAGGCTTGGAAAAATAAATATGATAAAGACGGCGCTTCAAAGAGAACTGCCAGGCAGGTTGCCCCTTACAAACTAAATAGTATGTTAGGAGCAAATTTAGTTGCCAATGGAACTTTCACCACCGTAACCGGAATATCGGCCTCTTCATGTTCATTTTCTTTAGGCACGGCAGGGCTTTTAGATGGCGGCTATCTGCAGGTGGTTCCTTCTGCAAGGGGCTCTTTTATTTCCACAAAAATCGGAAGCGTTACTGCGGGTAAAAAATATATTTTAAAGTTTACTGTCAAAGGGTCTGTTGACAGCACTATGAGTATAGGCACATATTTAAGACAAAACGCCGCCCCATACGCAGGTGTTACCCCAATACAATATCGTAAAGTGAGTATTACACGAACTAATAATGAAATATTATTATCGCCTACAGTATCTGACCCCTCAGCAAGTATATTATTTAAAGTAGATGATCAGAATACCTGGTACCTGGACAATGTTCAATTCTACGAAGCAGATGCAATCGAAACAAATCCTGATGATTCGATCAGGTTTGAGTACAATGCGTCTAATTTAAGTAAAACCATTGCTTTAAACGGTAGCTATGTTGATGTTAAAAATAAAAGTTATTCAAACAGCATCGTTCTGCAGCCTTATACATCACTGGTTTTAATTAAAACAAGTGGCGGCACTCAAAATGCTGCACCAACTGTTTCAATTACTGCTCCGGTAAATAACACAAATTTTACCGCACCGGCATCAATTACAATAAGCGCAGCGGCATCGGACGCTGACGGAACAATAACAAAAGTTGAATTTTATAATGGCACTACGCTATTAGGTAGCGACCTTACAAGCCCATACACATTCACATGGAGCAATGTTGCTCCCGGTAATTTTGCGTTGATTGTAAAAGCTACAGATAACGGCGGTTTAACAGCATCAGATACCGTTGCTGTTTCAGTGATAAAGGCGAATGTAGCGCCAACTGTTTCTTTAACCAGTCCTGCACCTGGCGCAAGCTTTATTGCACCGGCGTCAATTATAATAAGCGCAGCGGCAGCGGATGCTGACGGAACAATAACAAAAGTTGAATTTTATAATGGCACTACGCTATTAGGTAGCGACCTTACAA
>JBDSFG010000223.1:0-20531 GCA_039919615.1 Ginsengibacter sp. | reverse complement strand
GGAGAATGATAATTTCACTAACCCCGGAAACAGTAGCCTATGCTGTATATCCGGGTGGTCAAAGTGGAAATCCTGGCAGCCGGTTCTATGATAATTTTATAGATACATGGGTAGCTGGAAAATATTATACGCTTTGGGTGATGAAACCTTCAGAACAAAATGATAAAAGAATAAAGTGGAAAATGAATTTTGAAAAAATTTGATAAATAAATTGTTGGAAATGAAATTCGTAGTATCTCTTATTTTAATAATTCTCTTAAGCTTTATAGCTTGTTTATATTTTCCCTGGTGGAGTATTGCAATTGCATCTTTTCTTGTTGCAGCATTAATACCGCAAAGAACTTTAATAAGTTTTATAACAGGATTTTGCGCTCTGTTCATTTTATGGATGGTGCTAACGCTTTGGATAAGCAGCAATAACAATCATATACTTGCTCACAAAGTTTCGCTGCTTATTTTAAAAACAGACAGTCCCTACTTATTAATGCTGGTGTCTGCCCTAATTGGGGCAATAGTAGCGGGCTTTGCGGCTATGGCGGGCAGTTATTTGAGCAAGCGACCGGTACCTTTAAAAGAAGTGCAGGCAGAAGAATTGACTGATTAAAAAATATACACAAAAATAGTTCATGGCTTGAGTTCAACGTTCAATTAACGCAAGTGTTCTTAAATCTTTTGTTCCATTAAAATATTTTTTTAGCACGGTTTCAAAAACGGGGTTTGTATTTTGCAATGAACTAAATAAAGTCATACAGGATCTTAGCTTTAGGTCATCGGGACTTCCAAAAACCTGGTTCGCAGTTTTCTTTTCTATTTCGGTTAATGCCTTTGATATTTCGATTAGCCTGTTACCTAATACAGCATGTTCCAGGTAGAGGGTTGCCTCATGTATATCTTTTATCGCGTAAAATTTGGCCATTTCGCTAAACCCCAAACCGGCAATTTGCGGAAAGATAAACCACATCCAATGGCTTTCTTTTCTCCCATTTTTTATTTCGTTCAACGCCTTCGGAAAATTGCTTTCCTGCGCATCTGTAAATCTTTTTAAATTGTAATGAGCAGTCATGTATTAAGAGTGGTTGCAGATTTTTACAGTTTCTCAATCCGGATTTTCTTATCAGCATTTTATAAAGCACAGTTGTTTAAATCGTAAACCAAAATTGAGTTGGATCAAAGTTTAAATGTAAAGTTCAGGCTTGTATCTTTTTGCGAGTAAACCGGTAGCCAGTTCAGGATCTATGTTAATTACAAGTATTCCTTCTCGTCCGTAAATTTCATGCGCAACACACTTACCATCCGGAGATATTAATGCCGTTCCTGATTCAGCATACCGCGTAGCATAATTAACACTTGCAAAATAAATAGTGTTTTCCAAAGCTCTCATCATCATAGCTTTTTCATAATAAGGGTTATCCTTGTTTCCCCATTCCACGAGCTTTATTCCGCTGTGGTCACTTCCAGTGAACTGCGGATGAAAAACAATTTTAGCACCCCGCTGTGCAGCCCATCTTACGGTTTCCGGGTACCGAAATCCTTCATGACATATTACAATCCCGAACTTTACTCCGTTTACTTCAAAAATACTCCGGCCTTTACCTGGGATCCACATATTATCTTCAGTAGGATCTAATTGGTTTTTTGTCTGGTAGCCCAATACCTTTCCAGTGCTTGATATGGCAAATGCTACATTTAAAATTCCATCAGCACTATCCCAATCCATAGGCAGGATAACCGCTATGGAATATTCACGGGCCAGTTCACATGCTTTCTCCAATGCTAACTGCAATTTTTCCGGTGAATGTTCTTCAACAGTATAACCCTCTCCTTGATATCCGGGGATATAAGACTCAGGGAAACAGATTATCTCTGCCTGTTCCTTTACCGCATCTTTTATTAATTTTTCTACTTGTAAGAGGCCATCGGCAATGGATTTTGGAAACGGCGGTGATGCTAATGCTACTTTCATAATACATAATGATAAATAAAGTTACACAAGAATTGCTCTTATTATTTTCCCGTTCGGCTGCAAAAGAGAATTGAATAGTTAATCTTCATCTTTCATTGCTAATTTCATTTACCAGGGATTTGATTTTTTGCAACCCCGTGCTGGCCACAAGCATCGCATCCTGTGCCCAGTAGGTTTTATTGAATAGTTCCAAGGAAAGTACTTTAGTGCCACCCATAGCCAGCAGGTCACGCAATACCTGCTTAATGGGAGCAACGCCATCACCCGGATATACCCGGTCGCTGTCTGTTTGCTCGTTTACTGGTTTGGAGGCGGGATAATCATTTATGTGAATTACTTCAATCACTTTTCCACCTACCAGTTGCAATCCGTCAAACCCTGAACCACCACGGAACAGGTGATATATATCAGGCAAAATGCGGGCATCCCTGTCGTTGGCAGCCGCCGCAATTGCGAGTGCCTGGCTAAAGTTATACACTGTTCCTGAGGCTCCCCAGAATTCCAATAAAGGCATCACTTTGTATTTTCTGCCCAGTGCAAGTATCTCACGATAGCGTGCACCTGCCTTTTGAAAATCTATGGGTTTATGTTTATCAACGCCTGCCGGCGGCGCAGCAATACGGTGGCAACCGAGGGCGGTCATCATTTTCATCTCCTCCTCTAATTCTGCCAGTGCGGAGCGTCGCTTGTCGTCATCATCTGCCATCCATTGAGTAAAACTGATTGCATTCTCTATCACAATACCTTTTGCTGAAATAAACTTTGCAAGAGATGGGATAGAATTACCTTGCTTTAGAAAATCTTTTATATCGTTTATCCAGAGTTCCATCCCATCGTAACCGGCTTTATGAGCTATTTCAATAGCAGGAAGCAGGCCCGGGTTTTGCCCCCGGATTGTACTCGTATTCAGGCAAAAGCGAAACGGTCCTTTAGGAGGAGTGAACGCCGCTTTTATCATTCCCGGAAGTAAGGGTGCAGCCGCCGCAGCACCGGAAAACTTAAGCAAGTCTCGTCTTTTCATTGTATCAGTTTTTTGATAAAAGTATTAAGATAACAATTTTTTTGGCCCAGTACCCAGGGAGACAAAAACAATTGTATTGCGCTACGGCATGGCACTGTACAATTGGTGTGTGGGTTTTTGAAGAGCTTATTGAAAGTATCTGGCAAGGATTTTGAATTTGTAAGTCTATCCAAATACAAGGCATACCTTGTAAAATTTTTTTTAGACGATTTTTCTTTTTACCATGGTTAGCCACATTAAAGGTTATATGTATGAAAGCCACTAATTTTGGCAGATAAACCTTTTATAGGTATTAAACAGTTTTCTCACTTGCTAAATGAATAGATCAATTGGGAGATTTTTCCGTAATGGAATATGAGCAAAGCTTTTAAAGAGATTTTTAATTTTTCGAAACAATATAAAAGAAGATGATACGTTACTATATTCTAGTCTATACCTGTTCATTATTTAAAAAACTTCCTACTTTAGTATAAACATTACAATATGAAAATAAAAAACTACATCTCCCTGGTTCTTATAATCTTAGTAGTGGGAGCATGCAAGAAAGATCCTGTAACCAGGCCAGTAGACTTTTCTTCAACAACATATCAACCTTTAGGAACATTTGATGCTTCGGGAACGCCGACGTACCTATTACCTAAAGATGTGATTTCTCCAGGCATGCAAAATTTTATTCAAAGTATTCTTATAGAACAGACAGATTTGAGAACTACGCATCCTGAGTTGCTTGGTTCGGCAGCGATTGCTGATATTGCAATTACCACACCTTCTGATGTATTTATTACTTATGTTTCCCAGATCACAAACGCAACTAATGCACTGGCCTTCTACACCTATCCTGCGAACAACCCGCCTGCAAGTTCAAAAGATATTAAAACGATAACTTATGCGTTTCCAAGTATTGGAGCCGGCACAAAATTAAAAGCCGGTGATAAGGTAAAAATTGGAAGGTTTACCGCAGGAACTTCCATTGGGTTTGTTGTATTAAAGGGTGCCTGGAATGCGGCTACGAGCACTCTTGACAATAGCGTAGTGCATTTTTGTTCAAACGACGTTTTAAATCCGGAAGTTGACCCCAGCCTTAAAAGGCATGCGGTTTTAGTTAACTACGCTGCTGAAAGTAAAGTATTGGTAGGATTTGAAAATACAGATAGAACAGTTGCAACATGTGATCATGATTTTAACGATGTTGTGATTTACGTAACTGTTACTCCTTAAGTCTTCAAATTTCAAAAATAAGGTGAACACGGCAGAACTGTTAACTAATTTCCAATAGTAATTTTAATTTTATTACTTTTTCAATACCAGTTCTTCAATGGTTAATGTATGTATCAGCGCTGCCTGGTCTTGGTAAATAATCAGCCATTTTTGAAAATGTAACCTCTAATTTAGTTTGCTCTTTCTTATGCCGTTGCACGTCCATCTGACCTTCTCCCGTAACTGCAACTTATTAATAATTTAATGCGGCAATGAAAGCACAATTTGCTTGATTATGAATTCAATAATCATAGTGGCAACAATACCTGATCAATTTTGTGTAACACTCCGTTTAAATAATGCTGATCGCTATTGCCAAAAGGCTCGGGTATTAGCGCTGCCGGGATAGGTGGTGCTGGAATAATAAGAATATTTGAAGCGGTGGCATTTCCTACACCTTTTACTGTTGCAGTAGTAGCAAATGGCGCTGACGCCGCTCCAAAAACAGCCTGCAAACTAACTCCCGGATGAATAGGAACAGCGCTATTTAATAATGTTGGATAGAAAGTAGCAGTGGTTGGAAAGTTATTGGTAAACGCTCTGTTTCCTAAAATGTGGTATACGGCTATTCCCTTTACAGTTTGAGCTGTTAATACACTAAATAAAAGAGGATTAGTAAAAACATCAGTTGAGGATGCCAGTGCCACAGCTTGTGCGTATTCAACAGGGTGGGCTGCTGCATTAGCGGGGGTAAGGGGAAGGCCGGTTAATCCCTGGAAGATAGCGCCGGTAAGAGTTAGCTGAAACGCAGCATCAGTTGGTGCAAACACCGTAAGGTTGGCGCCAATATTATTTAAGGCACCGATAAGGCTTACCGGTGAAGTTGCCGCTACCCCGCTATCTGCCCGGGTTATTGCTGCCTTTAAATAAGTTAAGCCGGCGTCTGTATTTATTCTGTCCCAAAGGTAACGCTGCGGGGGCGTAACCAAAAAAGCTGATGGATGTATAACACCATTAGCAGCAGGAACATCCGGGCCTGTGATGGGAATATTATTTACCCATGAGCCATTGCGTGAAGCGGGAAATATCGTTAATCTTAAAAAAGCACTTAAAGAAGGCGCCGGATTTAAAATTGTAGCATATTGAAAATTAGGAAAAGCAGAAGGTATACCTGCAGAAGTTAATAGTTGGGGAATGATATTATAACCTACGATACCTGCTGCACTGGATACTGGCAAACTTGAAGAAATAAATCCCGAGAAAATGGCGTCTGGGGCATTTAACGGCACAAGCCCACCGGATGCTGCATTGATGAAAAGTTTCATCGCAGTATTATCAGGTACAAACACGGTAAAAGTGGTAGCTTTATTATTTATCGTAGGCAACAGTCCACTTCTTACGATAAGATTATAAAACAAACTATTATTAGGGATTGCCGCAATAGTTTCTCCTAAGGAGGGGCCGGGTGGAGCAACAGGGGTACTTTCGGGAAATTGTTCCACTTCTTTATTACAGGCTGGTAAGATTATAAACAGGGCGATAAATAAAAATCCCCAGGTTTTAAACTTGTGTTTTATCGAGATCATAATTCAAAGAATTTAAAGTTTATAATTACATAGGTTATTAATAAATATTATAACCAAAACTTACATAGTACAAGCCACCCACAAATGAATTACCTACCGCGTTGTAATAATATTGGTTAAGCAAATTAGTGGCGCCAAATTTTAGCAGCGATTTTGTTTTGGGGAGTTTGTAACTGATTTGGGCATCTAAGGTTTGAACTGTCGGTATATTGCCATTGGCTAAATCTCCTTCAAAGTAAAAACCATCCTGCCATCTGTAAACTATATTAAACCCTACTCTTTTACCTTTACCAAAACCAATATTACCAAAAGTGGCGTTCAACTTATATTTGGGTGAATTAAATGAAGTGATAAAATTTGCCGGCACATTAGTTAAGTTATCAGAGGCTACATTTAAGCCAACGGAAAAATTTAGCGGTAATGAATAATCAAGTCCTATTCCAAATCCGTAGGTATTTACTTTGGCGGTAGAATTTATGGGGATTGAATAAACCTGTCCAGTTAAGGTATCTGCTAATACTACAGGAGCTCCTGTTTTGGATTGTACCACGCTTTTTCGACCAAGAAAATCAGTATATAGTCCATAATATCCATATATATCTAAAAGTAATTTTGAATTCATTAATAAACCTTTGTATCCACCTTCAAAGGATGAAATGGCCTCAGGCCGCAACACCTTATAAACTTCCTGCACTTTACTGCTCCTGGTTAATGCCTCCCTGTCATATATAGGGTTGGTATCAAAGTGGTAAAATTTTTCAAAAAACTTATTGCCTCCAATAAGCTTGTATGAATTGAGGTCGAGGTTTATCCATTGCATTTGTGTTGATGGAAAACGATACGCAGTTTGGTAAGATAATCTGATATTATTGTTTGCGGCTACTTTAATCACGGCAGTTACCCGTGGGGTAAAACGGCCTTTGAAGTTTTCATTTTTATCATAACGGGCCGAAGCTGTTATTTTAAGATTATTTGTTAGTTCACGGGAAGCCTGGATATATGCTCCTACTTCATCTATAGTTATGGGGCCATCATAATCTGCAAATAATGTACCCTGAGAGTTTAGAGAGTATCTTCTGAAATTAGCGCCAATTAATATATCAGCAACAGCATGAGTAAAAGAAGATAAATTATAACTGCCTTCTGCACTATAAAGATCTGACCTGTCTAATAATGCCCCTCCTGCCGGTACAGGTATTTTGCGAATGGTATTATACAAATTATTAAATTGTGGAGTGCCAATGGCCGGTCTGCCAACATCTGCAACACTTCTGGCAGCACTATGTGCATCAATATCCGACATGCCAGCAAGCTTGCTGCTTAAATAAGCCTGGCCATATTGTGCATACCATCCATTTGCCCCGGGGCTTGGTTTCCAGGCTTCATTAAAATTTTGAGTGGTAGCAGATAAATTGTAGGACTGTCCGGCATTTTCCTGTGTAGTATAGGCCCGAAACATCCAGCTTTTATTATTTAATTCAAACTTATACTGTCCCATTTTAAAATCTTTTATAGAATACCTGGAAGCACCGGTATAAATAGTATTACCAGTGCCCCAGTAACCCGCTAATATGGCCTCAGTATTTGGAGATATTTTATAATGAAATGATCCCCCCACTTTAAAATTTAAAGTATTGGGATCTATTATTTCCTGCTCATTGTAACCAGTACGTGAAACATTGATCGGCTTAGTTGTTAGTGTGCTTATAAAAGGAGCTAAAAATGGTGCCGCTGCTGCTACGCCATTTAATACCTGGCGAAGGTCGGCAGTTGTTTCATCACCCATTACATTTACACCATCATAGTTAGGATCAGTAGCTCTTGTGCCGGCTTTTAACATGCCCGCCGACCTGTTGTAATCCCTGTAATCTGTGCCTATCCAGTCTTTTGCCTGTATAAGTTCGGAAGTGATTTTAAAAGCAAACTTATCAGATAATTTTTTTGCCCATCTAAGACTCCAGTTATTATAAGGCGATAATTGCCTTTCACTTCCATCCGTATGCATTATTCCTTCTTTAATTACAAAAGATAATCCCTGGAATTTAAAAGGATTTTTACTGGTCATTAATAATGTGCCATTCATACCACCGGGGCCATAGAGCGCAGAGGATGCTCCTGATAGCAATTCAATATTATCAATGTCAACCTCATTTAGCCCGATTATAGCTCCCACGGAGAAATTCAGGCCAGGCGCCTGGTTATCCATACCATCCACCAATTGATTAAATCTTACATTTCCGCTTCCTCCAAAGCCACGTGTGGTCGGAGACCTAAAAGTTAACGACGAGGTAGTTACATCTACGCCTTTTAGCGTACTTATGATATCATAAAAATTCGCGGCGGGGGCATTTCGGATATTGGCAGCACTAACTCTTTCAATGGAAACCGGGGACTCTAGTATTCTTTCGGCCACACGGGTTGCAGAAATTACTATCTCCTGTCCAAGAAGGCTGGAAGGAGTAAGGCCTACCTGAACAAAGTCAGATGCGTTGGTCACCTGAACCTCCTGGATTGAATAACCTACTGAAGAAACAAGTAAAGTAACCGGAAGTGGTTTATTTGTATTTACTTTAAAGTTTCCTTTATCATCAGTAAACGTTCCGCTGATGGCGCCTTTAATAGTTATTGATACGGCAGACAGGGATTCATTAGAAGAGCTGTTTTTAATGTTGCCGTAAATGCTTATGATTTGTGCAAAGGAACCAAATGATAAAATATTTGCTATAGCAAATAAAGTAAAATACCTTAAACTTATTCGCATAAAAACAGGTTTGGTGATTGAATTTATAGCAAAATAAGCTTTGTTTTGGTGCTGAAAAATTTAATTTTTTTTTGTATAATTTAAGCGGAATCAAATGTGTTCATTTTTAAAAAAAGCTGATCAAAGCTGACGCCTTGATTTACGAGCCTGGATTACTTTCATCGAATAATTGTAAATAAAATTTCTTCACATGCAAGGTGAAAAAAATGATATTAGTTTAAATAAATTTATTAGCCAAACAGGCTTCTGTTCACGCCGGCAGGCAGATAAACTTATACAGGATGGGAGAGTGCTGGTAAATAATAAAATTGCCGAAAAGGGCAACAGGGTTACATTTAATGATGAAATAAAAGTTGACGGTGAGCTTTTGCAAGCACCAAATAAAATTGTTTATATAGCATTTAATAAGCCTGCCGGGGTTTCTTCTACAACAGACAGAAAGGATAAATACAATATTGTTGATTATATAAATTATCCCGAAAGGATATTCCCTATAGGCAGGCTCGACAAACCTTCCGAAGGATTGATTTTTTTGACCAATGACGGCGATATAGTAAACAAAATATTACGTGCAGGCAATAATCATCAAAAAGAATACATTGTAAATGTTGATAAAGAAATTACACCGGCTTTTATAAAAAAAATGGCCAATGGAGTAAACATCCTAAATACTACCACACAAAAATGTTTAGTAACGAAAGAAAGCAAATTTGTTTTTCGGATCATATTAACCCAGGGATTGAACAGGCAAATAAGAAGAATGTGTGATGTACTGAATTACCGCGTCACAAAACTGGCACGTATAAGAATTATGAATATTGCTTTAGCAGGAATAGCTGTTGGTAAATGGCGTTATCTTACTTCTGCAGAAATTACCGATATAAATAAGCGGGTAGCCAAATCTGTAAAAACGCAGGAGGCTTCAGTTATAAGCTCATTTAAAGATTAACTTGTATGCTTACCTACCTGTAAACTTCTTCGTTTTATTTGGCAAGGCCTTCTAATATCTGTTTTGTAGAGTCAAATCCCTGGTGATGAAAGGCATTGATACCGAGTTTTTTTGCAGCATCAACTAACATCAGCCGGTCATCAAAATAAAAACATTCATCAGCGGAAGCCTGTGCCACACCCAATGCCAGGCGGAATATACGGGGATTGGGCTTTCTCATTCCAACTTCGTTTGAAGATATGAAGGCATCGAAACATCGGTGCAGTTTAAACTTTTTTATACGATAATCGTTAAGCTCTTTTCCTTCGTTATTAATGGCAATTATCTTTAATTCAGGATTATTGCGTTTCCATTCTATCAGCCATTCAAGCGTGCCTGGCAACTCCGCAGATTCTCCAAACATAAATTCTCTAAATTCTTCTTTTGAAAAATCTCTTGGCTGATTAAACACAACAGTATTAAGATATTCATCAAGCGTGATGCTTCCTATTTCGTAAATATTAAAAATAAAATCGTGCAATACATCCATTTGATCGTAATCAATACCAAACTTTTTTGCAGCTTTTTGCCGGGATTCATGGCCCCATGCATTTGTAAGAAGCACACCACCAATATCAAAAAAAATAATTTTTGGAAGAGGATTGGGCATTTAATTTTATTTAGTGCAAAAAAATTAATGAGAAATTATTGGGGCTTTAAAGAGCCCACGTTACATCACTTTGCTTCCACAACTTTGCTCCACCTTTAATTCCATCACGATTGCCAACGATAGTGATATTTTCGTCGAGCTTAAAATTTATTTTTTTTGCGTTACCACCACCAACATACAAGTGATCATAATTGAAAACAATTTTTAAAATCTCAAGTATTCTTTCAACCCTTTTATTCCAATGCTCTGCACCTTTGCTATCAAAGGCCTTCTCTCCAATATAGTCATCGTAATTCCTGTCTTTTGATATTGGCAGACGGGAAAGTTCCAAATGAGGTAACAGATTACCATCCTGCAATAATGCTGTGCCAAAGCCGGTTCCAAGTGTAACTACCATTTCAAGCCCGTTGCCGCTTGCTACACCTAAACCCTGCAGATCTGCATCATTTACAATTTTTGCAGGCCTTTTAAGTAAAGCGCTCAGTGCATTTGCCAGATCATAGTCCTTCCATTGTTCCGTTCCCAGGTTAGGGGCTGTTTTGATAACCCCTTTTTTTACATAACCGGGAAAGCCCACGGATATTCTGTCATATTCCGGAAATTTTTTTACAAGATCACTTATAGTTTCCAAAACGCTCCCTGGCGTGGAAGGTACAGGAGTAGGTAATCTTGCATAATCCTGAATCAATGTGCCAGCCTCATCTAAAATAGTGGCTTTAATATGTGAGCCGCCAATGTCAATCGTTAATATCTTTAGCCCTGAGTTGTTTGTCATCATGAAATTAAATTCAAACGTAATAAATGTTGATAGAAATACAAATTTATAGGTTAGGCATCATTATAAAGGGGAATAATTTTGAACAGCCGTCGGGATTTTTTTTACGAAGAATAATTCATTTGATAAATGGCTAACAAGATAGCAGCTAATTGCAACGGTTGAGGCATGAAAAATAGCGCTGGCTCTAAAAAAAACTACACCATTCTTTCAACTTTATGCTGAAGGCGGGCGCTATTAAACATTTATTTTAATTTCATTATAGCAAAAATCAACGGGCTTACAAATTTGCTCAAATGGGTAAAATTTCTTTGTAGGGAAAGCCAGCAGTAGCTAAAAGTTTAAAAACCCAAATATCATAAATGCTTTAACCAAAGAATTTCCTGAGCAATCAATTTAACGTATTGAAGAAAATAAGCACAGGATAATAAAGTGTTTTAGCGAAATTGATGAAAGGGAAATTTGGGAATCTCCCAATAACAATTCTAACAGCAGAGGCAATCTCATTTTACATTTAGTGGTAACATAAGACAGTATATATTTTCAGCGCCTGGCGAAACTAAAGACGTAAGGGAAAGAAATAAAGAGTTTACAACAAAAACAGGATATACAAAATATGCACTATTAAATCAGCTTGACATACAATTGCAGAGGCAACGGCCATAATGAAAACTATCGATGAAAGTAGGTTAATTAAGATTTACCCCGTTCAGGGAACTAATTTTCAGGCATTGGAATTATTATTTGTGTAACTGAACATTTTTCATACCACAACGGGCAAATTGCTTTTTGGGTAAAACAAATAAAAAATTAAAGATTTAGGATTTTATGCCAGTGTTGACCTCAATACAAAAAACGCACTTTAGCACCTGTGCCTGCCGGATTGCTGAAGTGAAACCTCTTACTGGGCTCCTAAAATAAAAATGGAGATGGACGATAATCAAAATACAAGTCAAAAATCATTCGCCATTAATTTCCCGGCAAATAGGTGAAGTAATAGCAAACTTGCGAAGGGATCGTGATGCCTCGAATTCCCTCGTTGCAAAATTTTCTACTGGCGGAAGTTTTATTTATGCAAGGCATTTGCATTTTTGTAGCGGCTTACCTAACGAAATATAATGATAAATCCCATTATATATATGGTACATGTTTTGTCTCTTTAGCATGAAATCATCTTATATTTATATATGCGTTTACAATATTTGTTAGTTTGCCTCGTGGTAATTTTAGAATCTCCTTATTGTACCGGCTGCCATTCAGCTAATAAAAAAGAAGAAATTAAAAAAGAAAATAAAAACGAGGAAAATGCTGCTGAAGTAAAAATGAATTACGCTTCTATCGCTTCTTCAAAAGAATATGATCTTAATAATCCAACCATAATAAAATTACCACAACAACTTAATGAGATTTCCGGTATCTCATTTTACCCAAAGGATACAAGCCTGTTTGCCATTGTAGATGAAGCAGGAATTTTATACAAAATATATTTGCATCGCAATAACCAGGTGCAAAGCTGGACGTTTGATAAGAGACATGATTTTGAAGATGTAGTATTGCAAGACAGTACTTTTTACGTGCTTATAAGCAACGGAGATATTGAACAGCTTAAATTTAACGGCAACGCTATCACCGCTTCCAAATCGGTGTTTCCGGGGTCAGATAAAAAAGTAAATGAATTTGAAACTTTATACTATGATGATAAAAAGGGTCTTGTCCTCATTTGTAAGCAATGTGAAGATGATAAGAAGAAAGCCGTATCAGCCTATGGTTACGATCCGTCTGCAAAAACTTTTAATCCCTCACTTTTTTATATCAATGTATTGCCAATTGACGAAAAACTCGGCGAGCAAAAGATTCATTTGAAACCATCTGCTGCTGCCATAAATCCTGTTACAAATGAACTATATATATTATGCTCTGTTAATAAATTATTAGTTGTAGCAGACAGGGACGGAAATTTTAAAGATGTATTTACTTTGGATGATAAAATTTATAAGCAGCCCGAAGGCATCACGTTTACACCTGCCGGAGATATGATAATATCTAATGAATGGCACGAAGAAGGTTCTCCGACACTTTTAGTTTTAAAAAGAAATAAGTAATTTGAAGAAGTTTGTTTTAGTATCTGTTGCGCTATTCTTTTCTTATACTATTTGTTTAGCCCAGGATAGTTTGCAAGCGACTATTGTATTAATTGGTGATGCAGGACAGTTAATAAAAGGCCATACTCCGGTTCTCTCTGCTGTAAAAAATACCATTCCCTTTAATGAAAAAACTACTATTATCTTTCTTGGCGATAATTTGTACCCTACCGGCCTGCCCGATAATACGGCAGCTAACTATGCAGCCAGAAAAGCCGGCCTTGATTCACAAATTATTATTGCAAAAGGCACTCGGGCAAAGGTGTATATGATACCAGGAAATCACGATTGGCAAAATGGAGGGCGGGGTGGCTACGAATCTATTGTAAGAGAACAAACATACGTAGATAATTATGGTGAAAAAACGATAAAATTTTATCCGGAAGATGGATGCCCCGGCCCCGTGGAAATTCACATTACGCCGGATATTGTATTACTTATGATAGATAGCCAGTGGTGGCTTCACCCTTATGATAAGCCGGGTATTGAATCCGATTGTCCTTATAAATCCAAAGAAGAGGTACTGGCACAGATCGGGGATATTCTTGCCAAAAATTCCAAAAAGCTGGTATTACTCACCTTTCATCATACCTTAAAAAGCTATGGAATACATGGTGGCTATTTTACGTGGAAGCAGTACATATTTCCTTTTACTGATGTAGTAAAAAATGCTTATATCCCTTTACCGTTAATAGGCACTATCTACCCGGTTACAAGAAGCGTGTTTGGTACCTCTGAGGATTTAAAACACCCATTTTACGCACAATTTATTCATGATATGAATGAGGCGGTTAAAGGCCATCAGAATATAGTTTTTGCATCTGGTCACGAACACTCGCTGCAATTAATAAAAGATACAGGATACTACTATATTGTAAGTGGCGCAGGCAGCAAAGCAACAAGGGTTTCTCCAAATAAAAATAAATTATTTGGCTCAGATAAACACGGCTTCACAACTCTTGAAATATCTAAAAATAAAAATGTAAGAACTACATTTTATACTGTTGATTCCAGCAAAGTAACAAAAGCTTATAGCGAGAACATTCTAAACTTTTCAACCCTGCCAACGCCTGATAACCCGCAGGATACACAACGGCAGGTAGAGTATGCTTTTAAAGATAGTGTGGTAATATCAGCGAGTGATAAATACAAAAACTCGTCGGGCTTTAAAGAAATAGTTTTAGGAAAGAACTACCGGCAGGAATGGAGCACACCGGTAAAATTAAAAGAATTTAATATAAGTAAAGAAAAAGGAGGATTTAAAATTTTAAGCCTTGGTGGCGGAAGACAAACCAAATCATTACGCCTGCAGGATAAGAGTGGCAAAGAATGGGTGTTACGCTCTGTAGATAAGATGCCGGAAATAGCAATTCCTGAAAACCTGAGAAATACTATCGCCCAGGATATAGCCCGGGACATGGTTTCAAGCGATTATCCGTACGCTGCCGCGGTAGCCGGAGAGCTTGCCAAAGCCAACGGAATCGTTACCTCAAAATCTGAACTCTTTTATGTGCCGGATGACCCTGCCCTTGGGTTTTACCA
Organism: Ginsengibacter sp.; assembly: GCA_039919615.1. Taxonomy (GTDB): domain Bacteria; phylum Bacteroidota; class Bacteroidia; order Chitinophagales; family Chitinophagaceae; genus Ginsengibacter. Next base: position 5,947 of record JBDSFG010000223.1, on the reverse strand, counting down.
GTCTTCATTTCGTAACAGTGTGTGTGTGTTAGAAGAAAGGGATCCAACGCCTGATAATTCTGATACCAAAAGTTCTGCAAAAGTTATGTCAAAAATATTTGAAGATAATGATCATACTGTTGATCAGCAGGATGTTTTAAAATCACGCCTCTTAGACAATCTTATTGGCGATTGGAACAGGCATCCTGACCAATGGAGATGGGGAGTTAGAGATACGGGAAAGGGAAGAACGTACTATCCTATACCAAGGGACAGGGACCAGGCATTTTTTAGTTCAGACGGATTGCTTCTCAATTATTTTTCCAGGAACAGGTTTCCCTATTTACATGGCTTTAAAAAAAATATGGGTAGCGTAAAGTGGCTCAATTATTACAGTCGTAATTTCGACCGCTTCTTTTTAAACCAGCTTGATGAAAGCCAGTGGCGTACCACTGTTGACAGCTTTGTAATCAATACCACAGATGCGGTAATTGCAAATTCAGTAAAAAAAATGCCTCCCGAAATTTACTCTTTCAGCGCTCAAAAAATAGGTGACAAGCTTATAAGTCGCCGTGATATTTTAAGGAAGGAAGCCTTAAAATATTATTCATTCTTATCAAAAAATGTGGATGTTGTGGGCAGCAACGAGGTTGAATATTTTAGGGTAAAGCAGGCAGGGGAGGGGGTGCAGGTAATTGTTCATGGGCAAACCAAAGCTTCTGATTCAGGATTTGTTATGTATAACCGGGTATTCAATAAACGCCAAACGGGAGAAATACGACTGTATGGATTAAATGGTAACGACAGATTTGACGTTGATGATGATGTAACCAGCAAAATAAGATTAAGAATAATCGGCGGAAAAGGTAACGATACTTTTAATATAAAAGGCAATATTAAAAACAGCATCTATGATCTGCCTGGTGAAAAAAATGTGGTGCAACAGTCTAACAGATCAAACATTCATTTCTCTGATGATCCTGTAGTAAACAATTACAGAACCAATGGATTTAATTACAATACTCATAGCTTCCCCCTATTGAATGTTGGATATAATGTTGATGATAATTTTTTAATTGGCATTGGTATCTCTGCAAAAACATTTGGCTTTAGAAACGGGCCGCTTTTTGGAACCAGCCAAAAGCTTTCTGCGTTGTATGCTTTGTCTGGTAAAGCTTACCAGGCAAAGTACGAAGGGATTTTTAACTCAGTACTTCGTAAAAATGATATTATTGTAAATGCTGAAATTGTTGATCCAACTCTTAATTATTTTTTTGGCATCGGAAATAATACAGCTAAACTCTCCACTAAAAAAATTGATTTTTACCGGGTAAGATATAAATATGTAACAGGCGACCTCCTTCTGCGTAAACGCCTCAATGATGTGGTGAATGTAAGTATTGGGCCGTCTTATTTTCATTACTGGAGTAACTATGAGGACAATAAAAAACGAATACTCGGCAATGCTGCTGCAGCCGGCTTTGATTCTGCTAATATATATTCAATAAAAGACTATTTAGGAGGTAGGCTTAAATTTGATATTAACTTTATTAACGATGAGTTTTTTCCTACAAGAGGAGTAGTGTGGAATTCCGAATTCAGCTCCCTGGTATCTCTGAATAAAAGCAGCCACACCATAACCAAATTAGTTTCCGATATGCAGGTGTATGCGCCATTAAGAGATCCGGATAAAGTAGTAGCAGTAGTGCGTATTGGCGGGGGACATATCTTTAGCAAAAATTTTGAGTACTTCCAGGCCTTAAATCTCGGAGCAAATAATTTTTTGAGGGGATTTAGAAAGAATCGCTTTTCCGGCTCTTCTTTGCTCTATGGCAGCTTTGAGCTGAGGATAAAATTATTCAAGTCCCAATCTTATATCCTCCCGGGCAATGTGGGGCTCATAACCTTTTATGATTTAGGAAAAGTGTGGTTAAAAGGGGAGGTTTCAAAAAGGGTACATGCGGCTTATGGCGGCGGATTGTATTATGCACCTTTTAACCTTTTCTTTATTTCGGCCACTATCGGAATTTCTCCTGAAGACCAATTATTCAATTTTTCTTTGGGTAAAAAATTCACTTTAACCTTCTGACATGAACGACCATAATTTATATAAAGACATAGAGCAGTATGCAAAATCTTTATTTGCTGAAAGGGCAAAGCCTGCATTGCTTTTTCACAACCTGAAACATACAGAAGCAGTCGTTGACAGAACTAAAGAAATTGCGGCGCATTATAATTTATCTGAAAAAGATATGCTTATCCTGTTTGCTGCCGCCTGGTTTCATGATACCGGGCATTTGTTCACTGAACCTGCCAGGCATGAGGAAAAAAGTGTGGAAATAATGAGAAACTTTATGCAGGAAAATACTACTGATGAAGCTTTAATAAAAAATATTGAGCAATGCATAATGGTCACAAAAATGCCCAGGAACCCTGCTAACCTGTTGCAACAAATTATTTGCGATGCAGACACTTATCATCTGGGCACAAAAGCGTTTAAACTCACCAACGGGCTCATGTTTGAGGAATTGAATTTATCGAAGCCAGGCATGGATAAAACCACCTTTGATGATAAGACGCTGGAAATGCTGGAAACACATCAATTTTATACGGATTATTGTAAAGAGCTGCTAAATAAGAAAAAGAAAAAAAATATGAAAAAGTTAAAGAAAAAAAATTCCGATAAAAACGAGAATTTGGACCAAATCCCGGTAACGGTAAACCCTGGCGGGCCTGAAAATCTTTCAAATATTGAGAAAGATAAAACCGGCCTTATGTCTAAAGGTATTCAAACAATGCTGCGCCTTACTTCGGAAAATCACCTGAAGCTTAGCGACATGGCTGATCATAAAGCAAATATTTTAATTTCAGTTAATGCCATTATTATCTCAGTAATATTAAGTGTACTTTTTAGAAAACTGCAGGATGAGCCGTATCTTACTGTTCCATCAATTATATTTTTAGGTGTGGCAGTAAGCACTATTGTAATAGCAATTCTGGCAACGAGGCCAAAAATTATCGGCGGAACATTTACTAATCAGGATATAACGGATAAAAAAACCAATTTATTATTTTTTGGTAACTTTTATAAGGCATCTTTTGAAGATTATAATATTGCTATGAGAAATATGATGGTGGATACGGATTACTTATATGGCTCTTTGATTAAAGACATTTATAGTCTTGGTATTGTTTTAGGCAGAAAGTACAGGCTTGTAAGACTTGCCTATAATATTTTTATGATCGGTATAGTGATTTCTGTAGTAGCATTTGCCTTAGCTGTTTCTATCAACCACTCTTCTCCTTCAGCACCTGCGGTAACGAATGCAGCAGGATCACCTTTTTAAAACGGTTAGCATGTTTTATAACAGAGACCTTAGCTGGCTCGGGTTTAACTTAAGAGTTTTGCAGGAGGCCGCTGATAAAAAAGTTCCGCTGTATGAGCGATTAAAATTTTTATCTATTTTCTCTTCTAATCTTGATGAATTTTTCAGAGTAAGATATTCGTCAATAGTTGCTCTCTCCAGGCTGGATAAAAAAACACGATTACAACTTAGCTACGATAACACGGAAGACATCCCCAAAAAAATTCATGATGAAATTAACAGGCAGCTAATTTTATTTGGTTCTATTCTCAAAGATCAACTAATAACCGAACTGAAACAAAACAACATAATATTTTATTACAACAGCAATATACAGGAGCAGCATATCTCTGAAATAAGGGAACTATTTTTATCACATGTTTTATCTTTTATTCAGCCCATATTTTTAGATGGCAACACCCGCAATGCTTTTATGCCCCAAAATAACCAGTTGTATTTCGCAGTTACTTTAAAAGATGCCGGCCAGGGAAATTTAAAGCAGGCCATAGTTAACGTACCTTCCGAAAAGCTGAAAAGATTTTTTGTGCTAAGCCCGCTGGATAATTTTGAGTATGTAATTTTTATTGACGACATAGTAAGACAGAATCTTGTGTATTTATTTCCTGGTCTTGAAATAATCGGCGTATACAGTATTAAACTTAACCGTGATGCAGAGCTTCATCTTGTAGATGAATACAGTGGCAATATGCTAAACAAAATTGACAAGCAGCTTAACAAAAGAGATTTCGGCCCGCCCTCGCGCTTTCTCTGCGAAAGTGGGATGCCTGAAAACCTTCTCATGTTTTTGGCAGCAGCATTCAAGGTAGAATATCAGGACATGTTCACAGGCGGCAGGTACCATAATTTAAAAGATCTCTCCTCCTTTCCTGATTTTAATAAATACTTGTATTATAAAAAATTAAAGCCTGTATCGGCCGTTGATGTAATGAATAGCGGCGACATTTTTAATGTATTAAATACCCAGGATATTTTGCTTCATATTCCTTATCAGTCTTACAACCCTGTGCTTTCTTTTTTTAACCAGGCGGCAATTGACACAGATGTTACAGATATATTCATTACCTTATACAGGGTTGCAGCCGAATCTCACATTGTAAACGCCTTGATAAGCGCCGCAAAAAACGGCAAAAAGGTTACCGCGTTTATTGAGCTGAAAGCGAGATTTGATGAGGCCAACAATATCAAATGGAGTAAAGTAATGAAGCAGGCCGGCGTAAATATTATATACAGTATCCCTGATATTAAAGTACATTCTAAAATTGCAATAGTAAAAAAACGCAAAGAAAACAAGGTACTAACCTATGCAATTTTAAGCACCGGAAATTTTAATGAGGTAACTGCACAGTTTTACACTGATCATGTGTTGATGACAAGTAAAAAAAGTATAGTGGCAGAATTAGAACAGTTATTTAAATTCCTGCGGAAAAAAGACAAGTCTCTTCAAAACAATAAATTAAAGTTTGAGGAGTTACTTGTATCCCAGTTTAATTTGAAAGACAGATTAAAAGACCTTATAGAAAACGAAATAAAAAAGGCGCAAAATAATGAAGCGGCTATGATAAGAATTAAAGTGAATAATCTTGAAGAGCAGAAATTTATTAGCCTGTTATATAAAGCAGGCCAGGCTGGAGTAAAAATAAATCTAATAATAAGAAGTGTCTGCTGCATTATACCCGGCCTTAAAGGCCTAAGTGAAAATATTACTGTTAAGCGATTGGTAGACCGTTATCTTGAACATACCAGAATACTCATTTTTGGCGTGGGAGATAATACGGAAGTTATAATCGGTTCAGCAGATTTGATGAACAGGAATCTGAATCACAGGATTGAAGTTTGTGTACCGGTTACAAACCGCAAATTAAAAAAAGAGCTGGTTGATTACTTTGATATACAATGGAAAGATAATGATAAGGCTGTAAAGCTAACTTCAAATTTAGACCAGGAAACTGTGGCAGATCAGGGAGAAATTTTAAATGCCCAGGAATCTATTTACCAATATCTGCAAGCCAAATGAAACTTTTCCATCTCAAATTTTTTAAAATTTCAAATGTAGATAAATTCAGGTTAAAATCTGTTTTGTTCATAGCATTTCTGTGGGCATTGGTTGATTTTATTGTTGTATTGCTTAGGGAAGATGAAAGCGAAGTAGTAAAGCACACAAAGAATTTATGGGTTAGAGAATCACTTATCTTTTTGCTGAGTTTAATTATGGGATATCTATTAGTATATAAATTAAAAAAAATTCTGCGGTCCTATCCCCTTTGGGTTAATTTTTTATTAAAAAGTGTAATACTGCTTGGCTCAGCTCTTTTAATAAGTTTCGTTATACAATTTGCCACATCTTATATTATAACAGGTCATCCGGCGGCCGAGGCCATTAAACACATTATGCAATATGCCTTACACAAAAACTGGCTTTTGCAAAAGGTTTTATATTGGCTGATAATATTTTTTATTACGCAGTTACTGCTCATAATAAACGAAAAATATTCACCTGGTGTGTTTGCAGACATTTTATTAGGCAGGTATATCCGCCCAAAAATTGAAAAAAGGATTGTAATGTTTATTGATCTTAAAGATTC
>JBDSFG010000215.1:0-14788 GCA_039919615.1 Ginsengibacter sp. | reverse complement strand
CAATCTTTGTTAGCTGTAAACCTGTAAAGTTAACTGAGAGAGGTTTGCCCCTTAGGCCTACGAGTAAAGGTAATACGACATGCGACGAAAAGTGGTGCCATCAGAACCTGCTGTGTAGAAGTGCCAGAAACGTTTAAAGTAAGTAACTGAATTTGCCCTTGAATCAAACGAAGACGCGAAGAGGCCGTGCCGCCCTGTACCTCAGAAATGCACGGCAAGTTTTCAATTTACGACTAAATCTGATAGGCGCTTTATTTTATCGCTCTATGTAGGAGTTCTGGCATTATAAAAAGTAGGTCATTTCATAGTCAATCAAACTATTAATGCATTGCTATACCTTTATTCAACTATTATAGGTTCACTCAAGTATAATGCTTTCAAAAAAGCTGAGCAAATAGCTTTGAATCAGTAGAAAATATCTTATTAATCAATCAAAGAAAGACACGGTAGTAGCTAAAGATTATCCCTATTATGGCACACGTTCTTAGCGATGAAAATTTAGTCGAGCAATGCGCTGAAAACATTACTTTCAGTACTTCAGCGGGGAGCAACATTTTCAGGCAAATATACCGTGTGTGCCGACTGAGCTGGTGGCCTTCTGGCAACGGATTGGAGAGTCGGTTGTAGAGTTAATCCAGAAGGAAAGCATCCGTGTAAACGAGCCGCCAAAAGATGGCGGCATATTCATGATATTGCTTCAATCAATATTTGCTCTATTTTTTTATTTTGATAGTCAATTAAGTGATCTAATTCTGCATTCCACAATTGTTTGTAATTTCATAATAATGTTTATATAGGCCTGAAAACCTTTTTTATGATTTTTAAACCTTTGTAAAAGGTGGCAACAACCTTAAGTTGATAAGGAAGCTTTTGAAATATTTTTTCTGTAATTCTATCTCCTTTACACTTTACCATTACCGCGAGTTAGCAACTAACCTATCCCACCATGTTCTTAAAAAAAAATTATGCATATTAAGATTAGTATAAAATTAAAGCTCTACAAATATTTACAGCCCTTCGAACCTATAGCACCTTGAAATCGGGATAGTGTAATTGATACTATTGTTTTTCAACAATTAGTGAGTTTGGTCTTTTTGCTTTCTCTTTTAGAACGCCAGCTTTTGTACAATTTTAATCCTGGAACTTACACCGTGAAGAAAACTTTTTTTCAAATCTGTTTCAAATTTTGGGTTTTCAATAACCAGTTATCGAATTCTGCAACAGAATTATTATAGTTAAGACTTTCGTTTGCTACAAAAACATAATTATTCCTCCAAATTGCAATTCTGCTCTTCTTTAAACTAATAAGCACTTTTACTGGTTTTTCACCCATACTATTATTTTTTTATGTGCCGATAAACGTGCTATTTTCCATTAAAGTGGATTCGATATAAAGTTTCGTTCACCGTTTATCGTAAGATCTTTTATATTAAGATCCTTACACGACCTAAAATAAATTTTAGCCATTCTAACGGCATCTTGCCCCAAAGTGAATTTTCCGTTAAAGCGAATGATAGCATTCTGACCGTTAATTTTTTACAGGGACACTTTTTGGCCTTGAGGGGTTTTAAGTTTGAGAAAGATTACTGTTTAAACGCACACATAATTTCCTGCAAATGAAAGCTGACTACAACGTTTAATGGAACGAAGCTAGTGAATTCTTTGTTAGATGCCTTCAAAGGCAAAGCACATAGTAACAAATTTTAGAGCAAATGAAAAAATCTCTTTAAACTAATTTTTTATGAAGTTTATATATTATGGACTTACACTCCTCCTTTTAAGCACAGTCTCGTGTCAAAAGGAAAGAATTATGGATCCAACGTCTGACAAATTTGTAGAAACAGAGCCTTTGGTGTTTAAACCGAACTACATAGATGTTAATGGAAACATTGGCGGATTTTATAGTGCTGTACCGGCACACTATTCCGAATCAGGGAAAAAATATCCATTAATTGTTTGGTCTCATGGAAATGGGCAATATGGAGATGGAAAGGATCGCTTATATGACCTTTTGAGGGCTGCAATTCCTGAGTTGTTGGACGGAAAATTATTCCCGCCAAATTTTAAGGTGAACGGCCGCAACTTTTCATTTATCATTCTGATGCCTCAATACCGGCTCTACCCCAAGAATTCGGAAGTTTATTCATTTATAGACTATGCGAAGCGCAATTACCGAATTGACACCACCAGAATTTATCTCTCTGGTTTAAGTGAGGGCAGCCGATGGGTTTGTGATGTAGCCGCTGAAAAACCCTCTATGTTCGCCGCTATTGTGCCCATTGCTGGTGTTTCTTTAAGTGGGGATATTCCGGCCAAGTGCAAAAAGCTTGTCGACGGTAATGTGCCAATATGGATTTTTCGGAATAAGGATGATCATTCGCTAAGTACTAACAAAATTGAGGCCTTTGTATCACTGCTAAACAGTTATCACCCGGCCATACCTCCAAAGTTTACCGAATTTCTTCCCTGGGGACTAAACAATCACGATGCCTGGACAAGGGCCACAGATCCGTACTACAAAGAGAACGGCATGAACATGTACGAATGGATGTTGCAATATCATAGATAAAGACATGTATACGCCCGGTACTCTTGAATAAGATTGCTTTTAGTCTAACAGATATTCCGCCTATGATATTCTGATGGCTTTTGCCAGTCAGATTGTTTTTGATGATCGCCCGGTGTAAGTCGGTAAATGGAGGTGGACAGGTTCTCAGCAGGCGTTCCCGTTCTGTACGAGCAGAAGTTTTGTTTCTTAATAACAAGAAAAAACATAGCATATGCGACAACATCTTTACAACAGAAGAGTTCTGACATTTTCCTGGCTGTTTTGTTTACTGTTTTTGTCGCTGTATCACTTACATGCGCAAGTAAGGGTTGATACAACCAATGAAACTGATGGGCAACTGAAGGAAAAGAAGGATGTTTTTATGCTGCGTCTTTCGTGACTAATTATTTTTCAGGCGAACCTTCAATTACAAGTATTCAATTAGCTAATGGTGATTGGCAAGTAACTATTACCAAAGGGAGTTTTCATGAGATGTCAAGGGTTCTTTTGATTTTGGCAATCCACCTCCTAATTCACAATTTCTACCTCTTATTGAAATGAAAGAAGTTTATCACTTACTGCAAAGACAGCGTAAAAGAGATCACCTCTATGATGACATGTGGAATGAGGATAGGGTAATAGAAGATGCGAATAAAAAAGGTCCATTTATTTCTGGTGTTAAAGAGCTTGCTGAAGAAAAAGCTTTAAAGGAATTTGCAGTAGCTAAAATACTTGAAATGGAGGAAGGTGACGCAATTGATCAAAGTCCGGAATTTACATGTAAAGTAGAGAAAGACGCAAAAGAAGCTGTTAAATGGCAATTAGATTCACGTATGGGTGTACATGTAAAATACAACTTAATTCTATTGACTGATGAGCAACGAGAAAATAAGGTCAATTTGTAGTGAAATGGAGCATAATAGAAATACGACATGTGAGAAATTAAGTAATCTTCGAAAGGCAATTTCGAAAAACCTGCTACAAGCACAAAGTTCAACGTTAACGCTCTCTGTTTTCGATGAAGTTGATATAAGCCCGATACTTGAAGCCCGAGATCATCTAAGAAAAGTGCATAAGATAAGTATTAGCTTAACTGGCTTTTTTATAAAGTTTTGTAGTATCGCATTACAAGAATTCCCTCTTCTAAACTCTTACTGTAAAGATGACAATATAATATTTCATCAATTTTCTGATATTTCTGTCGCTATGTCTACTAAAGAGGGATTAGTTGTTCCGGTAATAAAGAATGTTGATAGCTTAAATTTGTTTAAAATTGAAAAAAAACTGTTTCAATTGAATTACAAAGCTTTCAAAAAAAAGTTAACCCCCGAGGACATTCAGAAAGGTACGTTTACAATAACTAATGGTGGAGTTTTCGGTTCTTTGATTTCAACACCAATCCTTAACATTCCTCAATCTGCAATCCTTGGTATTCATAAGTACCAGGATAAACCGGTCGTCATAGGTAAAGAAATTGCAATTGCCAAAATGATGTATATTACTTTAAGCTATGATTACCGGCTTATTGACAATGTCCTTTCTAACAAGTTTATGAGAAGAATAAAGGATTTAGTAGAAAACGCGACTCCTGCAACATTAATGGAAGCTTATTCAGAAGACTCCTTATTCGAAAATAGTAGTCCAGATTATTTTTAATAGAAAAACTTCACTTAAAATTGGTGTAATAAGAAAAATATTTTTAGTACTTATAATACCTGGAAGCAACTTACCCGTATCAATGGCTTTCATGGTTTCAGTATTTTGCTTTCATGGAACAATAAAAAAACTTTCAGACATAACTAAAACCCTTTATCCCCAAAAAAATAAATAATAGCTGAAGACGTAAATAATTATGCGCAACAAAAAATTAAATCATAGAAATGCTTAAACTAAAGACAGCAATATTTGAAATGAGTTAAAAACAAAAAGTAGAAGATAAATGCTGTGGAAAAACGTTTGATAATTGCGTTAGCATAAATGGATGTAAGAAAAATTATAAAAAACACTTGCAATTAAAAAACCGATTCATTATTTTACTTGGCGATTGACATGTTACCCCTATTCCATCCGTACTTTACGAATTAGACGCTAAAGATTTTTAAATGAAGCACGCCAAAGGTCTTAATTCAATATTCGTTGAGAAAATTATGCAGTAAAGCCTACGCTGTAACCTTTTACATGGATATGCCATGTGCCTGATCCTCACCTTTTAGATATATACTGGATTCCAAAAAAGAGTTTAATAATAAATCGGTTTTTAAAGGAGTGGACTGCTAAAAAGTTTCATTAACTAAAAATATATTTATGACTTTTTTTAACTACACGGAAAAGCTGGAGACTATTAAATACCTCTCAGAACTTAAGAGGACAGGAACAGTTGTAAAGTTAGCTGAAAAGCTGAGTGTGTCTGAGCGCACTGCCAAGCGCATGGTACGGCATTTACGCAACCAAGGCTTTCCGATTGTATACAACCGGAATAGGAATAGTTATGAAGTAAAAGAAGATGTTCGAAAAAATTAATTAAATTTTATTTTAAAAGAGAAAGGTTTTATGAATAATCATAAACGGGTATATAGGATTTATAAAGAAGATAAATTAAACCTGACAGGTAATGGACCTCATAGAAATATAGCAACAGCACGCCGGCTGGAAAAGTCCTGACATCGGTGGTTTTCGCCAATGCTTATTAAGAAAATTTAATTGAAAAACTCGTTAGACAAATAGGAATTTAATATTTCTGTAAGTCGCTTTAAATATTCATTTTTATCCCTTGAATCTTCTTCAGATATAACATTATGACTTTGTATTTGGCCAGTAATTAATTTATTAATGGGTAAATTTTGAAATGTATCGATTGGTTTATCCTTTGAGTAAAAGATAGTAACATTTCCTTCGTAAGGTTTTGGTAAATAATTTTTTTGTGCTCTCAATAATGTTTGCCTTATATAAAAGGAGGTTCTACCATTTCCCATGGGATATTTAAAAAATAGATTTAAATAATGGTCGATTCTTTTTTGGATTTTTGTGTATTTATCTGAGGGGCTTTTATTTGTTGCCTTGAAGATGGTTTGAAAAAAGCCAACGTCCTTAAATGAATCAAACAAAACTACTAGAGATATTTTTTGTCCCAGAGTTTTTAATTGTTGAGCCATTTCCAAAGCGACCAGACCACCAAAATCTAAACCACCTAATAAATATGGGCCTTTTGGTTGTATAATCTGTATCTCCTTTATATAAGCAAACGCCATATCTTCAATTCGTTTATGGGGTTTGGTTTTTCCATCTAAACCTTTTGCTTGTAGCCCATATACTGGTTGGGAATTTTGTAAAAAACGAGCTAAATCATATCCGTAATGAATTTCACCTGGAAAAGTGATATCTGCTCCATGGATTAGAAATATTGGCAGCTTTGTACCTTGTGGCCGAATACCAATCAAGGAAGACATTGAAAAGAGGCCACTTGCCTTAACCTTCTTATTAATTTGACGCTCACCATTCTGTAATAGTTCTTTAGAAGTTTCGATCTGATCTAATGAACTTCTTAGAATTTCTACAACATTTGTACAGTAAGGACCATTGATAACATGAGTAATGTGATGTCTTGGAAAATCATAATTGATCACTCCTTCTGTAGCAATTTTAGACCAGCAGGATTGCTCAAAAGGAGAAAACCGTTGGTCTTTGGTTGCCCAGAATGTTATTATTTTTCCTTGATAGATATTTGGTTTGTAATCTTGAAGAGCCCGTAGATTAGCTGCATAAATTTCATTTATTTTTAGAGTTGGAATTGTAGACTTGTTAGCAGTAATTTTGCGAACTACATTCAAAATATTTTTTAGAAAAAAAGATATTTTTTCGGGCAGTGTCAATCGATAGAAATAATTAATCAACTTCTTATACTTTGATGGAAACCGACATGCTTCACCTTCTAAAAGGTAATTTGATTTAAATCCGGTACCAAAAAAAGCAAGTATCCCCACTTGCTTACCCTTTTTCTTAAACTGTTGAGCCATTTCAAGAGCAATTACCCCTCCTAAACAGAGGCCCGCTATGTGATACGGAGCTTCTATTTTCATTGACTCTATGGCTTCCACGTAATGTGAAGCCATTATTTTAAATCTATCTGCAGATGTGATCTGCATTTCTAAACCTTGATCTTTTAATCCATAAACTGGTCGATCAGGATCCAGACGATGTGAAAGATTGAGGTATGTTAAAATTTGACCATACCCGTCATGAACGAGAAATAATGGATTTTTCGATCCTTTTGTTTGAATTGGAACTAGCGGTGATAAAACTTTTTTTTTGTGAGTAATTAATTTTTCTGCAATTAGTGTCATAGTTGGAAAATAAGTATATCTCTAATTTACAATTTTAACTTGAAACAAAATAATCTTAAGAATATTTAGAGCAAATAATTTTTTAAATATAGAAGAAATCAAGTGTAGGCAGCTTCTTGATCACAAGAAGGGGGTAAAATTTGCGAGTTCGTGAGATATAGAATAAAAAAACTATTCACCAAATTCGTAACAAGAAAAATGCTTTGTTTTTTAAAACATAATCTAAAGTAAACTTGGCAAGCGCCTGGCTGCAAGCGGCTTTTAACTAACGGAGGTTGATTTGAGGTTCTGAGGTTTTGATAAGCGCTGTACGAATTAATTTATGAGCCTGATGTGTTTAATAGCGAGGTATAACCTTAAACCAGCATCGTTGGTGATAAAAATATAATGTTTTGCAGAATTCTTTTCAAAGAAAATTAGTGTGAAAGTATCAGTCCTCAGACGATTATTAAATTACTAAATGTTATGCATACTTATTGGAAAGAATAAGTGGGGTTGAGCATTACAAAAAGCGTTGAAGTCACATGTTACAAATCAGTGATCGGCTTATATTTCGGCACCAAAGCTTTCATGACAACCCAGGCAATTAAATAACCTACGGCACATATAGTAAACATAATGGTATAACCTGTTTGAATGTGCCCTAAAGCTTTGTAATGATCAAATAAAGCGCCACCCAGTTTTGACATTACTACTCCGCCCAAACCTCCTGCCATGCCTCCGATACCAACAACAGACCCTATCGCTTTTTTAGGAAACATATCAGAAACAGTAGTGAAGATATTGGCAGACCATGCCTGGTGGGCTGATGCTCCAATGCCAATAAGAAGAACCGGAATCCAAAAACTAATATAACCGAGCGGTTGAGCGGCCAATACCACCAGAGGAAAAAGGGCTATCAGGAACATTGCTTTCATACGCCCGTCATAAACGTTGGATCCCTTTTTTATAAAATAAATCGGGAACCAGCCACCAGCAATGCTCCCAAACATTGCCATGGTATATAATGCGGCCAGGGGCAATATAACAGCTTTGTCAACCAGACCGTATTGCGCTTTTAAATAAGCCGGCAACCAGAATAAAAAAAACCACCATACGCCATCTGTCATAAACTTGCCAAAAGTAAAAGCCCAGGTTTGTTTGTAGCCTAATAGTTTAATCCATAAAACTCTTTCTTTTACAGGTTCTGTATTCACAGCGGTTGGTATTTCTTCTTCACCGCCGTTGATATAAGCCAGTTCTTCGACCGAAAGTCGCTTTTGATTCTCTGGTTTTTTATAAACTATCATCCAAAAGATAAGCCAGATAAACCCGATAACACCCATAATAACAAAGGCCATTTCCCATCCCCAGTTAAGCCTTATCCAGGGAACAGTAAGTGGCGCAAGAATAGCGCCTACATTAGTACCGGAATTAAATATGCCCGTTGCCAGGGACCTTTCTTTTTTAGGAAAATACTCTGCTGTTGCTTTAATAGCTGCGGGAAAATTGCCTGCTTCTCCAAAGGCCAGTATTGCCCGGGAAAACATAAATCCCAACACTGATACAGAGAAACCGGCAATACCCGCCCATCCAAAAAGAGCAGAAATATTTTCACCGATAGGGATAGCCAGGGCGTGAATAATTGCTGCAACGGACCAGATTATAATAGCCAGTGAATAACCGTTTTTTGTACCGAGCTTATCAATAATACGACCGGCAAATAACATTGAGAACGCATAGAAAAATTGAAAGACCGCTGTAATATTTGCATAATCAGTATTTGTCCAGTTGAACGTTTCAGCAAGGTAGGGCTGCAAAAGACTTAACACCTGCCTGTCGAGATAGTTAATCGTGCTGGCAAAAAATAACAGTGCACAGATGGTCCATCTGTACTTTCCTACGGCTTGCATGGTCATGTTTATTTTGTAGCCCCCAACCCCCAAGGGTAATAAGTGTTCTCTTTAAGATTGGAGAATGTTTATTTTTTTATCGAACTTATGATTTCCAAAACTTCTTTTGTTGTTTTTTCTATTGTTTCATAATCTTTCGCTTCCATCAATTTTTTACTTATTAGTTTGCTGCCCATGCCTACTGCGCAAACGCCTGCCTTAAACCATCCTTCAATATTTTCCCGGGTGATATCAACACCACCTGTTGGCATAAATAATAATTTGGGAAAGATATCTTTTATGCTGGCCAAAAATTCCGTACCCAATATATTCCCCGGAAACAGTTTGATGAATTTTATACCACTGTTTTCAGCAGCGATTATTTCTCCGGGAGTCATACAACCAGGAGCATAAAAAATATCTTTGCCTGTTGCATAATTGGCAACCTCTTTTACAAAACCCGGGCTAACCAGAAAGTCTGCTCCGGTGTTCATATAACTTTCGGCTTGTTCTAAATTTTTAATTGTTCCCACACCCAGCATCAGGCCGGGCATTTCCGTATTTTTTATTTCAACCAGTTTTTTAAAATTTTTCAGCGCTGCTTCGCCGCGGTTTGTATATTCTACGGCTTTAATACCGCCTTTATAAATGGCTCTTAATACTTCAACACTTACGGTTTCATCGGCATTAAAATACAGGGGCAACATTCCCTGCTGAATGATGGCATCAATTATTTGCTGGCTGGTATTCATATTCGTATCTAAATTTTTACTTTGATTACTAATTTTTTTATCGGCCCTTTACCTATCATCGGTGCATGTACATCTTCGGGAAAGAAGATGGCAAACTGCTCATTGGTTAACTGGAAATACATATCTGGCGCATCGCTGTAAAACTGCACATCTTTTTCTTCGTTATAGCCGCCACTCTCAACAGTACATTTTTCACGAGGCTTCCACCCAAGTTGCTCTGTTCCATTAATGCAAAGCTGTATATCAATATTTTTATTATGACATTCAAATTTTGCGGTTGATTCAGAAACTTCCATTCCATCTTTGTTGGAGAAAATTGCTTTTAAATCAGCATCAATTTCATATTTCCCATCTTCCATGTTTGCAAGATCTGTTGTATTAATGTAGTCAAATGCTTTTTCAAACAATGGATGCACTTTGAAATATTTGCCTGCATTGCCTAGTGTATCTATTATCATAATTATTCAAAGGTTTGTTAATTAGAAAAATCATTGAACCTAAGTTCCCCTTTAGGGGACAGGGGTTTTTTATCTCTGCACTCTTCCGCTGCCATCACCCTTCATCAAATCCTTCACATCACTCAATGTTGCATGATTTAGATCCCCCGGAATAGTATGTTTTATTGCGGAAGCTGCCACGCCAAACTCGGCAGCGTCAGGCATTTGCATACCAGTTACCAAACCATAAATAAAACCGCTGGCAAAACTATCACCACTGCCCACCCGGTCTACAATGCGAACTTCATATTGTTTGGTATGATAGAATTCAGTGCCATCATATACCAGTGCACTCCAGCCATTATCACTTGCACTATGGCTTTCCCGAAGCGAGGAAGCAATGTATTTGAAACCGAATTTATCTTTCATTTGCCTGAACACGTCTTTAAATCCTTCGAGATTAAGTTCACCCTTAGTTACATCAGTATCTTTAGCTTTAAAGCCAAGCGTTGTATCAGCATCTTCTTCATTACCAATACACACATCAACGTGCTGGCAAAGTTTGGTCATCACTTCCCTTGCCTTCTCTTTGGTCCATAATTTTTTTCGGTAGTTAAGATCAATACTTGTGGTAATCCCTTTTGCTTTGGCCGCCTTTAATGCCGCTTCAGTTAGTGCCGCAGCCTTATCACTCAATGCCGGTGTAATACCTGTTGTATGAAACCAGGCAGCGCCATCAAATATTTTGTCAAAATCAAATTCATTTATTTCTACTGCTGAAATGGAAGCATGTGCCCGGTCGTATATCACCTGTGAAGCCCGCATGGAAGCTCCGGTTTCTAAAAAGTAAATGCCTAATCTTTCGCCGCCCCTGGCGATGAATTGTGTATCCACACCATAACGGCGCAAATGATTAATGGCAGATTGGCCGATGGCATTGTCAGGCACTTTGGTTACAAAGGTTCCATTCAAACCATAGTTACACAAAGCCGCTGCCACATTAGCTTCACCGCCACCATAAGTTACATCAAGTGTGTCTGCCTGTACAAATCGTTTAAAATCGGGAGTAGATAAACGCAACATAATTTCTCCCAGTGTTACTACTTTTTTTGACATTGTTTTTGTTTGACCTCATCCCAACCCTTCTCAAAAGGAAAGGGGCAAGAACTATAATGAGGATGATTTTAAAATGAAGTTATTTTTTCTCGTTGTGCAATTTACCAATTGAAATATTTCTTTGCATTATAGTAGCATATATTTTTAATTATTTTTCCTGTCCATTCTATGTCATTTGGCAGCTCACCTTTTTCCATTTCTTCGCCAAACAGGTTGCATAAAATTCTTCTGAAATATTCGTGGCGGGGAAATGAAAGAAAACTTCTGGAGTCGGTGATCATCCCAACAAAGTTACCTACCAGGCCAATGTTGGATAATGCATTAAGTTGGCTTGTCATCCCATCTTTCTGATCCAGGAACCACCATGCAGAACCGAACTGTACCTTTCCTGCAACTGAGCCATCATTAAAATTACCAGTCATTGCTGCCAGTAATTCGTTGTCAACGGGGTTTACATTATATAAGATCGTTTTAGCCAATTGATTTTTTAAATCTAATTTTCCCAGGAACTTAGACAATGTTTTGCCCTGCGAAAAATCACCTATAGAATCCCAGCCGGTATCAGGGCCAATCTTAGCAAGCATTCTTTCATTATTATTTCTTAAAGCGCCAAGATGATATTGTTGCACCCAACCCTTTTCATGATCCCAAATTGCCAATATGTGAAGCATTGCAGATTTAAATTTTACGCTATCTCCATGCGATAAAAGGTGACCAGACCGTATAGTACCAAAAATATTATTTATATCATGGTCTGTATAATCTTCTGCATACAAATTTTCTAATCCGTGGTCTGAGAGTATACATCCCATGCTTCCAAAAAAATCATGACGCATTTTTAAAGCATCAAGATAATCATGAAAGCTTCCTATATGTTTGCTACAGGCTATTTCAAGCTTTGAAACGTATTTGTTAAATATATTCGGGTCATCCACATTCATCGCCTTATCGGGCCTGAAAGCGGGAAGAATTTTTATTTCAAATCCATCTTCCTTTATTTTTTTATGATGTTCCAAATTGTCTGCGGGATCATCAGTGGTGCATACTATTTTTACATTCATCCTGCGCAATAAATTGCGAACAGAATATTCTTTTGTTTGCAATTTTTTTGTGCAGGTATCATAAATTTTTTTTGCGCTGTCAGCATTTAAAATATCACCTACATCAAAATATCTTTGTAATTCAAGGTGCGCCCAGTGATAGAGTGGATTGCGTAACGTATAAGGTAAAGTTTCTGCCCACTTTTCAAATTTCTGGTAATCGCTTTTGTCACCGGTGCAATAAGATTCATCTACGCCGTTTGCCCGCATTGCCCTCCATTTATAATGATCTCCATTGAGCCATATCTGTGTGAGGTTTTCAAAATTGATGTCATTGGCTATCTGTTCTGCAGGCAGGTGGGAATGATAGTCAATTATAGGCAAACTTTTGGCATAAGAATGATATAGCTTTTTGGCGGTGCCTGTCTGCAATAAAAAATTCTTGCCTAAAAACTTTTTCATAACAAATGATAAGAAAGGTAAACTGAAATTATTTTCATAACTGTAACTAAAACGATAAACTTTTATTGATACCAAATTCCAAACCCCTTATTTCCGCAAGTCCTCTTAATCTTCCTACAGCAGAATAACCCGGGTACGTTTTCTTTTTAAGATCATCAAGCATCTGGTGGCCATGGTCCGGACGCATAGGAATGGAGATATTTTTTTTCTTCATTAACATCACTACTTCTTTAACTATAGCATACATGTCTGCATCCCCGGCTAAATGATCAGCTTCGTAAAAATTTCCGTCTCCATCCCGTTTGGTATTTCTTAAATGCAAAAAGTGAACACGATCACCAAAACGTTGTATCATTTTTACCAGGTCGTTATCGGCCCTAGCGCCCAAAGAACCTGTGCAAAAACATAAACCATTGGCAGGAGATGAAACAGCATTCAGCAGATCATCAATATCCTGTTCTGTACTTACAATACGTGGCAAGCCCAACACTGAATAGGGAGGATCATCCGGATGTATGGCCATTTTTAAACCACACTTTTCTGCAACGGGAACTATTTGTTGTAAAAAATAAAAAAGATGCTCTTTAAGTTTAGCTGCATTAATGCCTTTATAAGTTTGCAATGCTGTTTGTATTTGCTGAGGCGTAAAAGCTTCGTCGCTTCCTGGAAGACCAAGCATGGTATTGTGAAAAATTTTTTTCTTTTCTTCATCACTCATGGCGGCAAACCTTATTTTGGCTTTCTCTATATCTTCAACAGGATAATCTTTTTCTGCACCGGTCCTTTTTAATAAGAACAGGTCAAATGCTATAAAGGCAGCACGCTCAAAATACAAGGCTTTGCTTCCATCAGGCATTGTATAGGAAACATCTGTACGCAGCCAATCCAGTATTGGCATAAAGTTATAGGTAACTACTTTCAAGCCACAGGCTGCTACATTTTGCAAACTCGTTTTGTAATTCTCAATGTATTCATTAAACAATTCTGTTTGCTTTTTTATGTCCTCATGCACCGGCAAACTTTCAATTACTTCCCAGCTCATGCCGGCATCTTCAATCAATTTTTTTCTTTTGTTGATCTCATCAGTCGTCCACACGTCTCCTACGGGGATATGGTGAAGAGCAGTAACTACGCCCTCACATCCGGCTTGTCTTATGTCAGGTAAACTTACAGGGTCATTAGGCCCGAACCAACGCATGGTTTGTTGCATCAGCATAAATGGTCACTTTTGATTTTAATTAATGCGGCAATCGTTTTAAAAGAAATATTTGCGGTTAGCATTTCTTATTGCAAACATATTTTAATTATTGAATTTAACAGATTTAAAATCTTTCTTATTAATCATGCAGCATATTTTTAGAATGGTTATTTGCTTTTTAATGGTGTAACTGAAGAAAAAAAACGCCTTGGATGTGGTCTTAAAGATATTAAAAGCGACTTGTTTTGGGTGTTGCAGTTGATTAAAGTATTTTTGCCGCCGTTCTCTAAGGGGAGAATTCATTTCACCCTTTAAGGGAAAAAAGTTCTGCTGGAGGGAGTGCAATTTCTCCTAAACTGAGAAAGCCTTTCATTAAAGAAAAACGTTTAATAATTAAATACCAAATACCCTTTTAGGGGATAAGGGCATGAAAGAATTCAACCGATATTTATTAACTGCTGCATTGCCATATGCAAATGGCCCGGTGCACATCGGGCATCTTGCCGGTTGCTATTTACCTGCCGATATTTATGCCCGGTATGTAAGAGCGCAAAAAAGGGATGTAAAATTTGTTTGCGGAAGCGATGAGCATGGAGTGCCTATAACGATCCGTGCCATGAGAGAAGGCATTACGCCACAGGAAGTGGTTGATAAATATCATGCAATAATTAAAAACAGTTTTGAGCAAATAGGAATTTCATTTGATATCTATTCCAGGACATCCAATAAAATTCATCACGAAACGGCTGCTGCTTTTTTTACTGATCTGTATGATAAAGGTTTATTTGAAGAGAAAGAAACAGAGCAATATTATGATGAAGAAAAAAAGACTTTCCTCGCCGATCGTTATATAATCGGCACCTGCCCTGTTTGTAGCAATCTAAATGCTTATGGTGATCAGTGTGAAAGATGCGGATCTTCATTAAGCCCCGAACAACTGATAAATCCAAGAAGCGCCTTGAGCGATGCTGTGCCGGTTAAAAGGAAAACAACACATTGGTATTTCCCCTTACAAAATTATGAA
>JBDSFG010000177.1:0-6198 GCA_039919615.1 Ginsengibacter sp. | reverse complement strand
CAACAATAATTTCCGAGCCTGCCGGTTTACCATCCCAATCCGGAGCCGGCGATCTCCACCATATATCTGTAATTGGTGAAAGTGTTCTTGTTACGGCACTGATCATCCGTGTTTTTATTAACTCCTGTTTTATTACGGCGAAGCTTTTTTGAGTATCCGGTGTGGCAGAGATCATAACAAGATTATCCGGATCGTAGCCTGTGTTCCTGTTCCTGATATGTTGTATCTGCTGATAAATAATGATAGTTGCTGATATAAGTAAAATAGAAATAACAAATTGAGCTATCACCAAAATACGCCGTGGTGTCACTGCTTCCTTACCCGGGAGAAATGTTCCTTTCAAAACTTTTACAGGATTAAATGAAGAAAGATATATTGCAGGATAGCTTCCTGCCACAACCCCTGTGAACATTACAATCGCAAGTGCGCCTACCCAGAAATAAGGTTGAAGGATATTCAATGACAAATGTTTATCTACCAGGGTATTGAAAGCGGGCATTAACAAGTAAACGGCGATGATAGAAAAAACAAAAGCAATAAATGCAAGTATCATTGATTCAGAAAAGAACTGCAGTATGAGTTGTTTTTTATTTGACCCCAGCGTTTTTCTTATACCAACTTCCTTTGCCCGCTTCTCAGAACGTGCGGTAGAAAGATTCATGAAATTAATACATGCTATCATCAAAATGATCAGCGCAATAACAGTGAACAGCAGCACGTATTCAATCATGCCTCCAATGTTTTTTCCATCTTTAAAATCATTATACAAATGCCATTTGCCCATGGGGAAAGAAAAATATGTGCTTATCTTTTTATCTGAAACATCGTGTTGCTTTTTTATATCGTTAATACTTTTGTCTATCAACTGCATGTTTGCTCCAGGAACAGTTTGTACATACACTTGCCAGGAAGAACTTTGCCAGTTGGTCATAGCTGTTTTTAAATAATCACCGGCGTAGTTGAAGGAATTAATAAAATCAAACTGAAAGGTTGAATTACCGGGCACATCGGCAACTATAGCGGTCACCTTTGCATCGTATTCATTATCTATCCTTATCACTTTATTTATAGGCTCTGCTTTACCAAATAAGGCTTTCGCTGCTGACTGTGTTAATACCAGGGAGTATGCATCAGGAAGAGCGGATGCGGCGTTCCCTTTAACGAACTTCCAGGAAAACATATCAAAAAAATGTTCGCTTACCGTATAGCCTTCCTTTTTTAATTTGATATCTCCATAAGTAAGTATATGCGATTGCCGGTGTGTGGTAACTATGGCGTTTTTTATCTGTGGCGTTCCGCTTTCAAGTGCTTTAGCAAGCGGCAGAACCATATTTCTGTCCGTGAAAACCTGGTTATTGAAATCACGGTGAGCTATTACCTGGTAAATGTTATTATGGTTAACATGAAACTTATCAAACGAAAGTTCATCCTGCACCCATAAAAAAATCAATCCAGTACAGGTCATACCAATAGTTAGTCCGAGCAAATTGGTTAAGGAGAATCCTTTATTTCTAAAAAGATTTCGCCAGGCGATTTTGATATAATTTTTTATCATTGTGTGAATTAGAATTTATATGATTAATTGATTTTATTGATCTTTTTCTTTCTTCTCACCTTTAAGGGACGGTGCCTTACTCCGCCCTCAAACTCCTTACAGGGTTTGCCACTGCTGCTTTTATGGCCTGGAAGCTTACGGTAAATAAAGTAATTACTAATGCCCCGGCGATTGCTACCGCAAATACCCACCAACTTATGTTAGTACGGTATTCATATTTCTGTAGCCATTGGTTAAGGAAATAATAAGCCAACGGAATGGAAATAGAGCAAGCTATGAACACTAATAAAATAAAGTCTTTTGATAACATCGTCCACAGATTATATATGGTAGCGCCAAGTACTTTTCGTATGCCAATTTCACGGGTACGTTTTTCTGCAACAAACGAGGCAAGGCCAAACAAACCAAGACATGAAATAAAAATAGCCAGCGTGGCAAACACGGCAGCCAGTTTCCCGACACGCTGTTCTGCTGTGAACTTTAAACCATATTCAGTGTCAGCAAACTTATAACCGAACGGTACAGAGGGAACTATTTTTTTAAAGATGGATTCCATTTTTGAGAGCGCATCAGCAGTGCTTACTTTTGGATTGATGCGTATGTGGATACATGCATTCGCTTGCTCATAATTAACTACGTATATAATTTGCCTGACAGGATCATAAGGAGATTCCATGAGCATGTTTTTAATTACGCCAATGATCTTAAACCTGTAATCATCCCATTTGATTATTTCTCCCACGGGTTTTTTGAAGTCCATATATTTTGCCGCCGCTTCATTAATTACCAGGCTGTAAATTGGGCCTCTTACACTTTTATCACTTACCGAATCCGTTGCAAACTGCGGCGAAAAATCGCGGCCTTCTTTAAATTGCCAGCCAATTGTTTTTCCATAATTATGATCGATCCAGATAGTGCCAAAGCCCTCTCCTTTGTTAGGATCTTTGTCTCTCCACTCAAGCCCTCCATTGTTTGACCAAACGGCTGTGACGGGGCTTGAGGAACGTGATATTTCAGCGGTTATTCCGGCCTTTTTTAATTCGGCAGATAATACATCAAACTTGTTAGCAAGGTCAGGAGACTTAATTTGTACCGTAAGCAAACCATTTCTGTTGTAGCCCACCGGCCTGTTTTTAGCATGCTCAATTTGCCGGTACACGATAATGGTTCCAATGATTAAAGTAATTGAAACGGTAAACTGCAAAACCACGAGGATCTTTCGCGGAAGTGAGGCAAAACGTCCTGCCTGGAAGGTTCCCTTTAAAACTTTTACCGGGTTAAAAGAAGATAGATAAAATGCCGGATAGCTTCCTGCCACCAAACTTGTGAGTATAATAAACGCAAGACTGCCCAGCCAAAAGTAAGGTCTTGACCAGAACATCGTCATTCGTTTATCTGCCAGATCATTAAACCAGGGTAGCGAAATAGTGACAAGAATAATGGCAATAACAAACGAAATAATAACTACCAAAAATGACTCACTTAAAAACTGTTTTACAAGCTGGCTCCTTACAGAACCAATCGTTTTACGAATGCCTACTTCCTTTGCACGTTTTTCACTTCGTGCTGTACTTAGGTTCATAAAGTTGATGCAGGCCAGGAGCAATACAAACGCTCCTATAATGCCAAACAGCCAAACAAATTGAATGCGCCCGCCCACATTTTCACCGTTTTTCCATTCGGAATATAAATGCCAGCGGCTCATTGGATAAAGCGTGGTTTGCAGGTTATACTTTTTATCAACCTCCTCAACATTATCCTGCAGTGCATTTTTTATTCTTGATGCAACAGTTTTAAATGTTGTGTTTGTTGCCAACTGCACGTACATTAAAAAGCTGCTATTACCCCATTGGGTCAATGCGCCTCGCATCCACCCATTGTGCGCTAATAAGATATCCCATGTTGATAAAAATTTCAAGTTGCTGAACTCTGTGTTGTAAGGAAGATCTTTGTATACCCCGGTTACTTTTACATCCATCTGGTTATCTATCCGCATCATTTTATTTAGTGGATCAGTATTGCCAAAAAGAGCCTTGGCTGCGGAAGCAGAAAGCATTATTGATGACGGATCTCCCAGGCCTTGCCATGTTCCGCTGATCATATCCAGCGATAACATTTCAGGAGCACCAGCCTGCATAAATCTCCCAACCTGTGAGATCTTTTTTTCACCTACAGATAATATATGATCTTCATCCCATCGTGACATCACAATGTTCTTAAAATTGCTTCCATACTTATTACGTATCTCACCTTCCAAAGGCCTTGGCAAAGCGACTGATGAAAATGATTGCCCCGCAAAGTGTCCTTTGGTCATTACCTGTGCAATGCCATCATAGCCCTTAAAAGATTTGTTGTACGATACTTCATCATAAATCCATAAGCCGATCAATATTGCTATGGCCATACCAACAGCAAGTCCGCCGATATTAATAGATGAGTAACC
The DNA here is from genome assembly GCA_039919615.1 of Ginsengibacter sp. Lineage (GTDB taxonomy): Bacteria > Bacteroidota > Bacteroidia > Chitinophagales > Chitinophagaceae > Ginsengibacter. The sequence goes on along the minus strand of JBDSFG010000177.1, from coordinate 2,200 downwards.
TTTGGTTCTTACAAGGTTTCTCCAGGCGATTTTGAAATAATTTTTAAACATAATTATACTTTTATTCTGTTCTCAAACTCTTCACAGGATTTGCAATAGCTGTCTTTATAGTTTCATAACTTACCGTACCCCATGCAATACATAGTGCAACTAGTGAAGCCATGAAAAAGATCCCCAGCCTCGGTCGGTGTCCCCACCGGCCGAAATCATGAGCGACAATTTGGAATGCACCCACGGTTATCCATGCAATAATTATTGAGCTTATTATTGCTAATACCAATATTGATGCACCTAGGGGAATTCGATATGTATAATTTTGTAACCACTTGATGCGATGAATTAAATTTTTAATGCAACGCCAATGCCGTTATCCTATTTAAATGATAATCAGCTACAAATGTTTTCGTATTTGGTGGTAGCTGTCCGGTTTTGATACAGGGGATGTACGGTTTCAAGGGGGGATCTCTTCATACATAGGAGCTTACACCGGTGCGGAAAAAGCACACCGTTCCCTCACCATGCCTGAGAGCCAGACGCAGATATATTTATTGAATCGTTGCTTGTTAAAGTTTAAGGGGGGTACTTGAACTAAAAACTTTCTACATGCATCTACTAAATAAGGGCGTTATACAAAAAAAGATTCAAAGAAAGATTTGATGTTTTTGAAGAACACTGTTGCTATTGATACCAATTATTAATTTAATAACGATCGCAAAGTAAAATACGGCGCAAAAGATATTCGCTACATTGTAAAAGGAAACACGCTGTATGCATTTTGCCTTGCCCATCCAACAGAAAATATCCAAATGGTTTCTTCCTGGCAAAAAATCAAAATATAATGTGCAGCAAATTGCTTCCGTAAAAATGTTAGGCAGCAATCAAAAATTAAACTGGCAACAAAATGATGATACGTTAGTGATCACAAACCCAACCGATCTTCCTCCCTGGCAGGTGATCGAATTTAAAATTGAATTTAAAAAGTGAGCTGCTCAGGAAATTTGTCACAACAATAAAGCTCAATAAAACAAACAAGGCCAGGTACACCTGCACCCAAGAGTTTTTAGTAAATTTGGTAACTAAACAAAACATTATGGAACGTCGCATTATTAATATTGATCCGGAAATTTTAGGGGGCACACCGGTTTTTTATGGAACAAGAGTTCCCATAAAAAATTTGTTTGATTATTTAGTGTCAGGAGAATCTATTGATTTCTTTCTTGATGACTTTGAAGGTGTTCAGCGGTCACAGGTTATACGAGTACTTGAAATATCGCAACAACTTATTGAAACATCATCAAACATACTGAATGAAAATTTTGCTTGATGAATGTATAACCAAACATCTTAAGCCGCACCTTACAGAATATGAAGTCGTTACTGTTAGAGAACTTGGATGGAGCGGCATAAAAAATGGAAAGCTTCTGGCTTTATGTGTTGAACAAGAGTTTGACATATTTCTTACCATCGACAAACACTTACAATTCCAGCAAAACATTGATAAATTTTCATTGACCATGTTATTCTGAATAGTGTTACAAGTAAGGTTGAAGAACTTGTAACATTCTTGCCTTTCCTTCGCAATCAAATTCAACAAATGGAGAAACACAAAGCATATTTTATTGATAAATAAGTTCTTTCCTTCGCCTTATAAAAGCTCAATAAAGAACCACTGTACAAGTGCGACGCCAATGAAGATGCACAAAGAAATAATGTTGGGCTTTAAAAAAATTAAAACACATAATTATAAATAAAATGATGATGAATAAATTAAGACTTGCATTTTTATTTATTTTTTTAGGAAGTGTAACATTGCATGCCCAACAAATCCGCACGCTAACTTTCGATGGATTATTAAGCGAACACAAGATCGCTCTAAAAGATATTGATCCTGCAATGCCCGCTGACTGGTCATCCTACACTCATTTCGTAATGGAGCTAAAAACGTCATCACCACAGCGTTTCAGTCTTTGGGTGTATAGAAATGATGGCACACTCATAAGAATAATGCTGCAGCCTTTCGGGGAAAAAGTTTGGCTAAGAGCATCCATCCCTTTGCAATATTTAAAAGGTATGGATCAGTCAGGTAATGATCTTGCATCTTCAATTAACCGGCGAACAAATTCTTTCTGGATGTCAGTTTGGGGGCCATTCGGAGACATGCATTCGGTGGAAGCTATCGGCTTCGCCATGACGTATCCCA
>JBDSFG010000157.1:0-10982 GCA_039919615.1 Ginsengibacter sp. | reverse complement strand
GCAATAGCAAATCCTGTGAAGAGTTTGAGAACTGAATAAAGAACCCCTATCCCCTAAAGGGGAATATGGAGAGTATAAACAAATCATGAAATCATTTAATCATAAAAATCCTAATTCAGATAATGTTTAAAAATTATTTAAAAATCGCCGTCAGAAATCTTCTGAAAAGAAAGGGATATACCCTGATCAATATTATTGGCCTTGCAACAGGTATGTCAGTGTGTTTATTGATAATTCTGTTTATACAAAACGAATTAAGCTTTGATAATTTTCATAAAAACGGTGACCAGGTATACCGTATGGTGTTGGAAAGAAAATACCCCGGCCGGTCAACGTCGTATTCTATTATACCACAAACTATTGGTGAGGCGGTTAAAAAAGAATTTCCTGAAGTTTTGGAAAGTACAAGACTATTCAACTTTGGAGGTGCAGGAAATTTCTTTGTAAAGATCAATGACAAGGTGTTTGATGAGAAGTATGTTCTATTGGCTGACTCAAATTTCTTCCATGTTTTTTCAGGCACGTTTTTACAGGGAGATCCTGTAACTGCGCTGGAAAAACCTAACACTGCTGTAATAAATGAAAGTACTGCTAAAAGATATTTTGGATCTGCTGAAAATGCAATGGGTAAACCTTTTGAAACAGACGGGAATGACAACAATAAATTTATGATCTCTGCAGTTTGTAAAGACTGGCCTGACAACTCACATTTCATTTTTGACATGCTAATATCATCAGCTTCGTTCAACAATACACGGGAACCCAATTACATTAATTTTTCTGCAAACACATATCTTTTAATAAATAAAAATTCCTCTCCGCAGGCATTGGAGGCCAAGTTTCCACAGATAGTTCAAAAGTATGTAGCAAATGATATTGAGCAGAGGATGGGGCAGAATTTTGCGCAATTCACCGCGGCTGGTAATGGTTATCACTACTACCTGCAGCCATTAAAAAAGATCCATCTTATATCTGACCTTGAAGCTGAGCTAAGGCCTAACGGTAGTATTAAAGCCGTTTATATTTTTGGGGTCATAGCAGCATTTATCCTGTTTCTTGCAAGCATTAATTTTATCAACCTCTCTACTGCCCGCTCACTTGAAAGAGCTAAGGAAGTCGGTATAAGAAAAACATTTGGTTCTGAAAGAGGTGCGCTTGTCAGGCAATTTCTTTTAGAATCAGTACTTATGAGTTTCTTAAGTATGCTTGTCGCCGTAGTATTTATCATATTGTTATTGCCATTGTTTAATATGGTTTCCGGCAAACATCTTTCAGCACTTTATTTCTTAGATCCGTTACGTATTGCCATATTGATTGGTGCGGCAATGTTGATTGGCTTGGTTGCGGGCATATATCCTGCATTGGTATTGTCTTCATTTAACCCTATAGTAGTATTAAAGGGAAAATTTAAGTCAAGTACTTACGGGATGGCATTGCGCAACGGACTTGTAATTTTTCAATTTTCAATTTCTGTTATCCTTATTATTTGTACCATTATTGTGCATGGGCAAATGAGTTATATGTTGGGAGACAGCCTGGGGTTTAAAAAAGACCATATAATAGTTGTGGAAAGAACTGATCTTTTAAGTGAGCAAACAAAAGCCTTTAGAACAGAGTTGTCTAAAATTTCAGGAGTAGAATCTGTTAGCGGAACATACGCTTTGCCTGGTACGGAAAATTTCTTTGGTGTTACTTTTCAACCTGTGGGTTCAAAAGAGTCTTTTACGGGCAGGGGAATAATTACCGATGAACAATATGCATCAATGCTTGAAATTCCACTTAAGGAAGGCAGGTTTTTTTCAAAAGATTTTTCTACAGATTCTTTATCTGTGGTGCTAAACGAAAAGGCGGTAACCGAAATGGGATTAAAAAACCCGATTGGCGCAAAGCTTACTAATCCTGATCCTTTTTTCAATTCGCAGGATGGTGTAACCCGGTATGAATACACGGTTGTAGGCGTAATAAAAGATTTTCATTTCCAGTCTCTTCATCAAAAGATCACTCCTCTCGTGTTTGCCAATGCCCGGAAATTCAGAGATGTAACGCCGGTAACAGCAATACGTATTAAATCTGATAATTTTAAAACAGCTGTTAATGCAGTTGAGGCCACCTGGAAAAATTTTGTACCTCAACGGCCTTTTCATTATTCTTTTCTTGATAAAAATTTGGCAGAGCAATACCATGCTGAGCAAACCACGCAAAAAATATTTACAATTTTTTCTGTGCTTGCAATCTTTATTGGTTGCATAGGTTTGCTCGGCCTTGCTGCTTATAGCACCCAGCAACGCATCAGAGAAATAGGTGTAAGAAAAGTACTTGGCGCAGGCGCAGTTAACATCGTAATTATGTTATCTAAAGATTTTTTAAAGTTAGTAGGAATGGCCTCGCTTATTGCCTTTCCTGTTGCATGGTTCGCAATGCACAAATGGTTAGAAGATTTTGCCTATCGTATTGAAATTTCATGGTGGGTGTTTTTAATAGCGGGGTTGCTTTCTGCGCTGATAGCCTTATTTACTATAAGTTTCCAGGCAATTAGGGCAGCGCTTACTAATCCTGTAAAAAGTTTAAGAACGGAATAGAAAATCCCTTATCCCCTAAGATGGATGCCTAAAAAATTGGCATTATGAAGTACAAGCTCTTTTTCCCGGCGGCGAGAAAGCATTGAACAAGTTCATGTTCAGGATTTGTGTTTTGCCTTTAATGCGCCTGGTGTTATAGCTTCTTATTTCTTTGGTGTCTACATCTGCCATCAACTACTTAATAGATTTATATTTTGTAATTTTATTTATGGGTAAAAGTAATTCATCCAAAAATAAGAGTGCTGTGCCTGTAAAAAAACCTGCTAAATCACGACAAGCCGATACAGGTAAATTTATTGACGTTGATAGAAGTATTTCTATAATGGCAAAAAGAGGGGGGGGTGCTTTTTCGGGTGAAAATGCTGTTAAGCGTTCATTTAAAAGAGGCCTTTCTGTTACAGTTGCTGAAGATGGAGTTATTTATAAAGTTCATCCAAATGGAACAAAAACACGTGTGAAAAGAAAACAGGTATTTTACAGAGATAGTGTAACTGGCAAGTTTTATAAGAAATAATTTTAATGCCACGATTAAGAATGATCGCAGGACCAAATGGTTCAGGAAAAAGTACCTTAACAGATGATCTTCGGAAAAATTATCCCTTACATTTTGGATTTTATATTAATGCAGATGAAATAGAAAAAATTTTAAAACAGAATGCCAAGTTTGGATTCAGAAGATTTCGCCTGTCAGTTAAATTATTTGAATTTACCCTTTTTTTTGAGAATCATCCTTTGTATAATAAATGTGGCGTTATCAATTTCGAAATAAAGCGTAATACCTTCTATCTTAAAACTCCGCTTCTTAATTTCTCCTATTTCGCAACCGTCTTCGCTGATTTTTGCCGTTATGAATTGATTAAGGCCCAGCATTCATTTACGTTTGAAACGGTTATGTCAGGACATGATAAAATCGAAGTGCTTTCTTATGCAAAAAAGAAAGGATATAAAGTCTATCTGTACTTTATTTGTACTGATGATGTATTAATAAATATAGATAGGGTTGCTAACCGGGTAGTATTAGGTGGACATGATGTGCCGGTAAATAAAATTGAAGACCGATATAAGCGGTCTTTAAAAAACTTAATAGAGGCTATAAGCCTTTCGGATAGAGCAAATCTGTTTGATAACTCAGGCAGGCATCATGTATTAATTAGCGAAGTTACTAATGGGGAAACTATTGCATATTATTCAGATAAAATTCCGAACTGGATAATTAAATATTTTAGTAAGGCTTAATTCATATCGGGCTTTTCACTCTCGCCTTTAATGTGGCTTATCCCTCTTTTATCGGGACAAGTAGTCATAGCTTCTTGTTTGTTTACTATGCATCCTCTGCCAGTATTTGCGAACGTTTTCGTACATCAGGTGTTCGTTTTCGTACACTTTATAAACGCTATGTTTGCTAAATGTCTTAACCACAGGGCAGTTTAACATTGGCATAGCCGTTGAACCCATTTCAGTAATTTATCAGGATGATTATAATTAAGATTTGCCATATCTCTTTGGAAATAATACGATGCATAAACATTACAGAATGATTCAGCTTTAAATGTTGTGAAAAATTGATAATAAATAAACTTGTAATTGTAACCTGCTATGGAAATTTAATCTGTAGCTATTGCCTGCAGCACACGTAAGCGAACATCGGCAAATAAACTAACGAAGAAATAATCTTAAAAAGGGAAATCATAGTAATCATTAATCAGAAAAATCATAATTCAAACAATGTTCAAAAATTATTTAAAAATAGCTTTCCGTAATCTTGTAAGGAATAAAATTTATTCATCTATAAATATTTTTGGCCTTGCACTGGGCCTTGCAGCATTCTGGATGATAGTGCTCTATATTGCTGACGAGCTGAGTTACGACCGATATAACAGCAATGCAAAGCGTATCTGCAGAGTGGTTCAACATGCCCGCTGGGGCGAGAATGATTTGCATGAAGCGCCAACATCTGCACCGTTTGCGCCTGCACTTAAAGCAGCATTTCCTGAAATACAGGAGGCAACCCGGATTGTAACAGAGGGTAACGGCATTATTACTTATCAGAACAAAGTTCTTAAAGTTGATGATATCTTTTTTGCTGATAAAAATATTTTCGGCGTTTTTACTTTCCCGTTTTTGTATGGTGATCCTAATACTGCTCTTGCTGCACCCCAGTCAATTGTTATTAATGAAAGTTTAGCGGTAAAGTTGTTTGGAGATGCAAAAAAGGCGCTCAATCAAACCGTATATTTTGAAAATAATTTTTACAATAAAGTAACGGGTATAATTAAAGATATACCGCAAAACTCTCATTTACATTTCAGCGCTTTACGTTCAATGCCTGCTGACTTCTCAGGTGACTGGCAGAACTTCAATTTATATACTTACCTGCTGCTCAAAAAAGGCACAGACTATAAAACACTTGAAGCAAAATTACCGCAGTTCGCAGCGAAGACGATAAAAAAAATAATGAAGATAGATGATTACAAAATGGAACTGCAGCCGCTTACTTCTATTCATTTAAGCTCAGATCTTCAATTTGAGATTAGCCCCAATGGCAGCACAAGCCGTATTTATATGTTTATTGCGATAGCTGCGCTGATATTGATTATTGCCATTATTAATTATATAAATCTCAGCACCGCACGTTCCGCTACCAAAGTGCGTGAGGTGGGAGTACGTAAAGTTGTTGGGTCTAATAACTGGCATCTCGGTGCAATGTTTATAACAGAATCAGTTGTGATCACTATTATAGCTGCATGTATCGCAGTATTTATAATATCTGCAGCACTTCCGTTTTTTAATGACCTTACTGAAAAGCAACTGACCTTATGGAGATTCGGCAAATTAAATAGCGGGTTGTTTTTAGTTTCTTTTTCTATACTTACGGGAATAATCAGCGGCATATATCCGTCATTATTTCTATCCCGCTTTAAAACCATACCTGCATTAAAAGGCCAGATGGGTAATCTGTCCGGCAACATTTTATTTCGTAAATCATTGGTTGTTTTTCAGTTTGTAATTACCGTAGTAATGATCACAGGCTCACTAATTATTTACAGGCAGTTGCAATATGCTTTGCATAAAGATCTTGGATTTAATAAAGACCAGGTGCTTACTTTTCACATTGACGACCAGCAAGTGCGTAAAGAGACCGATGCTTTAAAAACACAATTATTGCAGAACCCCTCGATAGAGGCTGTTGCCATAGCAGGCAATCCTATTGGTAATAATAATTTGGGTGGCTTGGGTTATAATTTTGAAACAGAAAAAGGGAATTTTTCAACAAGCACAACCGTTGCGCAGGAGCTAATGGTTGATCCAGATTATATACCTGCTATGGAAATAAAAATGCTTACAGGCCGAAACTTTTCCAGCGGCATGCAATCCGATAAATATGGCGCAGCTTTAGTAAATGAAACCCTGGTAAAGAAATTAGGCTGGAAAAACGCAATTGGAAAAAGAATGAAATTCAGAATAGATGAAAATGGTACAATGGGCGAGAGAACTGTTATTGGTGTTGTAAAGGATTTCCATACTTATTCCCTGCAACATAGAGTAGAGCCCCTGGTGATGGTAATGCCCCCTGCACCATCAATGGGAGATAACATGTATGTACGCATCGCCAAAGGGAAGATCAACGAAGGGCTGGCTTACATGAATAAAATATATCATCGTTTTGATAAAACAAATCCAGCTGAATATCACTTTCTTGATGCAAACTTTGCGAAGCAATATGCAGCAGAAGAGAAACAGGGGCAAATAGCATTTATATTTACTTTGCTTGCTGTAGTGATTGCCTGCCTTGGGCTTTTTGCGCTTGCTGCTTTTACTGCCTCACAACGAACAAAAGAAATAGGTATACGCAAAGTATTAGGTGCAAGTGTTGCCAGTATTGTACAAATGCTTTCTTCAGAATTTTTAAAACTTGTTTTGATAGCCTCATGCATTGCCTTGCCTGTTGCATGGTTAGTTATAAATAAATGGTTACAGGATTTTGCCTACCATGTTAATGTTAGTTGGTGGATGCTTGCTTTGCCCGGAGCAGTTGCGATGTTGATTGCATTAATTACAGTAAGCTCCCAGGCAATTAAAGCGGCGATAGCTAACCCGGTGAAGAGTTTGAGAACGGAATAAAAAAACCTGCTTTGTAAAATAAGCAACCCTAAAACAAACTATTAAAGTCGGATTGAAAATACGGTGAAAAGTTTAAATCGGGGGGCAGAATCTCTTATCAGCAAAATTATTCAGCGAAATCATTTTCCCTCTACAATTTTAATGTCCTCATCAGTTAATTCATACAGTTTATACGCCGTTGCATTGATTTGCTTATCGGTTTACTGAATGAGTTGTTGAATGGAAATATATTGATGAAGTTAAGTACATAAGCCTACTTGTGAAGAGCAGGGGTGAAATCCCCCTTGCTTACCCGACTGTGCGTTCGTGCTGATTTCTACTGCCATTTTCCCTTAATCAGGTGCCAACCGAAGATAATCAGGAAAATGGTAAAAGAAATATAAGTGTTTAGATAAGCCAGCGGAATAGCAGCAAGTATTGCTATAAAACTAATTACCGAGTAAATATCTTTTCCCTTGTTTTTAAAAAAATCAGGGTCGGTTAGTTTTTTAGATTTTGCGTATAAAAAGATAAGCATAAAAAATAGATTCATGATACAATAGGTAGTGCTGAGCAATGCCACAGCAAATGCATCGTGAGAGTGTCTCCCGGCAAAGGCAGTCACAAAAGGTGCAAATGAAATCGAGAGGATAAACAACATGTTTAGTATGATAAACCGTTTTGTGATATTCGTAATGTTTACAAACAGCAAATGATAATCTATCCAGAAACCTACAATCAGCATAAAGGAAGCCAGGTAAGAAACTATGTATGGAGTAAGAGACTTTACCTGTTCGTAGGTAGAAGCGTTTTCAATTTTATTTTCAGGTATTTTTATTTCAAGCACCAGAATAGTTAGCAGTATGGCAATGATTGCATCAATAAATGCTTCGAATCGCTTCTTATCAAATTGATAGTTTACAGGCATTTGAGAATTAATAGTTTAAGTGAAGAGTTGTCAAAGTTAAATCTGTTTTAGTTTTGTTTGTTGGTTTCTTGCAGTCGACTTTGAGTTCTAATTGTCGCCCAGGCATGCCGCACAATGCCTGTATTTTCAAAATTCGATAGTTATACTATTTAATTAAATTACTTCCCCTCCACAATTTTAATCTCCTCATCGGTTAAGCCGTACAGTTGATACACCATTGCATCTATTTGCTTATCGGTTTCCTTAATGAGTTGCTGAATGTTGTTTGCCCTGGCTTTTTGTTCTTCAAAATATTGCAGCCATTCCTGCTGCTCTGCAAGTGATAGTTTTATTTTTTGTTTTGATAACTCTTTTAAAAATTCATTTGCTGATAAAGAATGCCAAGCCTGTAATTTATTATTGATGTTTATGGAAGAAAATTTTGCCAGAAGGAGTTTGGTAAATTGCTCTGAAACAACATTTAAATCTTTATTTTTTTCGAGCATTATGTCTGTTAGTGCGATTAAATGCTGCTGATCCTCTTTTAATATTTTAGGAATTGGCACGTTACTCAAACTAAATATTGACACTTGTGGGAAAGAGGTCTTAAAATCATTGAACATTATTTGCCAATAATATTTGATGACTTTTGAATTTAATACTGCTAATAAAAACTTTTCAAATTGCGAATCTTTTGTAATCACTGTAAAAATATTACCTGTCACAGCATATCGTTGATGTATAAAAGTTGCAGTTGGGTAAAAACCGATTTGTCTAACGCAAATTTTATGATTAGCTAAATGCACCTCTTTATCCCAACATCCTCCCGAAGTTTTGGGTCTTTCAAACAATACAAATTCAGAAGGTTCATTCGAAAAGTATTTGTATATATCTGATCCAGTGAGAATAGGCACATGTTTTTCTGATTGTCTTACAGAAGAGAAGTATTTATTTCTATCCCCAGTAATTAATCCCCTATTGATATTTGCAAAACTATTAAGTTTCGGATTTTTGGAAATTTTATTCAAAAGATTGACATTAGAATCGGTAATTAAAAGGTTCCAAACATTCCCCGGAGTCTCACTTAAAAATTTCTGTTTAATAAAATTATAATTGCTCTTTCCATTAATAATGTTTTCAAGGTTTATTGAAAGTTTCACAACATTATCGTCAGAGGCTTTAAATGTTTTTTTAAAAAAATAAATAGCAGTATGCACATCCGCATCTTCAAATACTTTTTCTGTCGCAACCACAATTTGATTTATTGCATTTCTTGCAGATATTGATCTTCTAAGTTTTTCAGCATAAAAATTATACAAAAGAGTACTTGGAGCTATAAAACTCAGTAAACCCTGCTCTCTACAAATGGCAAAACCTAATTGAAAAAATAAATGAAATAGGTCAATTTTAAATTCAGCAAAATCAAATTTCTTTTTATAAAACTCAAGTTCATTGTTACTTGTGTTTTTCGGTTGCATTAACGCATACGGCGGATTCCCAATCACCACATCAAAACCTCCATTATCAAAAACATTTTTAAATTCTTCTTTCCAGTTAAAAGCTTTAGCACCTGCAACAGTAGGGTCATCAATTAAACTATTACCGCATTTGATGTTATCGCTAAGGTTGCTAAGCTTTCTACCTTTCTTAGCGGTATGCAGCCACAGGCTCAGCTTTGCAATCTCAATGGCATCTTCATTTATGTCAACACCATAAAGGTTGTTCTCCAAAATGCTGTTATCCAAATCAGTAAAAACAATCGGAACATCAAGCATTCTTGCGATTAATTCATCCGCTGTTTTGTGCTCGGCTTTTAAATATTCAAGCGCTGCATTTAAAAAGGCTCCGCTTCCGCAGGCAGGGTCGCAAATAGTAAGGTGCAGCAGCCAGTTGCGGTACACTTCTATTTTTTCCAGCAATGCTTTCCTGTTGGCCTTCCTTTTTTGCGGCGAAAAGGTTTCTTCATTTATCTGCAGCTCTTCTTTCTTCTGCGTGCAAAGAGCGCCAACAGTATTCTCAACAATGTATTTGGTAATATAGCGTGGCGTATAAAACACGCATTCTTTCTTTCTTTTTGTTTTACTTTTCTCAATTGCCCTGCCTTCCAACTCCATCTGCAACTCTTCTATCTCTGTAAGGCTATGTTCAAAAATATGCCCCAAAATATTTACATCAACCTCTGTATTAAAATCGTAATTACTCAACTTTGTAGTGCCTGCAAATAAAATAGTATCATCAATAATTATGTTATCCAGCACTTCATCCGGTAAAAAAAGCCCCCCGTTATATGCAAATATCTCATGGTGCTTTCCGGTATGTCCCACATTTAAATAGCCAAAGTATTTTTTAAATCGCTCGTACAGCGGAACATAATTATCCATATCTCTTAACTGCTCCCACTGCTTCAATATTTCCCTTACGGAATTGGGTGGAACCAACAGCCTGTCTTCAGCAAAAAGAATGAACAGGAACCTATCTAAAAGCTTTTGTGTTTTTTTGAACAGCAGCAACTTATCATGCCCGGGATTTTGTGCAGTTATGTTTTGAAAAAGTGACCGCTTAAATAAAGAATAATCAGCATACAGCTTCTTCGTTACATTTTCTTCCTGCACAAGGCTCTCCTGCTTTATTTTTAAAGGAAGATCTGCCTGCAGGTTTTGCTTATGCAGGCACAGATATAATAACATGAACCTGTCACGGTTAAGCGTGAACAAATCAAACTCTTCAAAGTCGGTGGCGTCATTAATATAGAAACGCAGCTTTTCAAAATTGCTGGTTATAATGTAAGTACAGTTTTTATGTTTGTGCTTATAGCCAAATGCCTGGGTGCTTACTTTGTCAAGATCAGGGGTGCCGGTATCTTTCAATTCTACAACTCCTATAACTTCGCCATTCAACTGGATAGCTCCATCACTTTTAGTGGCATCTGTTATTGTTTTCTTTTCTAAAACAAAATTGTAACCTGGCTGCGGATTTAAGGTATAGCCCAAAATTTTCACGAACAGGTCACGTATAAAGCCTTCCTGGTATTCTTCTTCTTTTGAGTTGCGTATGTTCTGCCGGATATCTGCATTAAAAAAATGCGCCTGGAATTCGCCCCATGCAATCAGCACTTCAGCAACATTAATATCTGCGATATATTTTTTTAGAACCGATTGCTGGAATAAGGGCATGCCGTTATGGTATTTCTCAAATATAAAGAAACAAAATAAACCTAGGGGTCATTTAGGGTGCATTCCAAATTGTCGCTCATGATTTCGGTCGGTGAGGATTGCTATGAATAAAACAAATTAAAGTTTCCCGGGCCGTGGTTTGTGTCCCACAAACGCCGGGCCGCGGTTTGTGTCCCACAAACCATTTGGCGCCGCGACAATTTGGAATGCACCCGTTCATTT
>JBDSFG010000147.1:0-5039 GCA_039919615.1 Ginsengibacter sp. | reverse complement strand
CAAATGATCTGGCATCGTTATTAGTTGGTATAGGTATTTTGCTTGAATATTTTTCTGCTGTTTCATAATCCCCTACTGCATAGTAAAGGCCACTTAAAGCGCTACTGTCTTCTTCACCTGTTAGGTCCTTATGCCTGAGCGTGTACTCTAAAGATTTTGCATAATGCCCCCATTCTCTCTCTGTTCTATTCATAAAATCATAAGTGCCTATCAGGTCACTTGTATCAGCAATTGTGAGAAAAATTTTTTCTGCCGTTTTTAAAGCTTCCATTGCTTCAGAAAATTTGCCCAGCACCCATTTCGAATAGCCCAATGCTCCCCATGTATAACCAATTTGTTGATAGTTGCCTGTTGTGATAAAAAGTGAAAGGGACTTGCTAAAATACTTTTCCGCCGATGGCAGATCTGTTATTACAGCACATTCTATTCGACCAAGATTTTGATAAGCTTTTGCCTGGCCCTGGATATAATTTATTTTGATGGCTTCTTCTAAAGCTTGCTCAGCGTGTAATCTTGCAGTGTCCCGGGATAAATTGAGGAACGCTTCACTTAAGCCATTCAGATAATCTATTCTTTTAAAATTTCTCTGCTCCGGTAAATTTTTTTTCAGACTGTCTATTTTAGCATCAGCGTTCCTAAGATCAAATCCAAAAAGATCGGCTTGGGAAATTGCATTAAAACTGAGCGTACACAGAAAAACTGCTATCGTCAAAATTTTCCGCATATTATCTTTCTAAAATAGGTGATTGTATTATGTATTGAGAAGATAAATCAAACCTGCGCAAATTGCAAATTCTTTGAAAATAAAGACACAAATATTTTGAAGCAAGTAAAAACTAATAGTTGGTAAAAACCGTGGGATAAGTGGAGGCAAATGATAAATCATTAGTTCAAAACACAGTCTGCAAGGATGCGGATATGTTTAAAAAATCGTAACATTTGCTGGATGCTTATTATTAATTTATATTAGCTGATTACTAAATCTGACGAAGCTTATATGAGATGGTTTAAAATAATCAGGATATGTTTAATGAGCATATTTTTCCTAAATTCCTATAACGTCTCAAGCCAGAATTTTATAGCCGATACTTCTGCTAAAACATCTGCATTAAAAAGTGCACTAAATTTATATAACCAGTTTTTTTCTCCGCCAACAGGCTTGTATAATGGCAGTGAGTATACTTATAACGCATATTACCCTTTTAAAATAAATGAAGGCGATCCTTTTTTTCAATCGCAACATTTTGTTGCAGGGGCAGTTTTTTATAATGATGTGCTGTATGAAAATACACTGTTGTTGTACGACATTGTAAAGGATGAATTGCTTATTCATGACCCAACTAACATTTATGTTATTAGACTAAATAATCAGCGGATAGGTGGTTTCACTATTTCGGGCCATACATTTATCCGGTTAAATATGGATACGGCCAACACCGCTGTATTGAACACAGGATTTTACGAGGTGTTATATAATGGTAATGTTGCTTTGTATAAAAAGGTTTCAAAATTGCTTTTTGACCGAACATCAACTACGGAAATAAATAAATACACGGTTGAATCTAATAAGTACTTTATTAAAAAAGGTAACAATTACTTTGCTGTAAAAAATAAAAAATCTTTGCCACTTTTGATGAGCAACAAGAAAAGAGAAGTGCAGCAATTTATAAGAAATAATAAACTGAATTTTCGTAAAGCTGAAGAAGATTACCTTGTAAAAACCGTGGCTTACTATGACTTTTTAAATTAGATTAATGCTCTTAAAACATTTTACATATATATTTCTTACCTGTTATTTTTTATTAAATAATTATTCGGCCGTGTCGCAAAAGAGTATGCGTGTTGTAACGGGAGAATTTAAAAATATTTCTGCTGAGCAATTTTTATTGCAATTGGAAAAGCAAACCGGTTATTATTTTTATTTTGATGCAAGCCAGTTAGATTCAATTAAAGTTAATATTTCGGTGGATAAAAAGGAGCTGGCAGATGTTTTAAAACAAGCATTTGTAAATACTAATGTTGGGTTTACAAATGATGCACAAAATAATTTCTTTATAAGCAAGGGACAGCTTGTACAAACTGAATTACCCAATGGATTTTTTGGCACAGATGAGAATGACAAAAATTACATATCGGATACCAGTATTATCAATTATGGAAGTGTTGCAAATAAAGCTCAAAATGCCACACTGCAAAACAAGCTATATACAATCGGAGAACAAAGCTTTTCAACAAGCCCGGCACAAAACACTATCAACGGCTTTATACTTGACAGTAAAAGCGGTGAGCCTGTAATAGGGGCATCGGTACATGTAGAAAATTCTGATAGAAATGCAATTGCAGATCAATATGGTTATTATACCATCTCGTTGCCAAAAGGCCGGCACACCCTTTCGATACAGAGCATAGGGATGAAGGACACAAAAAGAGAAATCCTGGTAAAAGGAGATGGAAAATTTAATATTGAAACACAGACTGAAGTGATCGCATTAAAAAAAGTGGTGGTTTCAACTCAAAAAGCAGGTAATATAAGAAGCCTGCAAATGGGCATTCAAACCATAGACATTAAAACAATCAGGCAGGTGCCTGTAGTTTTTGGAGAGGCTGACATTTTAAGAGTGGTGCTTACCTTACCAGGCGTAAAATCAGTTGGCGAAGCAAGTACGGGTTTAAATGTAAGAGGTGGGTCTGCAGATCAAAACCTGATTTTATTTAACGATGCTACAATATATAATCCTTCGCATTTTTTTGGATTATTTTCTGCATTCAATCCGGAGGTAGTCAAGGATGTGGAACTATACAAAAGCAGCATTCCTGCAAAGTATGGCAGCAGATTATCTTCAGTGCTGGAGATCAACAGCAGGGAAGGAAACAAAAAAAATATCGCCGGCACTGCAGGTATAGGTTTACTAACGAGCCGCCTGACTTTGGAAGGGCCCTTAATTAAAGACAAATCCTCTTTTATAATAGGGGCAAGAACTACGTATGCCCGATGGCTTCTTAATCTTTTACCCGATCAATACAGGAACAGTAAAGCAGGTTTTTATGACATTAATGTAAACATCAATCACGAGGTAAATAAGAAGAACTCAATATACTTAACGGGCTATATGAGTAAAGATAATTTTAACCTCAACAGCGATACCACCTATAATTACGGTAACAATAATATCTCATTAAAATGGAAACATATTTTCAATAATAAATTGTATGCCCTGATATCAGCGGGCGACGATAATTATCAGTATAAAATTTCAAGCGCCGTAAACCCGGTAAATGCGTATTCCTTAGGGTTCAATATCAATCAAACAAATTTTAAAGCTCACTTTAATTATTTTGTAAACAGTAAGCACACCATTGAATACGGGCTGAATAACATTTTGTATAAGCTTAATCCAGGTACTTATAATCCAGTAGGAAAAGAATCACTTGTAGCTGAAGCGCAGATGCAGGCCGAGCAGGCGTTGGAAAGCGCTTTATATGTGAGCGATAAATACAACATCACTTCAGCCTTATCGGTGGAAGCGGGAGTAAGGTACTCTGTGTTTAATGTACTTGGCCCACGCAATTTTAATGAATACGCTAAAGGGGTTCCTAAAACTGAAAATAATATTACCGGCATTAACGTGTATGGGAAAAATAAATTTATAAAAACATACCACGGTCCTGAGGTAAGGTTATCAGCCAGGTATGCATTCTCCGGCGATTTTTCTGTTAAGGCCAGCTATAATTCTCAGCGGCAATATATTCATGTTCTTTCTAACACCGCAGCCGTGGCTCCAACTGATATCTGGAAGCTTAGTGACCCTAATATTAAGCCACAATATGGTGACCAGGTTTCTCTTGGCTTTTATAAAAATTTTAAATCAAATACTATTGAGACATCTGTGGAAGTTTACTATAAAAAAATAAAAGATTATTTAGATTATAAGAGCGGCGCCGTGCTGATTTTAAATCCTCACATAGAAACTGATGTTATCAATACAAAAGGAAAAGCATATGGGGTAGAATTTTTGTTGAAAAAACTTACAGGTAAGTTGAATGGATGGCTGAGCTATACCTATTCCAGAACATTACTAAAGATGGATGATGCTTCTGCCGGCGAAATAATAAATAAAGGAATGTATTATCCGGCCAATTCAGATAAGCCACATGACGTTACCTTTATCAGCAACTATAGAGTTTCGCACCGGTTCAGTTTTTCATTAAATGCAACATACAGCACCGGCAGGCCAATTACATTGCCTATTGGCAGATTTTTTTACAACAATGGAGAAAGAACTTTATATGCCGATAGAAATGCAAATAGAATTCCCGATTATTTTCGTTCTGATTTTTCAATGAACCTCGATGGAAACCATAAGGTGCATCAAAAAACACATAATTCCTGGACGGCGGGTGTTTACAATCTGACGGGTCGAAAAAATCCTTATTCTGTTTATTTTATTTCAGAGAATGGAGTTGTAAACGGGTACAAGCTTTCCATTTTTGGCAGCCCAATTCCATTTATCAATTTTAATATCAAGTTTTAAACAAACCTGTAAATGAAAAATTTATTGATCTATATAATTTTCTTTTTTGTTACCTCCGGTTGTAAGGAAAAGTATCTGCCTTTGCTGGCTTCCCCTGCCACAGGCTATCTTGTAGTAGAAGGCTTTATAAATAACGGGCAGAAATCAACAATTATTACACTTACCCGTACCACCAGGTTATTTGACACGTTAGACGTTATATACGAGCATAATGCTACAGTAAATATCGAGGGAGACAACCAGCTAACTTACCCACTCTATTATACTGGAAATGGAAATTATATCTCAGCTACATCATTAAATTTAAATAGTAATCAAAAATATCGTCTGCGTATTAAAACACAGGATGGAAAAGAATATCTATCGGATTTCTCTAAAGTTAGAAATACCCCCCCGGTTGATAGCATTACGTGGCTAAGAGAAAATGGCGGAGTAAGGCTTTATATAAATACTCATGACCCCCAAAACACTACAAGGTACTATCAATGGAAGTATAAAGAAGTATGG
>JBDSFG010000143.1:0-3722 GCA_039919615.1 Ginsengibacter sp. | reverse complement strand
ATCATTTTACGAAGAGGGGGTTGTGAGACATTTTGAGCTGAAGCATTTTAGGGATTTGTAGGCCGAGTTTACGATAATCTGAGTCTATGAGTGCATCGGGGTTTCACGGAAACATTTTTTTAAGGATGGTTCATGCTGTGAAAACCCCGATGGGACGTGACCTTACCTTTTGAATAAAGCACCTTTAGGTGGTTTGCATACCTTGTCTGTACAACGTATGCGATAGACCTGCTATCATCTTCTATACAACATTGAAAAGAGCTATCAACTCTTCTCATTCGTTACACACCCACCGCTGGTACGTGAAAACCTTCAGTTGTGGGCTTTCTACTTCTATCCGGCAACCTTTGAGCTACTGAACATCAATCAACATTATTACATTTGAATTTCAATTGCTTAAATTTGAATAAAAAATTATGGAAGCCATAACTATATTAAAGAATGAGGCCAATAATCATCGCCTTATGCAAATTGACCTTGATATGCTTGTTAGCGATGAAGAGCAGTTGGAAGATGTTTACGACATTATTGCCCTTGAGTTACGTAAGAATGAAGAAACAGTTTCATGGGAAGAGGCTAAAAAACAGCTTCAAAATGAAGGTAAACTTTAGTCATGTATCGCATTGAAATAAAAAGGTCTGCTTTAAAAGAACTATCTCAAATTTCTCCCCCTTACAATAAAAAGATTGTTGAGGGCATAGATGAACTTGCCAATAATCCAAGGCCTAATGGTTGCAAGAAATTAAAAGGAAGTGAAGCCTACCGAATAAGAGTTGCTGATTACAGAATCGTTTATACAGTTGAAGATGTAATTAAATTAATTGAAGTACAACGTATAGGTCACAGGAAAGATGTTTATAAACCATAATTTAATGCATAGACTTTTGCCGAAACAAAACTGGCCTAACGGTTTCATCTTTCATAGTGTAAAATTATTGCGGTTATCTGCTAAAGAATCATTTAATAAAAATAACTACACAGATGAAAAGTGGATAAAATCAATAGATTCATTACATGAAGGGTCCAAAAATTTTTCAGACACAAATGAAATAAGCATTAGAGTATCGTCAAAAAAAGTTATGACTGGATTTATTAACCAGCAAATGAATGATGAAAAAGGAGCTTTCAATAAATTGGTCGAGATACTAGATGACTTTAAGAATACACCTCATAATCCAAGTGTGATAAAAAATTATTTGTTCTTTGACGGAAGTAAAAAAGGTGTGATTGTAAAAACCACATCTCAGAATGAGGATTTGTTTAAACCAGAAAACTATACAGCAAGCGAAAACAATTTACATCAACAGTTTAAATCAATTGCAAAGGAAATTGTAACGTCTACTAATAAAAATAAGTTTGTCTGAAAGTTTACCAAATGAGCCACAACATTCTACTCAATCTTTCAAAGGAGCAATAAGCACTGCTCTCCATGATATCAGTGCCTTACCAGTTGAGCATTTAGTCCGACTGGCCAGGCGGGCATAACAATCCAATAAACTATCCATGAAATCTCGTACAATATGCTGAAGATTATAAATATTCTTCAGCGAAAGATTATTTACCGGGCTTCGGTAGCTGGTCACAAGACCGACACCGGCTCAGGAGCACAAGTGGAAGGAAAGTGCATAAATTACTATTTATAAAAACGTTCAAAAAAGCCTTTTTATATATTTTTGATTTATAGAGATTAAGAAATTGAACATCCCTTAAAAATTAGTATAAAACTTATATGCAACAAAATCTATTTCCGGAAAACAATGTCGCCCTGTCAGAGAACAGTAGTTTACCAGTTCGTATAAACAAAGGCAAAACGATAATTTCTAAAGAACAACAATCCTTTAATCGTTTAACTGCCCGTATAAAATCACTGCAGGAAAAGATCAAAAAGGATACTGACTTTCTTACTGTATTGAATACCTATTATCATAAAAATGTAACCCCGGAAGTAATAAAGTTAGGTGAAGAGAAAATAAAACTCAGTCACCTGCTGCATGAAAAAAGAAAGGCCGAAAAACTTTCTGTGCACCAAAACGGCAAACTGGATCAGTTAATATTCCAACTACTTGATGATGCTTTTTCAGTTATAGAACCCGATGAAAAAATAAAGGAATTATTTGCCCGATATAATGGCGCCTCATATGAAGAAGAGATGGATGCACAACAGGACAATACGGCCGAATTGTTTTCATCGATGTTCTTTGAACAAACGGGTATTAAAATAGACCCGGAAGAACTAAAAAAGACCCATCCTGATTTTGAAAAATTAGATGACAGCATTAAAGAACAATTTAATAACGGCAGTAAAAAAAACCAGAGGAAAACAAAAAAACAATTAGAAAAGGAAGAAATTGAAAAACAAAAAGAAGAAGTAAAAAATAAAAGCCTGCGAACTATTTATCTTTCCCTTGCCAGGATATTGCACCCGGACAGGGAACTTGATGAAAACCTGCGGGTAGAAAAAGAAGAGTACATGAAAATAGTAACAACAGCCTATAATAATAAAGACCTGATGGAATTGCTGCGCCTGGAAATTTTATGGGTATCAGATCATAAAAAATTGCTGGAAAATACGCCTGCTGATACCTTAAAAATTTATATACAATTGCTGAAAGACCAGGTAAAAGACCTGGAGTATGAATCGCTGATGGTTGTTGAAAACCCTGCCTATTCTAATGTTGCCGGCTATTTATTTTTAAACCAATCAACAGCTTTTGCCAGCATTGATCATAATACACAGGGGTATATTGACACACACAACAAATATGCTGATGCAATCATTGCCTTAGAAAAAAACAACCGCAACCGGAGTATTATAGTAAAATGTATTGAGGATTTCTATGAGGAAGTAGACGATGATTTTCCTGATTTCCTTTCAGAGGCCTTTGATAATTTTGAAAAAAATAGTAAAAGAGGAAATCATTAGCAGACTAATCTAATGTACCGGTCTGAATGCTTTACTGATTGTATTTCATAAAATGATGCGCTGCTGTCTGCCCCCTGTTGGTGTTTCCCAAGAGCCGCTGTTGGTCGTGTTAGGCTGACCGGGAATATTTTTGAAGGCTAGTAAAAACGACGGGCTTGAAGTATTTTTAGTAGCCAGCTAACATTAGTTTGTGCGATTTATTCCAATGCATGTTGGATGGTTATTTAGATTCGTAATTCTCCTGGCCATTGCCGGCCTTGGGACCAATAACAGAAGCCGGGCCATATACAAATCCTACTGCTGATTTTCTTTGCCTGAATTTTGTATTTTCATCAATTTTCGATATTCAAAAATTTTAATTTGTAGCACCAACAAAAATTGTCTTTAAGGATGAAATACCAGGTTTACGTTATTGAACTATCTAAAAAAGTATTTACTGAGGATACTAAGTTCCGGATTGCTAATCCGCAATTTAATGGTGTACTCCAATGCCTTTATGTAGGCATGACGGCTAAAACTCCTGCGGAACGGCTACGGCAACATAAGACCGGGTACATAAACAGGAAAGGCCATAAACTCTCAGCCAACATTGTGGAGAAATATGGAACCTATTTACGCCCCAGTCTTTTTGATCATATAAATGTAAAAACAATGACCCGGCTCGAGGCATTGGCAATGGAAAAAAAGCTTGCTTTGGATCTGAGAAGGCAGGGGTATGCTGTATGGTTCAATTGAATTAATTACTGTCCCATCGGGGGTTTCATTTCCATAAAAGACAACGAACAATTGACAAGTATGG
>JBDSFG010000096.1:0-3871 GCA_039919615.1 Ginsengibacter sp. | reverse complement strand
ACCACCATTCCCGGCCGTAAAAGGTTTATGGGAAAGACCAACAGTAGTAAATAATGTAGAAACAATTGCAGCTGTTGTTCCCATCATCAATGATGGGGGTGAAAAATATGCAAAAATTGGTGTGGGTAAATCAACCGGGACAAAATTAATTTCTGCTTGTGGTAATATTAATAAGCCGGGTGTGTATGAAATAGACATGACTATCTCAGTAGAAGAATTTATTTACAGCGATGAGTGGTGCGGCGGTATTGCAAATGGAAAAAGACTTAAAGCCTGTGTCCCGGGTGGTTCTTCCGTTCCCATTCTTCCTGCTAAACTATTATTAAGAACTGCCAAAGGTGAAAAGAGATATATGAACTACGAAAGTCTTGCTGATGGTGGGTTTGCTACAGGCTCAATGATGGGCAGCGGAGGATTTGAAGTGCTGGATGAAGACCAGTGTATTGTTCGTCATACTATGTCATTGGCAAGATTTTACCATCATGAAAGCTGTGGCCAATGTTCACCCTGCAGAGAAGGTACGGGCTGGATGGAGAAAATTTTAAAAAAGATAGAAAATGGTAAAGGTGAATTAAAGGATATAGATCTGTTATGGGATATTCAAAGAAAGATTGAAGGAAATACCATTTGCCCCTTAGGCGATGCAGCAGCATGGCCCGTTGCAGCAGCAATAAGGCATTTTCGTGATGAGTTTGAATGGCACGTTTTAAATCCTGAAGAGTGTTTGAAAAGAAATTATGGATTGGCGCATTATGCTGAACCATTACAAGTAGCAGTATAAAAAATAAATGCAAAAGATAGATAACATAGAGATTAAAAATTTTAAATCTATACGCCATCAAAAAATTGAAGGGTGTAAAAGAGTTAATGTTTTTATTGGTTATCCGAATGTAGGGAAGAGTAACATTTTAGAAGCGTTGAGTTCAATCCAATATTGCAAAATGCCACAAGGAATTGACTTAAGAGATTTATTTCGTTTTGAAGATGCTGCGGAACTTTTTTTTGAAGCTAATGCAATGCAGGATGGGATTGTGTCTTATAATAAATTAAAAAGTGTCTTTATAAAATTCGCACACAAAAATTTGGTTCAAATGCTTACAACGGAATATTCTCCGGATGCAATCGGAATAGTGCAAGCAAATGAAAAGAATGCATCTGATTTAATAGATGTTTTTAAGTATGACTTTAAGCAGAACTTAGATAGTAATAAAAGCAACACCTATAAGCATCTTCAATCTCCATTTGGGGAAAACCTTTTTCTGATGTTAAGGGAAAACGTGGGATTGCGAAAATCATTTAACGAAATCCTCGTCAATTATAATTTGCGGCTTTTAATTGATAAAACATCCAATTCAATTAAATTAATAAAATCAATAGATAGCGATAGTATTTTTCAATTGTCATATAAACTTTTAGCAGATACTTTGCAGAGGCTGTTTTTTTATAAGACAGCTGTTCTTACAAATCGAAATTCAGTTCTTCTTTTCGAAGAACCCGAGGCGCACATGTTTCCTCCATATATTTCAAAATTTACAAATGACATAGTTTATGATGAAAATAAAAATCAATTTTTCATAACAACACATAGTCCATTCGTACTAAATGATTTTATGGACAATTTAAAAAATGATGAATTGTCCATTTATATTGTAAGCTATAAAAAGGAAAATGGTGAAACACAAATTCATAAAATGAGCAAAGAAGATATGCATGAGGCTTACCAGTTCGGGTATGATTTTTTTATGAACATTGATAAATTCATATCTCAGGAACAGCATGGCTAAATTTGAAGATAGTTGGTGGTTGTATTTTATACCCGAGTGTTATTTTGATACCGTTCTTTTAAATAAGTTACTACAAACTAATAAGAGATTGATGCATAGAAAAGGATGCACTAATGTAGTGAATGATTTAAACAGTAAGAGGTTGAAAGATAATTTTGGCGTTGCATTAATTGATAAAGATAAAGCTGAACTGGATTATTTAAAAAAATGTGTAATGCTTTACAATGCTAACAAATTAGTTTTGTGGAAACATAAAAATAGACAGCAGTTTGTAATACAATTAAATCCTCCTTTAGAAAGATGGGTTATTGAAATATTGAATGAATGTAATTTGGCAATTGAAGATTTTGGCTATTCCGGAAATTATAAAAAATTAAAACGTCAAATAAAAGATGATTTAGATAATGAAGGTGATGAAAAGTTGAATAAATTGATAAATGCAATTATTAAAACTGATTGTGCAACAATCAAAAAAATAAAATCATTTTTGGTGTATTTGAAAGAGAATAATTACCAATCTGATATAAATGAATTAATTAATGCCTGAAGAACAAAAGCAACCACCCGCAAATTTTAAAGTAACTATAGACAACATCATTATTGATGTTCTTGCGGGCACTTCTATTTTAAATGCTGCCCGCAAAATTGGTGGTGAAGTAGCTCCGCCTGCAATGTGCTACTATAGTAAGTTACAAGGCAGCGGTGGTAAGTGCAGAACATGTTTGGTAGAAGTTGCATCAGGTTCTTCAGCTGACCCAAGGCCAATGCCTAAACTGGTTGCAAGTTGCAAAACAGCCGTTATGGATGGGATGGTTGTAAAAAATATTACCAGTGAAAAGGTAGTTGATGCAAGAAAAGGTGTGGTTGAATTTTTATTGATCAATCATCCGCTGGACTGCCCTATTTGTGACCAGGCAGGCGAGTGTCATTTGCAGGACCTTGGTTACGAACATGGGGCCGTGCAAACCCGGTATGAATTTAAAAGAAGAACTTTTGTAAGAGAAGATATAGGCCCTTACATTCAATTGCACATGACACGATGCATACTCTGTTATCGTTGTACCTATGTAGCCGATCAGCTAACCAATAATCGTGTTCATGGAATTTTAGACAGGGGAGATCATTCCGAAATTTCTACATACATATCAAAAGCAATTGATAACGATTTTAGCGGTAACATGATTGATGTTTGCCCTGTAGGCGCTTTAACCGACAGAACTTTTCGCTTTAAAAATCGTGTTTGGTTTTTAAAGCCTGTTGATGCTCACAGAGATTGTGAAAAATGTTGCGGACACGTGACACTATGGAATCGTGGGGATGAGGTATATAGGGTAACTGCCAGAAAAGATCAATGGGGAGAGGTGATTGACCTGCCTGATGGAAAGCCCGGCTGGATATGTAACACATGCAGGTTTGATAAGAAACAGACAAGTGATTGGGTAATAGAAGGTCCAACAAAAGTAAACAGGCATTCAGTAATTGCGCAGGGGCATTATGCAGGTAATGTTGGCATGGTAAAGCCTCCTGATCCGCTGGATAAAGTGCTGGCAGGAAGAAAGCCACAATTGCTTTTAGATATACATAATGCAAGTAGTATTAACCAGGCGGAGGTACATTTAAATGAATTATTTGGTCCGGCAACAAATAAAACCTTTAATGGGGATCCTCATTCAACAGGGTATAATATTACAGATGTAAAAGAAGATGTTGGAGCGAATAAAGAAGGAACAGACGTCTGAACCACGTTTTTCAGATTACCAGGATTTATAGAAAATCAGAGTTAATAAGATTGGAAATTATAAATTAAATAAGTCCCGGTAAAAGCGGGCAGGAGTGCTTTATGATTGATTGGGCAATTTTTATTGAAAAATTAATTTTAATAGTTGCTGTTGTAAGCGGCTCATTGGTAATTGCAATGTACTCAACCTGGGCAGAACGCAAGGTAGCAGCCATTTTGCAGGATCGCCGGGGGCCCACACGTGCAGGGCCATTTGGTCTTTTTCAACCACTTGCTGATGGTTTAAAATTATTTTTTAAGGAAGAGATCATACCAACATTGTCCTCTAAATTTTTATTTATTCTTGGAC
>JBDSFG010000066.1:0-11563 GCA_039919615.1 Ginsengibacter sp. | reverse complement strand
AAACACACTATTTATCCTTGCCTCCGTTATATTATTAGCGGAAGGGTTATAATTATCAATTCTTGTGCTGGCATATATATTAAGATTTGCGATGGCAGCAGCTGGATTACCGAGGTAAGCGTATGCTTCGGCCTGGTTGAACAATACTTCTTCCACTGAAAAGAGAGGTACCATGACATAGGGCGTTCCAATATTTGCATTTACAGAAACTTTTACAAAGTACTCATCAATTTTAGGAACCAGTGCATGAGTTCCTTCGCTAATTGAATATAATTTGAATGAAAGAATACCACGCGTTAAAGGGTCAGGTCTTGGAAATATCTCTGTTTGTTTTGCCTCACTTACGCCATAACGGTTAGCATAATAATTGCGGGACCATGAGGAGGATGTTTCAACTAAAAGCAGGTTTGCATTGTCAGAAGCTTTTGCATATATCTTAAATAACTCTGTAACATCCGTTATGTTTTTATAAGTTGTGTTCCATTGGCGTAAGTTAGGCGCAAAATTATTTCCCGGGATAGCGGCGGTAGTATATTGTATAACTTTGTTGTAATCTTTTTTAAACAAGTAAAAGCGTGCAGCAAATGCATTGGCTGCGGCACGGTTAAAATGGTATTTTGGTATAGTATAATTCTTATCCTGTATCAAAGGCAATCCTTCTAATAAATCCTTTTCTATCATGTCATAAACATACTGTACAGTTTTTCGTTCATATTGTTTGATAAAGACTGTTTCGGACTCAGTAACATAAGGGATACCCGGGTCTGTTAATGCAGTTGCCGGATCATAAAATTTAGAAAAGAAATTTACCAACATAAAATGTGCATAAGCTCTTGCTACTAACGCTTCACCCTTTTGTGCGATGTAATCCGGGGAATTGGCAGCTTTGCTAATTGTTTCCAATGCGTGATTTGCAGCGGCTATAGCAGCATAGCATCCATACCAGTAAAACTCAGGAGAGTCCTGCTGATTTTCTTTAGTGTCAATAAAATAGAATGGATCATGGATTGTGTTATCGGTAGCTCCATTACCAATATCTGATACATTGTCAGACATTGTTTCGGCAAATGGCTGGTAGTTCGCCTGTGGATAGGCCGTACCCAGCAATTGAGATACTTTTTCGGGAGAATCAACTTTTGCCCTGTTATCTGGTTCTTTTTCAAGAAATTTATTGCAGCTTAAACTTATGGCAACCAGGAAACATAAAGAAATATAAAAAAAAGTTTTTTTCATGTGGTTATTTTTATAAGCCAGCTTTTAGTGAAAGGGTAAATTGTTTTTGAATAGGTTGAGCAACGCCACCGGTATTAAAAAATTCAGGATCCTGACCTTTCAACTTCTTATCAGAATAAATCAGCCATGGATTAGCAGCTACTGCGGTTAGAGACAGGGTGTTGAAATGAATTTTTTTCAACAAATTCTGAGCCGCGTTGTAAGTAAGTGAAACCGTTTTCAATCTTACAAAACCTCCATCTGCTACACGGGCAGTGGAGTAATTATAATTGTTATAGGGATAATTACCACTGCCATTAACCAGATAGCGCTGAAACGCATCAAGAACGGAAGGAATATTAGTTTTAGTCTCGTCACCGGGTATTATCCACCTGTCAATAAATTCTTTCGGCAAAGCATCAAAATCTGAATAAGCCGTTTTAAAAGCGGGATATAACCTGATCTTATTTCCGGCCTGGTAAGTGATAAAAATATTTAAAGCAAGGGCTTTATAACTAAAAGTATTTGAAAATCCACCCGTAAATGCAGGATCAACGGACCCTTCAAATAAAAGATGTTCTATTCTTTCGTCCTGCAAATAAACATTGGGGCTTACCTCACCTTTTTCATTTATAAAAGTAGGCACACCGGTTATATGATCTAAGCCTCTGTATTCTACAGAGAACAAACTATTATTTGGATAGCCTTGTGTATTTCCGCCTTCAGCTTTTACCAGATCAAAAATAATGGGGTGGTTTTTGGCATTAGTTATTTTAGTGGTGTTGTACCCAAAGGTAAAATTGGTTCTCCATCCCCAGTTAGCTGCTTTTATAACCTGACCGCCGATTAACGCTTCTGCACCCTGCGCATCCATATCTGCATAATTGGCTGCTTTAGCCGCCTCGCCACCTATCCCGCCTGTTTTAATAAGGCTTATAAGGTCAAAACTTCTTCTTTGGTACACATCAAAACTCATATTTATCTTTCCATTAAACAAACCTGCGTCAAGGCCTATATTGGCCTGATAATTTTTTTCCCAGGTAAGATCAGAATTTTCAAGGTTTGCTATCTGTATTACTGACTCCCTTTCCGTAGGGAAAGTTCTGTTTGTTGTAAGACTTTTTAATACTATGTTGGAATTTGTGGCAGGACCCAGACTTGCTGTAAGGCCATAACTGGCACGAAGTTTAAGAAAGTCTATTGCATGGATATTTTGAATGAAAGATTCCTCATCAATATTCCAGGCGCCGCCAAAACTCCACGTAGGCAGCCACCTGGATTTTTTAGAAGAGCCCAATTTATTAGAACCATCATAGCGCACCGTGCCGTAAAAATTGTATTTTTTGTCGAAAGTATATTGGGCATTTAAATAGAAAGCTGCAAACCTGTCGGAGTTTTTGCTCATACCATAGTATGGAAAATTTGATTCGATGGTTTGCTTTAAAATGCGGTAATCAACAAAAGGGATACCGCCATTGTCATATTGATAACCGTAGCCGGTATTTGAAAAATTTTGCCTGTCAGCATATTTTATCTGTTGTCCTAATAAAATATTTATCGTGTGTTTACTATTAAAGGTATTGGTATAGTTAAGGCTGTTTCTGACATCGTACGAAACTAATTTATCCTCAGTTCGGTTATAAAAACCACCGAATGGCAAAACAACAACTGGCTGTGCCGATGGATTATCGGGATCGGTGTATAAGAATTTATTAGCAGCAGCAATGGTAGCATTTTCATTAGCCCTATAGGCATTGGCCATATTGGCATTTTCTGTTATTTGGTGCTCAAATGAAGATTTTACGTAACGTACGGCCCCTATAAAATCATAATGCAAATGACTGGTTAACTTGTATCCTAGCTCACCTTGAAGTTTTATGTCAATTACATTTATATCAAGATAATTATTAGCTAATTCATCAATGATATTAAATGGAGCGAAATTTCTTCTAAAATATTCAGGCTTTCCTTTATCATCATAGGCCGTTATTGTACGGCTGGTATTTAAAGCATAGCTAAAAGGGTTAATATCGAAATCACGGTCAAACGCACCTGTAACCGGGTTACTAACTCGGCTTAAGGCACCCGGAGCTTTTTGTTGCCGGAGGGAAGCAACAGTGGTAAAACCTGCTGACAGTTTATCGGTAAAATTATAATTATTGCGAAAATTTAAAGTATATCGTTTTACATTATCTGCAATCGTCCAGCCCTGGTCGTTATAAAAGCTTGTGGAGAAAAAGGATTGAGACTTATCAGTTCCTGATGATATGCTGAGAGAGTGTTCCTGTGTAAGGGAATTTTTAAAGAGTATATTGAACCAATTAGTATTTGCAAGTGCATAACCTTTAAGAAAGCCCGCTTTAGCTTCAGTGGTATTTTGTAAAGCAAAATTGCCATAAGGATCCGGAACATTTATGAGATCAAACATTTTTCCATAAACGCCAAAATCCGGCCTGCTCAGAATATCGGAATTCAATATCCCCTTACGTTCCAATTCTCCTAATACTGACATTTGCTGAGCAGAATTCATAATATTATAATCACTATAAATTGGTTTTAATTGAGTGCTAAAATTACCTGTATATGATACAACAGGTTTGCCTGAACGTCCTTTTTTTGTTGTAATTACCACCACTCCATTCATAGCTCTTGCCCCATATAATGCTGTAGCAGCAGCATCTTTTAAGATATCGAAGGATTCAATATCATTTGAATTTATGCCGGCTACTGAAGACCCTAATAAGGTAGTGGGGTCGCCGCTCGATAGCTGGTCGTTTGATATATTAATTATGTCTTCAAGCACTACACCATCAACAACCCATAAAGGTTTATTATCTCCATTTATAGATGTAGCGCCGCGAACACGAACTTTAGGAGCGCTTCCAAAGGTGCTTGAAACGTTTTGAACCGATACTCCTGCAGCCCGTCCTTCCAGCATACGGCTAACGTCTATTACTCCATCTATCTTTACATCACTGGCTTTTAATGTAACAGCAGCGCCGGTAAATTTCTTTTTATCTATCTGCTGAAAGCCTGTGATTACAACTTCACCAAGGCTTTTTGAAGCTGAGACTAAATTAATTGACAGGGTATTTAACCCACTAATACTTATTGTTTGATTTGCAAACCCGACAGATGAAATTTCAAGTTGACTGGCATTAGCAGGAACCGACAAAGAAAACGTACCATCTGGCCTGGTAATTACAAATAAATTTGTGGAAAGGACTCTTACGGTAGCACTTGCCAAAGGAGTTCCTGTTTCATCAGCCACTTTACCCGTTATTGTCCGGTTTTGTGCAAATAAAGAAGGTGTCGTTATACATATGAATATTAGAACAAGCAGTTTTCTCATAAACTGTTAGGATTTATAATTTGAAAGTTACACTATAATATGAACATAATAAAAGCCTTAGATAAGACATGGGATACTTATTAAACGTTGCAACGTACTAGTTACTTATTAAATAGATTACCAATTAGTTAATAAATAAAAAGCTCTATTTTAAAATAGAGCCTTACTTAACAGATAACGAGTTTATTGTGCAAAGGGTTTAACCTTCTACCTTAACTTTACCTTTTTGTTTAGCAATTACTTCTTCTGCAATATTATTTGGCGCGGGAGCATAGTGACTGAACTCCATTGTCGATGTGGCCCTGCCGCTTGATAGAGAACGAAGCTGGGTAACATAACCGAACATTTCGCTCAATGGAACTTTTGCCTTTATAACCTGCACACCATGTTTGCTATCCATGCCTTCAAGCATGCCGCGGCGCCTGTTGAGATCGCCGGTAACATCACCCATATATTGATCAGGAGTTAAAACTTCTACTTTCATTATAGGTTCTAATAAAACAGGTTTGGCTTTTTTTGCTGATTCTCTAAAGCCACCTTTTGCGCATAATTCAAACGACATTGCGTCTGAGTCTACCTGGTGGAACGAACCATCAAAAACCTTTACTCTCATACTTTCCATCGGGTAGCCTGCCAGTACCCCGGTTGTCATAGAAGTTTCAAAGCCTTTTTGAATTGCGGGTACAAATTCCTTTGGAATAGAACCTCCAAATAATCCATTTATAAATTGAAAATTCCCTTTCCCTTCTTTTAAAAATTCCTCATCTGCCGGCCCTATTTCAAAAATAATGTCTGCAAATTTACCGCGGCCACCAGTTTGCTTCTTCAATATTTCCCTGTGTTCTATAGTTTGATTAAATGCCTCTTTATATGCAACCTGCGGAGCGCCCTGGTTTATCTCTACTTTAAACTCCCGTTTCATTCTGTCAACAATAATTTCAAGATGCAACTCCCCCATGCCACTTAAAATTGTTTGCCCTGTCTCCTCATCAGTTTTAACTCTTAAAGTAGGATCCTCTTCTACCAGCTTTGCGATTGCCATACCCATTTTATCAACGTCAGCCTGAGTTTTAGGTTCAACTGCTACCGAAATTACGGGTTCAGGGAAGGTCATACTTTCTAAAGTGATAGGGTGTTTCTCATCGCAAAGTGTATCACCTGTCTTAATATCCTTGAAACCAACGGCTGCGCCAATATCACCAGCTTCAATAAAATCAACCGGATTTTGCTTATTGGCATGCATCTGCATGATACGTGATATTCTTTCATTTTTTCCGGTACGGGTATTTAATACATATGACCCTGAGTCAAGCCTTCCGCTATAAGCACGAAAAAATGCCAGGCGCCCTACGAAGGGATCAGTCATAATTTTAAATGCTAATGCAGAGAACGGCTCTTTGGGATCAGCACTGCGCAAAATTTCTTCTCCGTTATCGGGATTAATTCCTTTTACAGCTTCTATATCCAGAGGGCCGGGCAAATACCTGATAATTGCATCCAGCGCAGTTTGTACTCCTTTGTTTTTAAAAGACGAGCCACACATCATAGGGATAATTGAAATATCAATGGTAGCCTTTCTCATTGCTGCATGAATTTCATCTTCTGAGATGGTAGTGGGATCATCAAAGAATTTTTCCAGTAATTGATGGTCGTAATCGGCCACAGCTTCTATTAGATGCTGCCTCCACTCATTCACCTCTTCAAGCATGTCTTCGGGAATAGGCACTTCTTTATAGGTCATACCTAATGTACTGTCATCCCAAACCATTCCTTTCATTGTAACCAGATCTACAACACCTTTAAAGTTATCTTCAGCGCCAATCGGCAATTGAAGAGGCACTGCTTTAGCCCCAAGCATTTCTTTTACCTGCTTAACAACATTTAAAAAATCTGCGCCTGCTCTGTCCATTTTATTTACAAAACCTATCCGGGGAACTTTATATTTATTAGCCTGGCGCCAAACTGTTTCGGATTGAGGTTCAACACCGCTAACCGCATCAAATAATGCAAGCAAGCCATCCAATACGCGTAACGAACGCTCTACTTCTACAGTAAAATCAACGTGACCCGGAGTATCAATTATATTGAATTTATACAATTTTGTATCTGGTGTTTTTACTCCCTGGATTGTTGGAAAATTCCAAAAACAGGTTGTTGCTGCAGAAGTAATAGTTATACCTCTCTCTTGTTCCTGGGCCATCCAGTCCATAGTTGCAGCACCATCATGCACTTCACCAATTTTATGATTAACACCGGTATAATACAGAATACGTTCTGTAGTGGTGGTTTTACCGGCATCAATATGTGCTGCAATTCCGAAATTTCTTTGATATCTTAAGTCTCCCATGACCTTATTATTTTGTGGTTATTTAGTTATAGTATTAATTGATGTGTTTCCTCCATTTGGGTTAGGATTTGGAGGCGCAAATTTAAGAAAAATAAGTGGTTCTATAGCTTGAAAGAATTAGATCCGTTTCATATAACACCATTTTCAAAAAAAATCCCTTATTAACAGTAAGGGATTTTTTGAATAATTTATAAATAAATTACAGATCAAATTCTAAAGTGTGCAAAAGCCTTATTTGCATCGGCCATACGGTGTGTATCTTCTTTCTTTTTAAATGCAGCACCCTCTCCCTTGCTTGCGGCGACAATTTCGTTAGCCAATTTTTCAGCCATGCTCCTGCCGTTTCTATCCCGGCTAAAACGAATAAGCCATTTTATGCTCAGGGAAATTTTTCTATCTGCACGAACTTCAGCAGGTATCTGAAAAGTAGCGCCTCCGATTCTGCGGCTTCTTACTTCCACTGAAGGTGTAACATTTGATAAAGCTCTTTTCCATATTTCATATCCATCTTCTCCTGAAATTTTTGAGACCCTTTCAACAGCATCATAAAAAATATTATAAGCTCCGCTCTTTTTGCCTTGCCACATTAAGTTATTTACAAAACGGGTCACCAGTTTATCGTGAAATTTTGGATCTGGTGCTAACGGAAGTTTTTTGGCCTGTGCTTTACGCATTATTCAAAATTATTTTGAGTTCAATATTATTTTTTAGCTTTTTCTCTTTTTGTGCCATATTTAGAACGGCTCTTTTTCCTATCCTTCACTCCTGCTGTATCCAGGCTACCCCGAACAATATGATAACGCACTCCCGGCAAATCCTTTACTCTTCCGCCACGTATTAAAACTATTGAGTGTTCCTGTAGATTATGCCCTTCCCCGGGAATATAAGCAATGACTTCAATTTTATTGGTAAGTCTCACCTTAGCTACCTTACGCAAAGCTGAATTAGGTTTTTTAGGGGTGGTAGTGTACACTCTCGTACATACGCCGCGGCGCTGGGGGCAACTATCTAAAGCTCTCGATTTACTTTTCGCCCTTATTATTTCTCTTCCTTTTCTAACTAATTGCTGAATTGTAGGCATTACTTAACCTTAATTTTTTGGACGGCAAAGGTAAGTGCCTCATTGTGAAATACCAAAATTATATTGAACATCAAATCTGTTCCGACTGTATAGTTTTGCAGGCATGGCGTGGCATATCAAATCCGTTACCTTGCAACGCAAATAAATATTATTTATCAAACAAAATAAATTTCCCTTCGTCGATCCTGCCATTTTTTACAGAATAGATCATTATACCTGATGGCATTTTAAATATTCCATTTGAAGCCGCTTCTACTACGGCAGCCGTTTGTTCAAATCTCGTTTGCACACCCGCCAAAGAGAATTTTTGCTGGTAATGATAATGCCCGGCTAATGCCAGCGGGTAATTATGGGTACTTAATACAGCCATTACCGCCTGGGCATTGGATACGATGTGCCGGTATTGCATAACGCCTTTTTCCTGTTCAATAGTCCGGGAAGGCCCTGAATCTTCAAAGGGCAAAAGGCTTAATCCACCACTGTAAAACGGAATATGCTGAAAAGTAATAACCGGAGTTTGCGGTGCAACGAACGCAATATCTTTTTTTAGCCAATCAAGCTGAACCGGGTCAATATTTCCATAGTACCAGAGGTCCTCGAAACTTACACTGTTCAGTCCAATAAAATGGACTCCTCCATAATTAAAAGAATAATAGTCGGGGCCCAGGTAAAGATGGTACATTTTTATTCCATACAGAGGATTGTTGGTACTTACAAGTGATAAATGCCTTTCTATTCCAAATATTTCGTGATTGCCGGGGACACACCACGTAGTAGTATTTAATTTTGTTTTTTCAATTTTGAAGAGGTCGTACAAACTGGTGGCTTCATGTTCCGGTACTCTTAAAGCATCCTTAATAAGATCACCGGTAATCAGCATCAAATCGGGCTTTAAAGAATCAGTTACCATTTCCAATTTTTTCATCCTGTCTATACTTGCAGGACTTATATGCGTATCGGATGCATGAATAAAAGTAAAGGACGAAACCGTTTTTGATTTGATCAGTGGAAAATTACAGACTTCTTCCTCTTTTGTTTCATCAACAGGTTGCCAGAATGATCCGGTTATTTGGTAGCTATCGGGAAGACTTATGAAAATGATTCTGTTGCCTTTGGTTCTTGTTAAGCGATAATCTCCATCTTCAAGGGTTGCAGTAACGGCCACCTGGTCAGAAACAACAACACCTTTAATTCCTGGTTCATTATTATCCTTAATACCATTGTGATTAATATCCTCGAACACGAAACCGGTAACAGTTGGACCGGAATTAATATTCCCTGGTGCTTGCGCAGCGGCGGTATAGCCAAACAATATTGCATTTAAAATAACGGAACCTAAATAATATTTATAGTTCATAACTATTAACCTGGTGTCAGAACCTGAAAATTAAATGCTGAAATTATAAAAGAATACCTGTTATCCAGAACAGGGAAATATCATGATATCGCAACTTATAAGTGTAACTGTTTTAAAGATTTAAGTTATTATTAAACTTTAAACATCCATTTATATACATCCGGCACCTTCCCTTCTTTAATTTCAGTCATTCTCTTTTTGATTTCAGGAGCTATCTTCCATTTGTCGACACTAAAGTTCATCACAAAATCCCGATAGCGTAATTCTTTTATCATTGAAATAGTAGCCGCTGTACCAGTACCAAAAACTTCAAACAATTTACCTGCTTTATAAGCATCCACTATCTCATCAATACTTATCGGGCGTTCTGCTACTTTCATTCCAGCTTCCTCCAATAAAGTCATTACACTTTCTCTTGTAACACCTGAAAGTATAGTTCCAGATTCAAGATCGGGGGTGTAAGCTGTATCTCCAATAATAAAAAACACATTCATAGTTCCACATTCCTGAACATATTTATGTTCATATGCATCGGTCCATAACACCTGGTCGTAGCCTTTCCTTTTTGCCTCTGCAGTCGGATGCATTGCCGCTCCGTAGTTGCCGGCATTTTTAGCAAATCCAACTCCGCCAGGGGCAGCACGTATGTATTTTTCTTCAACATAGATTTTCATTGGTGCATTATAATAAGGACCAGTAGGGCTTAATATTATTAGAAATTTATACTTATCACTTGGTTTTACCCCTATCATCTCATCACTGCCAAACATCAATGGCCGGATGTATAGTGAATGATCGGGCTTTTGGGGAATCCAGTTCTTATCCAATTCAACTAATTGCCTTAGTCCCTCTATAAATATTTCTTCGGGAACGGAAGGCATTTCCATTCTCTCTGCAGAAATATTAAAGCGCTTCAAATTCTCATGAGGCCTGAATATGGTGGCTTCATCATTTTGATTTCTATATGCTTTTATGCCTTCAAATATCGCCTGGCCATAATGCAATGCAGTAACAGATGGTGATAAAAGTAAGGGCTGATAAGGCTTAATTTCTACTGCTTTCCATTCGCCGTCTTCATAATCCACTTCAAGCATGTGATCTGTGAAGTATTTGCCAAACGGGAGCTCCTCCAGCATCATTTCATTAAGTTTGCTTCTTTCTGCCTTTATGATATTAAAATCGGCTGCTGCTATCATATTATTAAATTTGTAACAAAGAAACGAAAAAAATGTGAGGCTGATAACCAGTTATGATGCTAAAAAATATACCGCTTCCTCCAGTTGTTCTTGCAAACCTCTATAAACACTCACTTGTAGAGAATACCAAAAAGAAAATTGTACACCAACATAATGATATTAATTTCCTCGGCGGTAATAATAGGCACATACTTTTCCTGGTAAGTAATTCTGGTTCCACTTATTTATCAGACAGCGAATTAATTTTTCTGTCAGAAATTTTAACAGCCTGCAAATTATCACTAAATGATATTGCAATTGTTAACCTGGATAAATCTGACCCCTCAAACCAAAAAAGTATACCTGATACTTTAAAAGCCGGGATTGTCATTCTTTCCGGCATCGAACTTTCAATATTACAACTACCTTTTAATATCCCGTTATTCCAGGTACAACAATATAAAGAGAAAAAATATGTTACAATTCCTTCTTTGTACACAATACAAAATGATACTGCTCTAAAAAGAAAATTATGGGAGGTATTGAAAATCTTATTTTCAGTATAATTTTTTACTATGGTAACCTTAATTTTTGCTACCAATAACGCTCATAAAGCTGAAGAGGTAAAAGCTGTATTGGGACAGTATTACGATATTAAAACACTGAAACAAGCGGGAATATTTATTGATATACCTGAGCCACATGATACGTTAGAAAAAAACGCCGCCGAAAAATCCTCAGTTATTTACAATCTCACAAATAATAATTGCTTTAGTGAAGACACCGGGCTTGAGGTGGATGTGTTGAATGGTGAGCCTGGCGTGATAAGCGCCCGGTATGCTGCTGATGGGCCATTCAGCGATAATATTGAGAAACTGTTGTACAATCTGAAAGATAAGCAAAACAGGAATGCACGGTTTAGAACGATTGTCTCTTTAATACTTGAAGGCAACGAATATAAATTCGAGGGTATTTGTAAAGGCACTATTATTGCTTATAGAAGGGGGCAAAAAGGCTTTGGATACGATTCTGTTTTTAT
>JBDSFG010000063.1:0-10478 GCA_039919615.1 Ginsengibacter sp. | reverse complement strand
GAAAATCATTTAATCATAAAATCCTAATTCAGACAATGCTTAAAAATAATTTCAAAATCGCCTGGCGCAATTTGATGAAGAATAAAACATTTGCTTTCATTAACATTGCCGGATTATCAATTGGTATGGCTGCATGTTTGTTGATACTGCAATATGTGAGCTTTCAGTTGAGTTATGACCAGTTCAATAAAAATGCAGATGATATCTATCGTGTGGTTAATGACCGTTTTCAAAATGGAAAACTAATACAACACGGCACAATTACCTACTCCGCCATTGGCAAAGCGTTGCAGGATGATTATCCTGAAGTTACGGATCATTCACGGGTGATGCCTTTTGGCAAAACAATTATCTCCTATAATAATAAACGCATAGGTGAAGAAGATGTAATAGCGGTGGATAATTCATTCATGAATATGTTCTCTTATCCAATGATAGCGGGAGATAGAAAGACCGCTTTGCAACAACCATATACCGTAATTCTTTCTGAAAGTTCGGCACGAAAAATTTTTAATGTAAGCGACAATAATTTTACGCCGGTAATAGGAAGAGCTTTAACAATGCAAACTGATTCGATGCCCTATAAAGTAACAGGTGTTTGCAAAGATGTTCCTAAAAACTCTCATCTTTCCTTTGATATTCTTGCTTCTTATACAACAATACTTTCCGGCCCCCGCCCTTATACACAGGCAGATTATGACTTTACGGATTCAGATTTCTGGCATTACATTCAGTTAAAACATGGAACTGATCATAAGGCATTGGAAGCAAAATTATCAGCGTTCAGCAAGCGGCATTTTAATGGCAATAAAGTTTCAGGAAGCGATGAAAAATTCTACCTGCAGCCACTTTCAAGAGCGCACCTCTATTCTGATTTTGAATATGAGATCGGTAATATTGCGAGTGCCACTGTAGTTTGGGGGTTGCTTATTATTGCTGCGCTTATTATTATTATTGCATGGGTGAATTATATAAACCTGGCAACAGCAAAATCTTTGGAAAGAGCGAAAGAGGTTGGTATAAGAAAAGTTTCCGGAGCTACAAGGCCGCAACTTATCAGGCAATTTCTTACAGAATCTCTGATCTTAAACATTGCTGCATTGCTTATTGCCGTATTAATTGTAATTCTTGCTCAAAAAAGTTTCAATGGTCTTATACAACACCAGTTATCATTATCTAATTTACTTGAGAAAGGATTAATTGGAAATAAAATAACCGCTGCCCTGCTGGCCCTTATTGTGGCAGGGATTTTAATTTCAGGTTTCTACCCCGCATTTGTCTTGTCATCGTTCAGTCCCATACTTGTTTTAAAAGGCAAATACACAACATCAGGAAAAGGAATTGTACTACGCAAGGCCCTGGTTGTTGGACAATTTGCCGTAACGGTTGCTTTGATCATTGGTTCATTTGTGGTATACAGGCAAATAAAATTTGTGAACGAGAAAAGCCTTGGCATGGATATTTCTCAAATGCTTATTGTAAAGCCGCCCCAACTTACCAGCTACGACTCAACATTTATAACGAGGGAAAATAGTTTTACCGCGGAATTAAAAAATATAAGCAATGTATTGGGTGCATCAGCATCTAACAAAGTGCCGGGTAATGAGCTTAGCAGAGGGTTTAATGTTCATCTTACAACAGATAGTTCTAATAACCATTATACAGTAAGGCACATGGGCGCTGGTGAGGGATTTATCGAATTGTATGGCATAAAAATAAAAGCCGGAAGAAGTTTTTTATCCACCGATTATAATCCGGATTTTAAAAAATTACATAATATTATTCTTACAGAATCTGCAGTTAAACTCCTCGGCTTATCCTCTGACCAGGCATCGTTAGGAAAATCAGTTACACTGTTTGGAAACAATTGGGATGTTGTGGGAGTCATTAATGACTTTCATCAAAAATCCTTACGATACCCGTTAGAACCAACTTTTCTTGTGCCCACTTACAGCACTTATAATCCAATTTCAATAAAAGTATCTACCCGCAATTTAGCCAGCACAATGGCCTCGATCCGAAAAAAATATGATGCTTTTTTTCCGGGTAATATATTTGACTATTATTTTCTTAACGATAAATTTAATGAGCAATACAGCGATGATCAATTGTTTGGTAAAGTGTTTTCAATATTTGCATGCTTTGCCATTTTTATCGCATCCCTTGGCTTGCTCGGCCTTTCATTATTTGCCACCATGCAGCGAACAAAAGAAATTGGTGTACGCAAAGTGCTGGGGGCAACGATACCAAATATTGTAGCGCTGCTCTCAAAAGATTTTATCAGGCTTGTTGTTATCGCTTTTGTAATTGCTTCGCCGGTTGCCTGGTTTGTAATGCATAGCTGGCTGCAGAATTTTGCTTATCGTATAAATATAAGCTGGTGGATATTCTTTGCCGCAGGGCTACTTTCTGTGTTGATAGCGCTTGCAACAATAAGTCTCCAGGCTATAAAGGCTGCGATGGCAAATCCAATAAAAAGTTTAAGAACGGAGTAAGAACCCCCTATCCCCCTAAAGGGGAGAAAAGAAGAGTAAAAAAGAATCATGAAAATCATTTAATCATAAAAATCATAGTTCAGACAATGTTTAAAAATTATTTCAAAATTGCCTTCCGAAATCTTATTCAACAAAAAAGTTTAGCGGTTATAAATATTGCCGGCCTCTCTATTGGTCTTGCCTGTTTTATGTTATTTCTATTATTTGCTGTTAACCAGTTAAGCTTCGACAGGTTTCATAAAAAGGCGGCAAATATTTATAGGGCGGTTGAATGGTACCAGGGCTTTCCCGGAAGAGAACCTGGTGGTGAAGCCTACGGTGGAACTCCTCTTGGGCCTGCCATGAAGCAGGATTTCGCTGATGTAGAAAATTATGTTCGCATACAGGCTGGCTTTGATGATAACCTGGTAAAAGTAAATAATAAGATTAGTCGCAGCAGAGTTTCTTTCGCAGATCCACAACTATTTTCTGTGTTTTCTTTTAAGATTATTGAGGGCAATGCTAATGCTTTAAAAGATCAGCGGAAGGTTATTTTAACAAGGCAAAAAGCCTTACAACTATTTGGCAAAACAAATATCGTTGGACAAAGGATAGATATCAAATTAGAAGATGCATTTCAACCATTCATCGTTGGCGCTGTTACTGAAGATGTTCCATTAAACTCTTCTATTCAATTTAATATCTTAGGAAATTACCAATACCTGATGTCAGGCAAAATGGGGAAAGAAAGCCTTAATAATTGGCACATGCAGATAGGCAGTGAAACGTATGTGCAATTAGATAAAAAAAGCAAGCTCGTGAACGAACCTGTGAAACTTGCACAGTTTAGAAAAAAATATTATCCTGACGAAGAGGCTCAACTGATAAAAGATAAGAAATGGAATGGCAAGGGTCCTTTGCCGGCAACCTTTCGGCTACAGGCCCTGCTTGATGTGCACACCAATGCCAAAATAGAGGGAATGGCCAGTACTATTGATACAAAATATATTTGGATACTTATTGCCATTGCCGCCGGAATATTAATAATCGCCTGCATTAATTTTACTACGCTGTCTATTGGCCGCTCTGCCGGGCGTTCAAAAGAAGTTGGTGTAAGAAAAGTAATGGGTGGCAAGAGAAGCCAGTTGATCTGGCAGTTTCTTACAGAATCCATAATTCTTAGCTTTTTATCGGGAGCACTTGCTTTGTTTTTAGCCAAATTAGTATTACCACTTTTTAATGATTTGTCGGGAGTTGAAATGAATTTATCTTTCTCTCAATTTCCTGAATTGATATGGCTTTTAATTGCCCTTGTTTTACTCACAGGTTTATTGGCGGGCTTTTACCCCGCCCTGGTTTTATCTGCTTTTAAACCAGTAAATGTTCTAAAAAGTAAAACACGTTTAGGTGGCGCTAATTTATTTACAAAATCACTCGTTACGCTTCAATTTGTTTTGTCTATTGTATTTATTATATCTACAGTTATCATTCTGCAGCAGGTAAAATATATGCGTTCACAAAACCCCGGCTTTAATAAATACAATGTAGTTGTTGTAGATGCAGAAGGAACCGATGCCGAAAAATTATATCCATTGTTCAAACAAAAATTACAATCTGCTACCAGCATTGGTGGTATAACTGCCTCCGAAATGGGATTAGGCGAAGGCACAGGCCTGATGGGTACCGGGTTTGATTATAAGGGGGAAACTAAAGGCGTTATAATGTATCCGGTTGATCCAAATTACCTAAGGGTAATGGATATAAAATTAATTGCCGGAAGAGATTTTGATCCTTTGTTGTCAATAGATACGGTTAGTTCTATAATTGTAAATGAAGCATTGTTGAGAGACTTTGGATTTACGCTAAACAATGCGGTGGGACAGCAATTATCTGAAAAAAATTTTGGTGGCAAAAACACACCAAGAATAATTATAGGAGTAGCACAGAATTTCAACTATGGAAAGCTTGATAAAAGCATTCGTCCGCAAATGTTTTATCAGCCATCAAGCCTGAGTGCACGCAAATTCTTTGTTCGTATAAAACAAGGTGATCCGCAAAAAGCTTTAGCTGCAATAAATTCTTCATGGAAAAGCCTGGCACCTGATCTTCCTTTTCAATATAGTTTTCTTGATGAAAATTTTGATCGCTTTTATAAGATGGAAGAAAGATGGAGTAAGATCGTTGGCTGGGCAGGATCTGTTTCAATTTTTCTTGCATGCCTCGGTTTATTTGGGCTGGCTTCTTTAACTGCCATAAACCGTACAAAAGAAATCGGCATCCGTAAAGTGCTTGGGGCTTCAGTTTCATCAATTGCTGCATTACTATCAAAAAACTTTTTAAAACTTGTTGTTGTAGCGTTGATAATTGCCATTCCGCTCACCTGGTATCTTATGAGTAAGTGGTTGGAATTTTACGCATACAGAATAAATATTAGTTGGAAGGTGTTTGCAATAACAAGCTTGTCGTCATTATTAATTGCATTTGTTACGGTAAGCTTCCAGGCAATTAAGGCAGGAATTGCTAATCCGGTTAAGAGTTTGAGAACAGAGTAAAAACCCCCTATCCCCCTAAAGGGGAGAAAAAAAGAATAATAAGAATCATAAAAATCATTTAATCATAAAAATCATAACTCAGACAATGGTAAACAATTATCTAAAATTAGCGTTTCGCAATTTCGTTAAGCGCAAAGGGTATTCGTTGTTGAATATTTTTGGTTTGGCCATTGGTATTACTTGTTGCATGCTCATCTTTCAGTATGTAGCTTATGAAAGGAGCTATGATAAATTTGAGAATAAAGCAGACCAGATCGTACGACTGCGCCTGGACAGTTATCACGAGGGAAAGCTTTCCTGGAAATCAGCTACGTCATACCCGGCCTTTGGCCCTACAATGAAAAAAGATTTCCCGGAGGTCGAAAATTTTTGCAGGCTTCATGATGCTGACCTTGTATTAGCAAACGATGAAAGAGATGCAAAATTTAAGGAAGAGAAAGGATATTATGCTGACCCATCTTTTCTTGAGATGTTCAATATTCAATTACTTAAAGGAAATCCAAAAGTTGCATTGAATGCACCGGATAAAATTTTGTTGTCGGAAAAAACCGCAAAAAAATATTTTGGGAATGAAGAAGCACTGGGAAAGAAATTATTTTTTCGTGACCCGCAATTTTCGAGAACTTTTGAAGTAACCGGTGTGTTCAGAGAATTTCCATCAAACTCTCATCTTACAATCAACCACCTGGCTTCATATGCAACCCTGGCAAGCATTGCACGGCAGGATGGAGATACCACTAATTCTACCGAGACCAGTTTTGGCTGGTATGATTTCTATACTTACCTGCAACTGAAACCTGGCACTGACTCTAAAAGATTCGAATCCAAATTACCTGCATACTGTGATCGTTACATGAATAACCAGGAGTGGGCAAAGAAAAATAAAATAGTTACAGAAATACATGCTATTCCTCTTGCTGATATTCACCTGTATTCTAATTTTAACCAGGAGGCTGAAGCGAATGGTAACGGGCAATCGGTATCTTTTCTTTTTATGATTGCTTTTTTTATTATCGGTATTGCATGGATCAACTACATAAATCTTGCCACTGCAAGATCAACAGAACGAGGCAAGGAAGTGGGGATGCGAAAGGTACTTGGAGCGCTGCGCAGAAACCTCATCGGGCAGTTCCTTGTAGAAAGTTTTTTATTGAACCT
Source organism: Ginsengibacter sp. (assembly GCA_039919615.1). GTDB lineage: Bacteria > Bacteroidota > Bacteroidia > Chitinophagales > Chitinophagaceae > Ginsengibacter. The sequence continues at coordinate 4,294 of JBDSFG010000063.1, read as the reverse complement.
GGTTGCTTTTGCAGTTGCATTAGGAATTGCATTTTTATTAACGCCATGGTTCAACCAATTGACAGGGCGTACAATAAATTCAGGATTTTCTTTACCCGGAAATTATTGGTTAGGGTTTGCAGCTATGTTCCTATCCGGTAGTTTTTTATCCGGAATTTACCCTGCTTTTGTTTTGTCAGGTTTCCGGCCAATACATGTTTTGAAAGGATTATTTAAAAGCAGCCGGGGTGGTATCGTATTGCGCAAAGGGCTTATTGTTGGCCAGTTTGCTACGTCTGTAATTTTAATAGCAGGGACAATTATTGTTTTTCAGCAGGTAAATTTTATGCGTAAGCAAAAGCTGGGCGTTGATATAAATCAAACCCTGGTAATGGATGGCGCCGTTTCTATTACCGATTCACTTTATCAAAATTCTTTTCAGCCATTTAAAAATGATTTGTTGAGAATAGCTGATGTGAAGAATGTGGCCACTTCGTCAAGTGTGATGGGTAAAGAAATTTATTGGACAAACGGAAGCCACAGGCTGGGTACAGATAATAAAGGATCAGTTACACTATATAATGTTGGCGTAGATTATGATTTTATTCCATCGTTTGGATTAGAGATAAAGGCAGGCAGAAATTTTTCAGAAGAATTTAAAACAGATGAGAAAGGCATTCTATTAAATGAAAATGCTGCCAATCTTTTAGGATATGAAGACATTAGCAAAGCAGTGAATGAAAATATTGTTTCTGCAGGTGATACCGTAAAAGTATTAGGCATCGTGGCTAATTACCACCACCAGGGTTTACAAAAGGCTATTGATCCTATGATATTTCGTTTGAGGCCCAATAACAGGAATGCCTATTCATTAAAAATAGGTACTGGCAATTTGCATGCAACTATTGCAGCCATTGAAAAAACATGGAACAAAAATTTCCCCTCTGATCCGTTTAATTATTATTTTCTTGATGAGCTGTTTGATCAGCAGTATAAAGCTGATAAGCAATTTGGAGAAGTGTTTGGCCTGTTTGCTTTTCTTGCTATAATCATAGCATGCTTTGGACTACTGGGCTTGTCAGCTTTCAATGTTTTGCAGCGCACAAAAGAGATCGGCATCAGGAAGGTGCTGGGCGCTTCTGTTCAAAATCTTTTATACACGCTTTCAAAGGATTTTTTAAAATTGGTATTGATCGCATTTGTGCTGGCTATTCCTTTCACCTGGTGGATCATGCATAACTGGCTGCAGGATTTTGCATATCGTATCAATATCCAATGGTGGGTATTCGGCCTGGCAGGAATTGCCGCGTTTGTTATTGCATTGGCCACAGTCAGCTTCCAGGCAATAAAGGCAGCAGTTGCAAATCCTGTGAAAAGTTTGAGAACGGAATAATTTCGTATCATAACGGTACATACCGTGTACTAAAACCGTACACTTTATTATGTAATTTTGCTGTAAACATTTGTTTCTCAGATACCTATAATTTGGCATAAATCTTCGAGTTGTTATAATGCACGAAAAAGTTCGTGGAATATTCTGTGCGCTTCGGTAGAGTTGGGCTGTCATATTTTTATGGGTACAAAAGCGGCATTACTAACGGGTAAAAAGTTTAAGAACGACCAAAATCTCTGAACTGTGTTCAATCGGATTTATAAGATTATCATGATTAGAAAGATTATAAATCAATTAAATAAAGTTCAAACAAGACAAATCATAAAAATCAAAGTTCATATAAAATGATAAAGAACCTGCTGCTCATCGCCATCCGCAATTTTAAAAAAGATAAATGGTACAGTCTTCTCAATATATTAGGTCTTACCATCGGTATTACCTTTAGCCTGTTCCTTATCTTTTATATAACAGATGAGCTTAGCTACGACCGTTATAATGAAAAAGCAGACCGTATTTTCAGGATAGTTACTTACATACAGGAAAAAGATAAAAACACCGACTGGGCCATAACCCAGATGCCACTTGGCCCCACTTTAAAAAAAGATTACCCTGAGGTAGAAGAAATGGTAAGGTTGCAAAGCAGGGAAAGGACACTGTTTAAAAATGGCGAAAATAATTTTTATGAAACGAAAATTTATTATGCTGACAGTACCCTGTTTAAAGTATTTAGTCATAAATTTTTTGAAGGCAGCGCTGCCACTGCATTAAATGGCCCTAACAGTATCGTTATTACAAAATCGCTTGCTGAGAAATATTTCGGGAAAAATACCAGTGCTGTGGGAAAGACACTACGAACAGTATATGATGTGTATAAAGTGAGCGCCGTGATTGCAGATGTGCCCAAAAATTCTCACATCCGTTACGACATGCTGATATCTATGTCATCATTGTTGAAGGGCCCCAACCAGGATCAACAGTTCAACTGGGGCAACTTTAATAATTACACTTACGTGCTGCTGAAACCAGGCACCGGCGCCACTGCCTTTAATAAAAAACTGGCGCCGATGTATGACAAATATATGGCGCCCATCTTTGCAAAGTTTAATGTAAAAATGCATTATGATGTGCAACCAATTACTGCAATTCATTTACATTCAAAGTTAGAGCAGGAGCCGGAAGAGTTGGGAAGTATGTCTTATATCTGGATATTTTCTGCTGTTGCATTTTTTATGTTATTGATCGCCTGCATCAATTATATGAATCTCACCACGGCAAGATCTGCACGCAGGGCAAAAGAAATTGGCATACGCAAAGTAACCGGCTCTACAAAAACGCAATTGGTGCTGCAATTTCTTAGTGAATCGTTGTTAACTGCTTTTGTTGCTGTGTTATTAAGTGTGTTGCTGATACTACTTTTATTGCCTTTTTTCAATTCGGTTTCCGGCAAAGTATTTACGCTGCTTACTGTGCTTCAGCCGTCCAATATTTTAATATTACTTGGCATCGTTTTATTTACCGGGTTGGTTGGCGGAAGTTATCCTGCATTTTATCTATCATCATTTACCCCGGTGAGCGTGCTAAAAGGTTCCCTCTCGAAAGCATCAGGCAATGTAAACCTTCGCCGTACATTGGTTGTATTGCAGTTTTCAATTTCAATGATCATGCTTATCTGTACATGGGTGGTGTATTCACAGCTTTCTTATTTGCAGAAAAAAGATGTTGGTTTTAATAAGGACCAGGTAATGACCGTAACGATCAATACAGGGCAGGACGAACGTCCTAAGATATCTTCAATGAACAATGAATTTCGCAGTTTATCCGGAATAAAAGCGGTAGGCACAGGTAATTCTTATCCCGGAAGTCCAAACCTAAGCCTGAACCTTTTTCATGTTCAAACAAATACGGGCTATGTTGACAAAGCAGTTGAATGTTACGCAGTTGATGAACATTACCTGGGGGCACTTAATATCCCGGTGGTGAAAGGACGTAATTTTTTAAACCTTGCTGATACACTTCATAGTATTATGGTTAATGAGTCAATGGTAAAACATTTTAAATGGGATAACGCTATTGGAAAGCGGGTTAAATTTCCAGGTGATACTTCATCTAATTATTTGGAGGTTGTAGGTGTAGTAAAAGATTTTAACCAAAAATCGTTATACAATCCTATTGCTCCATTGCTTTTATTTTATGGCCCTAATTCCAATATTATTCAGATAAAGATGAACACCAGCAATATAAGCTCAACGATTGCGAAGGTAGAAAGCAGTTGGAAAAAATATTTTCCTCAATTGCCATTCGAATACAAATTTTTGGATCAGGATTTTAATTCGCAATACGCAGCCGATCAAAAGCGGGGGAAAATATTTGCCGCATTTTCCATTCTTACTATAATCATTACATGCCTTGGATTGTTAGGCCTTACAGCTTTTACCACACAACAAAGACAGAAAGAGATCAGCATACGCAGAGTGATGGGAGCAAGTATAATCCAGGTGGTTACTATGATCACAAAAAACTATTTGTGGCTCGCATTAATTTCAGCCGCTATTGCATTTCCTGTGGCGTGGTATTTCATGAGTAAATGGTTAAAAATATTTCCTTACAATACCGGCTTGTCTGTAATTCCATTTTTGATATCTGCTTTTGTTATTATAGTTACTGCATCAGCAACAACAATGTTTTATTCTGCAAAAGCTGCTTTAACAAACCCGGCAACAAGTTTAAGAACGGAATAAAAATGTCTGCACCAGGACTGATTGGGTTAATAAGATTAACAAGATTCAGTGTAAATACAAATGATGAAATCATTTAATGATAAAGGTCAACGCTCAGACTTAATCAAAAAAATCAACTCATTCAATGTTTAAAAATTATGTAAAAATCGCCATAAGAAATCTTTTAAAAAGAAAGATTTATACC
>JBDSFG010000397.1:0-6393 GCA_039919615.1 Ginsengibacter sp. | reverse complement strand
GCATAGGCCCAATTATACCGAGGGCTCCTTTCATAAGTGAATTACTATTTATACCTGCGCTCTTAAGTTTATCACCAAAGCCCAGGCCGTCTAAAAAACTACGGGGTGTGGTCTGAGCTGATTGAATGGCTTCTGTATGCTTAGGGGCTTCGTCTACAGCATCACTAGTTAGTAAATGCTTTGTTCACGAGTCGCATAATACTTTGCTTAACTATAAATATAATCACCGGTCTTTCTGCAAGTGCCATGTAACACTGCCTGCGTTATTGAGTATGAATGAAAGCTTTTGAAGATAGAAATGTTGATTTGTAATTTCCTTACAATTACACAGCCGTTTAAATACGTAGTGAATTTTTCGGCTGTCTTTATCAGAACTATTAACAGCTTCGGATAACTGTAAAATAATATCTACATTATTCTGCTCTTTCAATCTTTTAAGAATTTTATAAGCTATAAATCCTTTGCCATTTATTACAATTGTATTGATGCTTTTTGCAGAAACACTAAATCAACCAGGATATGTAAATGCTTTTGCATCCCAATAACTATCGGGACTAGCCACTTACACAATGGATATTTTTTCAGGTTAGTCAAACCACTTTTATACAGTATTGTAGCAGTCATTTATTTCAAATAATCGAAGGCATCGCCGGCTGGGGAATGTACGGGAATACATACCCTCAGCGTAAACAACCTGAGGTTAACCCATGAACCTAAGTTAATAAATCTCTTTTAGAAGGATCGCATTGTTCTAATCTCTTGTTGCTCTGAAGAAAAACACGGCTAAAGATTTGACACTAATTTATTATGAAGCAGCCGTGAACCGGCGTATGGGTTATTACTAACTTCTCAACAGAAACCACAAGCGCACTTATTTATCAGTAACTGTTATTTGCTCTTTATTGTAAATCACAATTTGTGGCAAATTATTCATCAGTACGATCTTACCGGTTACACAAACGTTTTTGTCTGCATACTGACTTTCAGGGGCGGGGTCATAAGCGCCCCTTTGCTCTTTCCAAATAACCAGGTTTAAAAGTTGATCCGGGTAAGCCGCCCCAAGATTTAAAAACGTAGGACCATTTTCCATGTCTTCAAGAAATATCGCGTTAGCTACTTTACCGCAAACCGTTACGCTGTCTCCCACATGCTTAGCCGCATCTTCGAGCTTTATTGCGTTTTGAGAAAATGAAATGCTGGTAAAAAAAAGTGCCGCTGCAAAAAGTATATATCTCATGAATTTTTTTTTAGGATACAATATTAAGCATCTGCGTTCGATTAGCCTGCGTTTTTATTCTCCTCCTAAGGCGTCTCTATTCACAGCATAAGCAGGACTATTCAGGTCATTTTATTAAAAGATGATGTAACGAAGCAGATCATAATTCAAAGTTTTCAATAACTCAAACAAACGGAACTGGTTAACATTTTTGACTATGTCTCACTGAAACGGAATGGCAATCCCTCACTGGCGTGGTTATGCAACCCCGGCTTCGTGCGGTTAAGCTTCTCTGCCTTAAGAAAGTTATATGTTTCAATAATTGCTCAGCTTTAATTCCACACGCCTGTTTTGGGCCCGGCCTGCCGGGGTTTTATTATCCGCAATGGGCTTTGTAGAGCCATAACCGGCACGGGCTATACGAGTGCCATCAATGCCTTTGCTCATTAAATAAATCTTAACCGAAATTGTTCTAAGCTCCGATAGTTGTTGATTTTTGGACGCCGTGCCGCTTGCATCTGTATGTCCTTCAACGTTTATTTTCAATGAAGGATTGTCCTTTAAAATTTGACCCACAATATCGAGCGATGTATTTGACTTTTTCAGCAACACATCACTCCCGGTTGCAAAGTAAATATTTCTTGCTGCAAGATTTACCTTTTCAATTATCTCCGGTCGAATTTCCGGGCAGCCAAAATTAGCTGCAGGGCCGGGTTCATTAGGGCACCTGTCATCTTCATTGCTTATTCCGTCTTTATCATCATCGGGAACGGGACACCCCTGTAAACGGGCAACTCCCGCTACAGTCGGGCATTTATCCGCCTCGTCACTTATTCCATCATTATCTGTGTCTGGTACAGGGCAGCCATGATATTTAGCTGCGCCCATAATATCCGGACAATTATCGTTTACATCAGCGATCCCGTCGCCATCCTTATCCGGGCAACCATTTAACGATGCCGGGCCAGGCTGGTCAGGGCAGGTATCCAGGCTATCAACAACGGTATCATTGTCTCTATCTGAAATTTGTACATCTGGTACGGCAACAGGGTTTGCCTGCTTTTTCCGTGACATATTAATTGCTATGCCAATAGAGTGTAGCAAGTTGTCGGGAAAAACCTCCTTGCTCAAAGAAAATCTGAATTGATTTTGGAAAAAGATATAAAACTTATTTTTAAAATTAAATTGCCAGCCTAATCCTAGCGGTATGTATCCCCCGGTTTTATTGGTATAATACCCGGCTCCGATACCTGCTGTAATAATGGGAGAAAAAAAATGCGCATCACTTACCGGGTGTAAGTTTAAAGCACCCTCAAGCTCTGCCCCAAATTCATTATCGTATGTACGGCGCAAAGGATCTGTGTGCCTCCTATAATCATAAGATATGCCATTTAATTTCCCCGAAAAATCAAGGTTCTTCGTAAGGCCCGTCCAGTATGAAAAAGTAACCGCCGGGGATTGTTTCGAGGGATTAAAAATGTCTCCTTTTGAAAGTACTTCTTTCAATGAAGTTTTTTTTATTAAGGTAGGCGAATTATAGTCGACAAAGGTAAGATGCAGCCCAAACAATTGTGGCTTTAAAGGCTGAGCGTTTTTCTGGGCTAATAGGCCGGAGGTACAAAGAACAAGTAGTATAAAATAGGTGAGCTTTTGCATAGGGCACTTCATTTGGCAAATTTATAGATAAACTTTTTACAAACGAGGATTAGAAACGCCGGACAAACGGTGATCTAAGAAAAAATTTATGCGTAAATTTAATCTTTAAAATTTACCGCAAAGCACATAAATTTTTAGTATTGCAATTCTTTATTTTGTCCCAATCAAAATTACAATACCGTAAAATCGTGAGCTAAAAATGAAATAACAAATCAGTGAACACACACCAAAATTATTATGATAATCCGCAGGAGGCAGAGGGGTTGCAATTGGAAAATATCCAATTGAAAAAGCGGCTGGAACAAGAAGAGTTCCTTCACAAATCGCTTTACAGGCAATGGAATGAATTGAACGATCGTATTTTAGCCAAAGAGCGGGAACTCTCGCAGTTTAATTCAAGAAACTTATTTTATAAATATGCCTTTTATGTGATTTTATTTGCCCTTATACCCGCTTATTATTTTTTAACTTATGGTAAGGAAGGTGAGAAAAAAAATATTCCTGCCTCAGATATTGCATCTTCACCAACACCGGTAGTTAATCAATCACCAATAACTCTCAGTGACACTGTAAAGGTAACTGGGATAAAGCCCGCAGAAGAAAATGCGATTCAGCCTGATATCGTAAATCAAAAATTGGCGCCCGTTAATAAACCGATAGTTTATCAACCATTTCCGGGCAATGAGATAGATGATAAGCCTGTATCAAATGATAAATCATTAGCCGGTTCCGTAAGAGATTCGGTTTATTCGCAAGGTTGGGATGCCTATTATAAGCAAACACGAAACCCATATCAAAGATCTTCAAAAAAGTATGAGGTTTGGCTTGAAGGTTGGAAAGACGGTGAGAATGGAGCCAAAAAATTAACGGCGAAAGATTCATTGCCGCACTAAACCGCCGGCCCTGGTTCGGGTCTTGCCGGTAAAATCAATAACTACAAATCTACTCCTATGCTTATTCCTCCCCAACGATGATAATGACCATAGCTGAATTCTTTGGTAAGTATTGATTGCCTGTACTCAAGATAAATTTTTCTGAAGCTCAATACTATTCCGTAATCGGCTTGAATTGTAAAATGTTTAATTTCTGAAACGGGGATAGTATAAGGACTGCTTATATTGAATAAGCCACCCTTTAATGTAGCATCATAAAAGGTGATGCCGGGTTGCACCTGTCCGTACAAATAACACTTAATTTTTTTCCGGTTATTGTGGGTTATGTAAGCAGGTTGATAGGGATCATTAAATTTACCTGCCATAAAATTAAATCCTGCTTTTAAATTATCTGTATGCGTACCAAGTTTTATATCAGAGGCAATGTTTAGTAAGAATTTTTTTGGCAAGTTTACCAATCTCTTTTCATAGTTTACCTGGTAAGTTAATATCATGTCATTTTGTATCTGGTTTTGCCAGCCGTGAGGCTGCCTGTTATTCAGCCATCGGTGAATCGTTTGCTGTATCTCTTTTCCGCCAGCTGCCTGCCCAATAATTCCAATAGTAATAGATGATGAAATCAACCGGTGGTGCAAAGTATCTTTTGAATTTACAAAACTGCTGATTGTTACATTAGCAGAGAATGGCCTGTCTCCGTATAATATTTCATCACTACTGATACTTGTTGGAGTATATACAAAATGATTTATCAAAATACCATATTTATACTCACTGCTTTTTGATTTTACCAGAAGCTTTGTTACGGGCAATTTTCTTACAGCCGGATGAACCAGTTCAAGAGCAATGCCCTGCGAATAATATTCGTCAGTTTTGGTAAAGTAGTCATTGTCGTAGTGGAAACAAAAATAGGCATTGCTCTTACTTTTAAATGTTGAGCTGCAATCGATCAATTGTGAAATTGCGGAATTTGTGAAAAGACAAAAAAATAACAAAAAAAAAATATTGAAGCGCATTAAATTTTTCATTCATTTACGCAGGTTGGTAGTCTTAAGATTTAATTCATTTTAGTTCGAAGCAACCACGCCATATTAAACACCGCTCAGACAATTCTTTCCCGAGTTATAGATTTCTTTTATGCGCAGTCAGGCTAATCTAATAGGTCACTTTAATTTCAATATTTTTATCAGTAACATTTTTAATCACTGCATAATAACTGTTATTCAACTGTTCAGTGCTTAATGAAACCGAATGGCCATTTAAAATTGCCTTTCCCATTTTGATATTCTCCGGAAGTAAAATTCTTACCGTGCAGCTATCAGGATTTTCATTAACAACTAAGGTTATTTCTTTTTTCTTTTTATCATGAGAATAAATATAGCTAATGCTTTTCCCTGTTGGCCCATACTGTACAGTAACCTGCGCATTATCTTTTCCTGCAGCGATCCATCTTGGAGAAATTTCGACTGATCGAAATTGAGTGCTTTTATCTACTACCCCAGCCAGCCCTTCTATTAATGCACTATAAACGGCAGCCTGGCCCCAGTTATCAGGAATACCTTTATCAACTATGCCATCAGGCATATAGGCAACCGGCAAATCGCCATCATGTTCTTTCACTAATGTCATTATTCTTTGCAGAATATCTACAGCATAGCTCTCGTAGCCATGTTGAAAAGCTGCTTTTGCCAGTTCCCCAGCCACAATTGTATTTACGCCTCCATTCATATACGATCCTGGTTTGTAATCAGCAAAATGAGGCTGTACAGCAGGATAGACTCCGTACCATTCAGCAAAAGAGTTTTCCTTATTGCTCTCTTTTAAATTTTTATAAGTGCTTATAATTGATTGGGCCATTTGTTCTGTTGGCAATCCCCTGTTTATATCATAGGGATTAGACAAACTCAAAGTATTTTTTTGATCCATTTTGAGGTACAAGGGCTGTGGATCATCTTCTATAAAATGAGCATAGAACTTTCCATTCCAGCATAATTCATTTGTTCGTTTACGAAAGTTATTTGCCAGCTCCTGCCATACTTCGGATTCTATTCCATCACCGGTTACTTTAAACATTTTTGCCAGTTGATTGCATGCTGCATACATTCCACTGTTATCACCATGCATTATTCCCATCGGCGTCTTTTCATCAATATCAAAAATTCCTTTTTGAATATCACCACCATTGCGGGTATACTCGGCTCTTGAAACAGGCAATGGCATGAAGTCCCAGGTATCTAATGTATAACCCCGTTTTACCAGTTGATATTTTTTCGACCACCTCAGCGGATCAGACATAGAATAGTTTATTCCTTTTACCAGCGTGGGCAACCATTTTTTTACAAAGGCAGTATCGCCTGTTGATTGCCACACATCATAAACACCTTCTACAAGCAAATATTCAAGATCGGCTTCCACCGGTAAACGATGCATTTGTATTTTATCTTCGGGAAGAACTTTCCAATATCTCTTATCAAAAATTTTCATCCGGTGACCAATACCTTCGTCGCTAAACGGAAAATAATAATCAAAGTAAAGTCCCTCGCTGGTTTGATTTTGGAGGTAAAATTCAATAAAGCTTTTCATGTCAGGATGCAGGTATTTCATAGCCTTCATTACATGCACATGATCTCT
>JBDSFG010000333.1:0-3452 GCA_039919615.1 Ginsengibacter sp. | reverse complement strand
CCGGTCAATGGTAAGAATGATAAAACCCATAAAAAATCCTAAGGATACAAATAAAAATGCACTATCAATAACAGTTGAAAAAAAGTATGTCCATGCCAACGTAGCAAATGCCCATGTGGCTAAAACGGTCATGCCTGTTATTCTAAACCTGTTTCTGTCAACAACGCAATCAGCTAATAATTCCTTTTCAGCGGCAGATAGCCACCAGAGGAATTGTGTAAATTGCCCGGGCAGATAATTATCCCGTTGGGAAACAGCAATATTTTTTTCAGACATATGTTGAAATTAAAAGGTGAGAATCCGTAAACAGAAAAATTGTACAGATGTATACTAGTGAAGTTGAAGTTGAATGCTGGCTCCGAGTCAGCGTTACAAACTTATTCATAAATACCCGATTGTTTATTAAACTTTTACGCTGCAACATAACATTAACAGTTAATTATTTTACGTGGTTAAACTGTTATTAGGTAGGAGCAGTCTATTACTTATCTTTGGCTTCCATAACAATTTGCAAGCTATATAATGAAAAAATTACCATGAAAAAATTATTCCCAATTATTATTTTATTGTTATCGCTAAGTAATACCAGCCTGATTGCTCAGCCAAAGGGCATGGGGAAAAATGACACAGATGCAAAGAAAATTTTGGATGGAGTTAGCGCAAAATTTAAAACTTTCAAAACGGTAACTGCAAAATTCAATTTAAAAGTAGAAAATGCGGCAGGCAAAGTACAAGGCTCTAAAACAGGTACTGTTAGCTTAAAAGGAATTAAATATCGTATAAGTGTAACCGGGCAGGAAATATTTTTTGATGGCACCACTATTTGGACGTATGATAAATCTGACAATGAAGTTCAGGTAACAAAATTTGATCCTTCTGCCAATACTATAACTCCTCAGAAATTATTTACTAATTTTTATGACAAGGATTTTTTGTACAAACTAAATGGCGAAACAAAAGTGGGCGGCAAAACAATTCAGGAAGTTGAGCTTACACCTATTGATAAAACCAAACCCTTTTTTAAAGTGCTTTTAAATATTGATAAAGGCTCACGATCAATCACAAGCACAAAGGTTTTTGAAAAGAATGGCAACAGGTATACCTATTCAGTAAATGGCCTGAAAACTAATGCTACAATTGCTGATGAAATTTTTGTTTTTGACGCCAGTATATATCCAAAAGCCGAAGTAATAGACTTAAGATAACCTCCTAAAATTTATTGATCTTTTGTGCTGCCCCAACGGTAGGTATTTATTTGTAAACCCGCCAGGTCAATTATTCTATCCACAACAGTTGAAGCAGCATCTTCAATAGTTTTTGGTTTACTGTAAAAAGAGGGGGTTGCCGGACAAATTATTCCACCGGCTAACGTAACTCTTTCCATATTTTGAATATGAATTAGATTATAGGGAGTTTCTCTGACTACTAATATTAATTTTCTTCTTTCTTTTAACATCACATCTGCAGCTCTTGAAATAAGATCAGAAGAAATACCTGCTGCAATTCTTCCTAATGTGCCCATACTACAGGGGGCAACTATCATAATATCATATTTGGCTGAACCTGATGCGAAGGGAGCCATAAAATCTTTTTGGTTATATATAGTAATACCATAACTAACAAATTCTTTATTTTCTAATTCTGTCTCCCACACAACACGTGCATTTTCTGTCATTACTATACTTAGTTCGGCCCATTGTTCCCTAGTTGTTAGTAATTTATCTAATAATAATTTTGGATATATGGCGCCGCTTGCACCTGTGATCGCTATAACTATCTTATGCATTAGCGGAATTATTTTTTATTTTTTGGATTGTATCCAATAAATATTTAAGCCCTGCGTTTACTATTTGTCAACATGCAAAAACACATTTTACCATTATTCTGGTGCCTTATTATCTTCACTTCTTCTTCGGTGAAATCAACCAGCGAAGAGCTGAAATGGTCAAGCCTGAATGAAGTTTCGGTAAAATTAAAGCAACACCAAAAACCAGTGCTTATTGATTTATATACTGACTGGTGCCGCTGGTGCAAAGTAATGGATAAAAAAACATACGGTAATCAAAAAGTAATAGATTACCTAACGGAAAATTTTTATGTGGCTAAAGTAAATGCTGAAACAAAGGAAAGTTTAATGTGGAACACAAAAACTTATTCTTACAACAATAATTATCACATAAATGAGTTTTCCCTGTATGCAACAAATGGCCGCCCAGGGTTTCCGACAACGGTTATTTTAACCAGTGAAAATTCAACGCCTGTTTCAATCTCAGGTTTTTTAGAGCCAAAAGAATTAGAACCTATATTAAAATATTTCGGAAATGGAGAATACCAAACAAAGACTTTTCCGGACTACAACAAAACTTTTAAGGCATCATGGTGATAAAGTGATGTAAAAATATTATAAGCCGTCTATGCGGTTTCAACTCGGTTTTTCATAGGATATTGGATTATATGGGGGTGGATTTCTATCCGGCCCTCTTTTTTTGTTAAAAAAATATTAAAGGAAACATTCATGCAACTAACTACAATATGTTTTTGTCTTTATTATAGTTAAGATAAATGGTTAAGATTTTTGATTAGTTCCGGGCTTCTCTTTAGTTGCCCGGATTTTTATTTGTTCCCCTTTTATTTTCTCTGATACCCAATAGCAATTACTTTAGCAATTACTTTTACTGCTTAATGCAAGCAATTCCTCATTTACAACGCAGGCTGGGTTTATTTCAATCTACCGTTATCAATATGATTGATATGGTTGGTATTGGGCCATTTATTACACTTTCAATTGTAATAAGCATTATGAACGGTCCATGGTTCTTATATGCATGGATTGCCGGCGCCATACTTTCTATGATAGATTCCATGATCTGGAGTGAGCTCGGAGCGGCATATCCTTTGGCCGGCGGCAGCTACAATTTTTTAAAAGAAGCTTATAACAAGAACGGCCCCGGTAAAATGATGTCGTTCCTTTATGTCTGGCAAACTATTATCCAGGCACCACTGGTTGCAGCCTCTGCGGCAATTGGTTTTTCCCAATACCTTGGTTATCTCATTCATTTACAGCCCTGGGAACAGAAAGCTGTTTCTGCACTGGTTATTATTTTCGTTACCTTTTTATTATACAGAAGAATTGATAAAATTGGTAAAATTGGTGTGCTGTTATGGATGGGTGTTATCCTTACGTTAGGATGGATAATTTTTGGCGGTATCATGCATGGTAACTTTTTTCAACCCGTAATGGACATAAATAATGGCTTTGAGTGGAGCAGTTTATTTGCTGTCGCATTAGGCCAGGCTTCGGTTAAAAGTATTTACAGTTATCTCGGATATTATAATGTCTGTCATTTAGGCGGCGAAATCAAAAACCCGGGAAAGAACATCCCACGAAGTATGTTCATATCAGTAATAGGAATTACCATTTTATACCTGGCCATGAATATTAGCGTAACAAG
>JBDSFG010000275.1:0-10667 GCA_039919615.1 Ginsengibacter sp. | reverse complement strand
ACTGTAAAGTGTGTTCGGGACTTGCACCCTATAGCTGATATACATGCCTGACACACATAAAAAGCAGCCATTAGCTGCTTCTTATATTGTACTATCTGAATTTAGATGTTATTTCTTTTTTTGTTTTGTTAAAAATTGTTCAATCGCTGAAACCATGCTTGGCATTCTGGGCTGAGGTGCTTTTATATCCATTGTAAGCCCTGCTGCAGAAGCAGCTTTATAAGTATTATCGCCAAACGCGCCTATTGTAGTGCCGTTCTGTTCAAATTTAGGAAAATTTTCGAGAAAGCTCTTTACACCACCGGGAGTAAAAAAGCAAATAACATCATAAGTATTTTTTATAAAAATTTCTTTTATATCGTTACTTATAATTTTATATAGAACCGGGATTGCATATTCGCAATTATTCGATCTTAACCAATTAGTAATTTCACTGTCGAACAATTCGGAACAGGGATATATAAATCTTTCATGTTCCTTATGTTTATTTATAACATCAAATAAGCTTTTATTGGAACCATCTGTACCATAAAATACTTTACGTTTTCTATACAAAATAAATTTTTGCAGATACAACGCTACCGCTTCAGTAATGCAAAAATATTTTGTGTGCTGCGATACTGTAATTTTCATTTCTTCACAAATGCGGAAAAAGTGATCAATCGCATTTCGGCTGGTAAAAATCACAGCAGAATAACTGGTAATTTCTATTTTTTGTTTTCGAAACTCTTTCGCGGGAATACCTTCAACCCTGATAAAAGGGTGAAAATCAAGATTTACCTTGAACCTTTTTGCCATTTCAAAGTAAGGAGATTTATCACTTTCCGGCCTGGCTTGAGTAATCAGTATATTTTGAATGTATTTACCAGGCTTAATTTTTTGCGAAGCAATGCTTTTTACCATTTGTATACTCATACTATGGTGCAAATATACAAAGCTTTTATCTAAAAAAAAACGTAAAACTCTATGAATCTATTTGTTGGATATGATTTATAATTTTAAAAAAATACTTAACAATAATTTATATATAATTAACAATGGCAATATTTCCAGGGATATTATATAAAGAAAAAAATATATTCTGCTAAGCGTAAGCTGATGCTGTAAAATACTATAGGATCTGAAAAAGCGCATTAAAAAAAATATGCCAAGTACAAGCGAAGAGATGATTACACTGCTCTTAACAAATATATCGGGAGCAAAAGCAAGAAATATTATAAAAGGTATAAGTGTGATCCCAATAATTTTATTTATAAGAAATATTACAAAAATATAAGTGTTTAAAATTGCACTCATTCCTGTAAGCCATCCAATAAATTTTAATACACAAAATTTTGCGGCATAAATAACTGCTATAGACCCAATGCAAAAAATTAACACCTTGGTGCTGGAATCTTTATTAATAAAATAATAGTAATTTAATAACAACCAAAAGTACGCTCCAGCTGAAATGGAAAAAAAAATATTAAAAATAAAAGATGGAAGCCTGGCCTGCAATAGTAAATCAGTCAACTGATTTTGCCGTAGAGAAGTATTAAAAAATACACGAAAGATGTTATGAAAATACTTTGCATAAAAAACTTTGAACAATCCAAATATTAAAATAATACAACTAAGCAAGTAGAACAAATTTTCCTTCCCGCTGGTTTGTCTTTTTTTTATAATTAAAGAAGCTGGTTGTTGCTTAACATTCATATACTCATTTGCTAAAAGCAATTCATGTAACACTGACTGGTATGTCTTGACACGAGGCCTTACAATCGCAGAATCAGAGTTAGTCTTAAAGGCGTCTTTTAACTTTGACGTACTATCTAAACCTATCTTTCTAACACTATCTATACCTGGTTTCTGAACACTCCCTTTATTTAATTTCTGCAAACTATTGGTAGTTGTTTGCGCAAAATCTCTCCCCTGCGCAATAAAAAAAAAGAGTAATATTAATTTTGTTATTCTCATAAACAAGTAACCGTCACTAAAAATAATTCACATAACCAAAATGTATTTTTGAGGAATTACGGATATCAAATTTTACATCGTTTCTTTTACCAACAGCATAGCTGAGATTCAATAAGCCGAATTTAGTTTCAAAAGTTAAGCCTAAGCCAGTGCCAATAAAATTATTGGTAAAGTTGCTTAGTTGAAAATGTGATCTTGTAAAACCAATATCAGTAAAGCCAAACAAATATGAATTTATGCCAACCAAATATCTATACTCGGCAGTAAACACAGAATATTGCGTTGCATAAATGCTTTCTTCATTAAACCCTCTTAATAATTTATACCCACCAATCTGAAATAATTCATTTCTAAAAATGTTCTGGCTTTGAAAAATACCTATGCTAATACCAACTTTAAGAACACTTTTTTTAGTAGTAGGGAAATAATGTGCTGCATACATGGTGAACCTTACCTGGTATGTTTTCAATTTTAAGGAATCATATAATGAGTTAAAATTAAAATCCGGGTTTGCGGGATCTTTTAAATTATTAATATCATTATTTTTAGCGATTTTTTTTAGCCCTATAGCTGAGGTTAATTTAAATTCGTTGCCTTTACGGGGATTAAATCTGTAATTAGTATTTAACCACTCGTAGTCAATGCCTATACTGTTGGAATTTACATCTATATTGGCAGGAAGTACTTTTAAAATTCTTACCTGGTTAGTATCATATCCGCCCTGCAATAAATAAGATCGCTGATTTTGTATAAATATTTTACCTGATTGATTAGCTGATAAAATATATTGTAAACCTAACTGTGAGTTTAACTGTAAATAGCTGGAATCTCTTTTTAAAAGATCAAAGGTAAGATCAATACCAAAAGGTGAATTAAAAATGAAGGGCTGCCGGTAGCCCAAATTTAATCTCGGAGATTTTCGCTGTAACTGTTGCCAATTCAATATTATGTTTTCACCCGTTCCTAAAGAATTTTTTAAATCAAAATTAATATCTCCGGTTAACTGGGATTTGCCGGTAATGTTATCGCCAGGAAGAAAACCCACCAGAAAATTAATCTGGCTACTGCGCTTTGGCTCAAGGTACAAATTAAGTGTTGCGCCAGTACCAAGCATAGTTATGTCAAACGAATGTTGCTGCTGTAAATAGGAGAGCTCTACCAGGCGTTTGTTTACATTTTGCAACTTTGCATAATTATATATACTGCCATTAGCTATACCGAGATAATGTTGAAGAAAAGCGTTTTTAATTTTCGCTTTGCCATATATTCTTATACTATCTATGTGATATAATATACCTTTTTGCACTTTAAGCCTGGCGCTGATAACATCTTCCTCTATTTGTATATTGTCTAATCTTATTTGTGCGAAGGGATAACCAATATTTTCGTAATAGTTCAGTATGTTCTGCTGCCTGGTTTGCAATTCATTGAAATCTATTTTCTTTTTGGTGAACCCCTTTTCATTCCATCCGGACTGATCTAACACTTTTTTCTCCACACTATCTGTATTTATAGCTGCCCACTTATATATTGGTCCTAAAAATAAATTTACATGTGCGGCAAGCGAATCAAAATATACACTATCAACAGAGGCGGCGGGATAACCCTTTGCAGCAAGAATTTCAGGAATATGATAAATATACTCTGAACAAAGAGGGAGACTATTAAAAGAAGTTTCCAGCGGCAGGGATTGTATTTTTAAATCAGAATCACCTTCTGGCAGGGTTGTATTTTGGTTAATTACATTAATTATTAGCCTGTATTTAGATTGACCATTAATACTAACAGGCAAAATAAAATGTGCTAATATCAGGAAATAAAAGTAAAATTTACCTGGTGTTTTTTGTCTTTTTAATTGGATTATATTTTGCACCCATTTCAATAGTCAAATCTAAAATCTAAAATCTGTAATCTAAAATCTTTGTCCGGAATTTACTTTCATATTCCTTTTTGCAAACAGGCCTGTCATTATTGCAATTTTCATTTTTCCACTTCTTTAATGTATAAAAATGAAATGCTTACTGCAATGCAAAAGGAGATTAGTCTTGTTGCATTCTCCGCTTTAGATAATAACAAAATTGACACAATTTATTTTGGAGGTGGCACACCAAGCTTATTAAGCGCTGCTGAAATAAAAACATTTTTACAGGCAGCCAAAGAGGTTTATAGTGTTGATAAAAATGCAGAAATAACCTTAGAGGCTAACCCGGATGATATTAATGAAATTAAATTAAATGAATGGAAAGCAGCAGGCATAAATAGATTAAGCATAGGTATTCAATCATTTAAACAAAAAGATCTTGAGTGGATGAACAGGGCACACAATACTGAACAGGCCATGCAATGTTTCGCAATGATTAAATCTGCTGGCTTTACTAATTACTCAGTTGATTTGATCTACGGCACACCTGGCCTGGATGATGACGAATGGAAAAAAAATATTGATACTGTAACCGACATGGAAGCACCGCACATTTCCTGCTACGCATTAACGGTGGAACCAGAAACTGCTTTACAAAAAATGATACTTCAAAAAAAGAAAGAAGATATTGATCCAGAAAAACAAGCCAGGCACTTTTTAATATTGATGAGCCGACTTTATGCTGCAGGTTACGAGCATTATGAAATTTCAAACTTTGCTTTGCCAACGTACAGAAGCAGGCACAACAGCAGTTACTGGCAGGGGAAACCCTATATTGGTATTGGGCCTTCAGCACATTCTTACTTCGGCAATATAAGAAGATGGAATATCAGCAATAATGCACTTTATATTAAATCTCTTCAAAATAACCTTGTACCATTTGAAGAAGAAAAGCTATCCCTAACCCAGCAATTGAATGAATACGTAATGACTTCTCTAAGAACTATGGAAGGATTGAATTTAAACTTTGTAAAAGAGAATTTTGGAGTACAGAAAACTATACTACTTAAAAATCAAAGCGCAAAATTTCAGGAAAATGGGAAATTAGTATCTATTAATGATAATCTCGTTCTAACGAAAGAGGGGAAATTATTTGCCGACGGAATTGCCGCTGATTTATTTTTTGGTACTGAGTGAGCGAAAGATTTTAAACCAATGTTTTCTCTATTTTTCTAAACCCTTCACGGGCTGCAAGATTGTGCCACAAAATTTTAAAAACAGTGTCAGCTATGGGCATATCTGCATTTATAGTTTCATTAATGAGATGCATGCATCTACTGGCATTGTACCCTTCGGCCACCATATTCATTTCAAGCTGCGCTGACTTAACTGAATAGCCTTTACCTATCATATTTCCAAAGGTTCTGTTGCGACTATACAGTGAATAGCAGGTAACCAACAGGTCTCCCAGGTAAACAGAGGCTGCGTAGTTAAGATGGTTTTTAGCAGGCAATTTTTTATCATCAGCAATATGGCCTACATCTATATTTTTAATACCAGATTTGCGCAGAAACCCCGCCATTTCATCAGCACTATTGGCAATTAAGACACTTAAAAAATTATCTCCATAATCTAAGCCATGGGCAATACCAGCCCCTAATGCATAAATATTTTTTAAGATAGCGGCAAACTGAACTCCATAGATATCTTTGTTTACAATTGTATTAAGATAATGTGTTGAAAAGTATTTGGATATAGCCAAAGTTTGCTTCTCATCAATACCTGAGAAAGTTAAATAAGATAATTTTTCAGCAGCAACTTCTTCTGCATGGCATGGACCCAAAACGGCAAAATAATTTTTTAATTCAACGCCATATTTGTTTTTCAGGTAATCGTTAAGTAGCAAATTCTGATCGGGTAAAATTCCCTTTATTGCAGAAACAATTTTTTTATTCTTAAATGAAGATGCATCAAGATCCTTTAAAGTATTGTCCGCATATGCAGAGGGTACTGCAATAATTATACAATCTGAGTTCTTAATTACTTCGGCAACATTGTTACTAAAATGTAATAAAGCTGTATTAAAATAGGCTGAGCTTAAATATTGGGGATTATGATGGCGGGAAATGAAATATTTTATAGCGTTTTCATCCCTGATCCACCAGTTAATAGCATTGTTATTATCAGTTAAAATTTTGGCTAAGGCTGTGCCCCAGCTACCTCCACCCATAATGCCAAATTTCATGATGTGGGATTTTTTATTTAAAGTGTGATTTATGGGATTGTTGCCTGACGTATGATTCATGGAATTAACGGGATTTATCGGGACTTAGTTTATTATTGATGCAAAAATTATAAAAAATAAATTCATAATCACGCATCGTAAATCACACATCGTAAATCGTACATCATTATAATAATCCTAATTTTTCCATTGCAATTTGTGCGGCCACCTGGCTGGCATCTTTTTTATTATAAGCTTTTGCTTCTGCAATTAATACCCCATCTACCGTTGCGCCCATGGTAAATAACTTTCTTCCGTTTTCAATAGTTTCTGCTAAAATTTCAAACTCAAGATTTTTACCATTTTTGTTGGCCCATCCATACAATTTATTTTTTTGATTGATCTCAAGGTTTTCCAGGTCATCCATATACAGGTGAGGATTGATAATATGCATGGTAACCCAATGTTGAGTTTTTACATAGCCCTTATCAAGAAAAACAGCGCCCACAACGGCTTCTAATGTATTGCCAAAAATTTGGGATATTTTTAAAGATGAATCGAATTTATTATAAAAGGTAATTTTTTTAAGCCCCATTTTTAAAGCAATATCATTAAGCTTATTCCGGTTTACCATTTTGCTCCTCATCTCTGTTAAAAAACCTTCGTCTTTATAGGGATACCTCATAAAAAGATAATGACCTACGAGGGAGCTTAATACAGCATCTCCCAGAAATTCCAAGCGTTCATTATTTTCATCTGACCCTTCCCTTATGGACCTGTGGCTTAAAGCAGTTTTGTACAGGTTAAGTTTGCCTGGAGCAAAGCCCAGTACGTTGTGAAGTTGTCTTCTAAACTCTTTATCGCTTTTGTTAAGAAAAATATTTTTAAGAAAAAACACGCAGGATATTTATAATAACGAAAGTTATATGATTAAACCAATAACAAACTATATTATTTTATAAATTTAATAATGCAGTAAACAGCAAATATTTGGGTTATCCAAAAAACAAATGCCCATAGAATCAAAGTACTTTCAATACCCGATACCTTTCTCATAACTTTAATTTGCATTTTTTCGGACGCTTCTTTAGTTGCAAACACCTTGCTCATTTCTTCCCGCCAAGTCGCAATTTCTTTTTTTGTGGCATCTGTTCTGGCAGATATTTCTTTTTTTACTTCACTCTCTATGTAATCCATAATTTCACCCGCTTCTTTTTCACCTAATCTTCTTATAAGAAAGTTGTGGATCTCAACTGCTGGAATATCAGGCTTGTCCATAAAAGGGTTATAAAGTTGGAAATAATTAAGATTTATACTTTTTTATAATCACCGAAGCATTATGCCCGCCAAAGCCAAAAGTGTTACTGAGGGCAGCATTTACTACTTTTCCCTGCGCTTTATTAAAAGTAAAATTCAATTTTGGATCTAGTTCCGGGTCGTCAGTAAAATGGTTTATTGTTGGAGGAACAATATTATTGGTTACGGCTAAAATGCAGGCAAGCACTTCAATAACGCCCGCTGCGCCGAGGCAATGACCGGTCATTGATTTTGTGGAGCTGATGTTAAGCTTGTAAGCATTTTCTCCAAACACATTTAGTATAGCCTTTGTTTCTGCAATATCTCCCAATGGGGTTGATGTGCCATGCACATTTATATAATCAATATCTGCTGGTTGCATACCTGCATCTTTTAAAGCCACATGCATTACATTTTTTGCTCCCAGGCCTTCAGGGTGCGGTGCAGTAATATGATGAGCATCGGCAGTTGCCCCACCTCCGGCAATTTCACAATGGATAGTTGCACCCCTGGCCAATGCATGTTCCAGTTCTTCTAATACCAGTACGCCCGCACCTTCACCCATTACAAATCCATCGCGGTCTTTATCAAATGGGCGTGATGCACTTTTAGGATCATCATTTCTTTCACTTAGTGCTTTCATTGCATTAAATCCTCCTACACCTGCTTCTTTTATTACCGCCTCACTGCCGCCGGTAATAATTATATCTGCCCTGCCTAAACGAATAGTATCAAAAGCATCTATTATAGCATTTGTACTGCTTGCGCATGCACTTACTACTGCATAGTTAGGGCCCCGAAAACCGTGTCGCATAGAAATTTGCCCTGCAGCTATATCCAATATCATTTTAGGAATAAAAAAGGGATTAAACCGGGGCGTTCCATCTCCGAGGGCAAAGTTGGTTACTTCTTCCTGAAAAGTAATTAAGCCCCCAATGCCACTTGCAAAAATTACCCCAACTCTGTCTGCATCTACATTGTCTTTATTTATGCCGGCGTGTGTAACAGCCTGGTCACTTGCTATCAGGGCAAATTGTGTAAATCTGTCAATCTTTCTTGATTCTTTGCGGTCTAAATAAGCGGTGGGTTCAAAATTTTTAACCTCGCAGGCAAACTTCGTTTTAAACTTAGTGGTATCAAACTGCCGGATATAATCAGCGCCGGATACACCATTGGTAAGGCCGTTCCAATACTGAGTAACGGATACACCTAATGGGGTTATAGCACCCATGCCGGTTACTACTACTCTTTTTAATTCCATAAAGCTTGCCTGCGATGATTAAAAAAGATAATTACTTAGCATGCTCTTCTAAGTATGATACAGCCTGCCCAACGGTTGTGATAGTTTCAGCCTGTTCATCGGGAATAGAAATATTAAATTCTTTTTCAAATTCCATGATCAATTCAACGGTGTCCAAACTATCGGCACCTAAATCATTAGTGAAAGAAGCTTCAGAAGTTACCTCTGCTTCATCAACACCTAATTTGTCAACAATGATTTTCTTAACTCTTGTTGAAATGTCTGACATGATAATATAGTTTAGTTATAGGGCACAAAAATATACTTTTTGTAATAAAAAAAAATAATAACTAACAAGCGCTAAATGTGCCTGATTGACAATATTTATACGAGCAAATCGGTTAGGTGCAATACTGTGAAAATTGTTTTCTTTTAAATGCCCGGCAAGCTGTCCTTTATATTTTCTTAAGGCTATTTTAGTTATATTCATTATTCAATTTTAATGCAGATGTTTCGCAATCAATAATTATTGTATATTTATTTTACACTTAGCATGCAAAAAATTTATGCCCATTAAACAAATAGATCACGGCACAAATGAATACAGGCAAATGGTTCTTCTGAGAAATGAAATTCTTCGCAAGCCATTGGGCTTATCTTTTAAGAAAGAAGAACTGGATAAAGAAAAAGATGATATTTTGATTGGCGCTTTTGAAGAAGACAAAATGCTGGCTTGCTGCCTGCTTACGAAAGTGAATAACGCCAGCGTAAGGCTGCGCCAGATGGCTGTTCAAAATAACCTGCAGGGAAAAGGTATTGGCGCTACCATGTTAAATTATGCAGAAAACATAGCCAGAGATGCCGGTTATAAAAAAATGGTTATGCATGCACGTAAAACTGCCATACATTTTTATGAAAAGTTAGGATATAAAGTAACCAGTGATGAATTTCAGGAACTAACTATACCCCATTACATAATGGAGAAAAAACTATGTTAAAACACGAGGGAATTGCTTAACAGTTTCGAGGCAAAGCTGGCGGTTTGTTCAGGTTATGCTTTGTAATTTCCGAAGCGTAAATGGAAATGGAGACATGAATAATTGACTGTTTATTACCTGCACATAAAGTTTTTCCGGTAGCATTTTAAAAACTTCCATAGTGGTTCGCGGGGGTATTTGTATATCATTGTTCATGTAATTAACCATACAAAAACAGCACCTTATCGTTTTATCTTATTACTCAGCAAACTTCTTGCAAGCTGAAGGGAATTAGCCTCGAATGCTTCTTTCGGTATAAGAAAGAACGAACGTGTATTAAAATACAAATGAAAAAAATACGGGCTTTCTTTCATGCTGCTGAAGGCTGCCCAGGGCCAGCTTTTACTTCCCCTTTCATTTTCAAGAAACATATGCTGTTCCCCGAAAGTTACAGCAAAATGATCTTTAAAAGTATGTGCTTTTCTATAAATACTATAGGGCAGTATGAACCAAAATGCCAGCATAAGCGTAAACCACAATACAGACCCCATAAGAAAAGCTAAAGGCGAAATTTTTTTAAAAAAGAAAAGCGCTGCAGAAATTATAGCAAAAATGTTAACGAGTATCATCATTAGCCTTATCTCTCTGCGTGTGATAAAATGATAGCGTAATGCCTGTATTACTTTTGCTTTATTGTAATAGAAAATAGACGACGTCATACATGCAAAGGATAAAAGATGAAAACATTTATTTGTTCATGGATCAATTATTTTATTCAGTAACAAAAATCTAAATTTATTCTAAAATTTGTTTATCTCACATAGATTAACAGGAACTTGTCTGTTGAAAGTACTGATGCATTCATTAAAGCAGGCCTGAATTATAAAATCATTATTATGGAATACAATGACTTCCGGCAAGCTGGTCATTATCTTATTGACTACATAGCTGATTATTTGCAAAAGATAAATGATAAGCCTTTATTCAAAGAGGTCTCCCCTTCCTTTTTAAATGAGCTGTTTGAAGAACCACTCCCAGGCAACCCTCAATCACTTGATGTGATCCAAAAAGTTTTGGAAGAAAAATTAGTTCCTTATTGCACTCATGTTAATC
>JBDSFG010000228.1:0-2949 GCA_039919615.1 Ginsengibacter sp. | reverse complement strand
TCCATCCACACAACCCGGCACAGAAACAGACAAGGGACCAGTGGAAGGGATAAAACCGCTTCCATTTTTTTTCAAAGTATCCAATTTGAGGCTATATGGTGATCTGCCTGACCCATTCAGCCCATATAACTTTTTTGTTTTTGCATCGTACACAATGGCAAAAAGATCGCCGCCTATGCCATCCATTTCCGGATCGGTAACACCAAGCACTGCATTAGCAGCAATCGCAGCATCAACAGCGGTACCGCCTCTTTTTAATATGTCGATTGCAGCCTGAGTTGCAAGCGGATGACTGGTGCAAGCCATTCCATGTTGTGCCATAACAACTGAACGGGTAGCAAAACTTTTACCGGTAAGACGATCCTGCGCATTGGAGTTAAAATGCAGCAGTAATAAATAGAAGAAAATAAATGAAAAAATAAAAAGCAGCTTTTTCATAAATTTATTTTTGGTTGAATGAAATTGTTAATGAAGGAGCATTTAAATTAAAGCTTGTTTGGTGATATCAAAACAGAAAGTTCTTACCCTTACTTTATACTATGTAATTGTGTTTATAAATCGTCTGATGTTGTGCCATGGCAGCTAACTCGCCAATTTGAGCAAGCTCTTGTTCCAAAATTAATTAATTATCAGTATAGACATTGAAACATCGGATATAATTCGTTATCAGCAACCGTTTCAGCCTATAAACGAAGCCGGGCAGCACATTATTGAGTTATCGTTCTGGGCTGAAAAGTATAAAATCCCGCAATCTTAAATAGAAAAGTTTATCCGGAATAAGTATATCAGGGAAGACTTATCAGCCATCATGATCAATTTATATGACATCTTGAAAAATTGTCCACGCCTTTTAAAACAACTCAGCCGCAAAATGGCAACAGCGATGTTGATTGTATTTATACAGGGATTTAAATACACACATAACCACAGGCAGCTTATTAGTTTTAGTGGCGGACCATACTTTATAATTTAAACACGCTATCAATAGCTGGGGCATAATACTTTTAAATACTTCCCATCTAATAAAAGGCTACATTACATAAGCCTGCAGCAAATACACCTGTATAAGCGGAAATTATACGCTGCATGTCAAAAAGAATTTTTTGATTTTTCTTTAAATTTCTTAGGCTATGCTACCACATGAAACCATTACCCCATCTTTAAACTTTTTATCCGGCGGTGGCAAAATGGGCGAGTTCATCCGCACCATGGATTGGTCAGAAACTTTAATTGGCGATCCTGCCACATGGCCGCAAAGCCTTCGCACTTCTGTAAGTATTTGCCTCAACTCAAATTCACCAATATTAATATGGTGGGGGAAAGACCTCGTAAAAATATACAACGATGCCTATCGTGATCTCATAGCAACAAAGCATCCCAAAGCAATGGGTGCTAAGGGAGCAGATGTATGGCCGGAAATTCTACCCAATGTTTTGCCCATGTTGAAAGGCATTTTAAAAGACGGAGAAGCGGCTGGTTCGGAAGACCAGTTATTGGTTATTGAAAGAAATGGCCACCCTGAAGTTTGCTATTTCACTTTGTCGTATAGCGCTATCCGTGATGAAGCCGGAAATATAGGAGGTATATTTTGCGCCGTAAATGAAACCACAAAAAAAGTAAATGCAGAAAGAAAGCTTTCAACATTATTAAATGATCTTTTTATACAGGCCCCTGTAGCCATTTGCATACTTCGCGGAGAAAATTATATCGTGGAAGTGGCCAATAAAATGGCGCTTGAACTTTGGGGCAGAACCCAAAACGAAGTTTTGAATAGGCCGGTGTTTGAAGCACTGCCGGAGGCGAAAGAACAAGGGTTTGAAGAACTTTTAGATACTGTTTATAAAAAAGGTGAACGTTTTGTTGCAGAGGAGCTTCCCGTAAATTTAATGCGCCACGGAAAAATTGAAAATGCTTTTGTAAAATTTATTTATGAACCAATGCGTGAAGAGGATGGAACCATATCGGGAATAATTTTAATAGCACATGAGATTACGGAACAGGTAGCTGGCCGTAAAAAACTGGAAGCCCAGGTAAATATGGTTAGCCAACTGTTAATGACAGCGCCCGGTTTTGTATGTACACTTCAAGGCCCCGATCATGTATATGAATTGGTTAATGAAAAATATCAAAGCTTGTTCGGTATGCGTGAGATAAAAGGAAAACCGATTATGATTGCCCTGCCTGAGTTAGAAGGCCAGGGGTTTGATAAACTGCTTGATAAAGTTTATGAAACAGGTGAAACATATCTTGGTATTGATGTTCCCATTATACTTTCCCGTGATGAAAACCTGGCTCCTGAGTTGCGCTATTTTAATTTTAGTTACCAGCCCATGTATGATGAGAATAAAAAGATTTATTCCATTTTGGTTTTTGGCTACGAAGTAACAGAGCAGATGATTGCAAAAAAAGGAATAGAAGAAAGTGAATTACATTTCAGGCAGATGGCTGATTTAATGCCAGCTAAAGTTACCAATGCGAATGCTGATGGAAGTGTAACCTATTGCAACAAGAAATGGATGGATTTTACGGGAATGAGTTTTGAAGACTTCAGGGATTTTGGGTACCACAGCATTATGCACCCGGATGAAATAGAAGAATTTAAAAAGCGCTTAACTAACGCGGCAGAAACAGGAAGTGTTTTAGAAATGGAAATGAGATTTTTGAATAAAGAAGGTGAATATATATGGAACCTGAACCGTGCTTCTCCCGTGAAAGACGAAAACGGAAATATTAAAATGTGGATAGGTGTTACCAGCGAAATACAAAAGATGAAAGATGAAGAAAGGCAAAAAGACAATTTTCTTTCTATGGCAAGCCATGAACTTAAAACCCCGGTAACTACCATTAAAGCTTATAGCCAAATTGCAGAAATGCTGCTGCAGCAAAATGGGGATAGTAAAACGTTGGCTATAGTGAATAAGATGGGAAATCAAGTAACCAGGCTTAATA
>JBDSFG010000227.1:0-5736 GCA_039919615.1 Ginsengibacter sp. | reverse complement strand
ATCACTGTTTGGTTCATGTTTATCAATACAATCAACTTTTAATCCGAGCCATTCAAACAAAGTCCCGTTCCATTCACTATCACGGCGGGCCAGGTAATCGTTTACCGTTACAATATGCACACCTTCACCAGCAAGCGCATTGAGATAGGCAGGTAAGGTAGACACCAGCGTTTTACCCTCGCCGGTAGCCATTTCTGCAATTTTACCTTCATGCAAAACTATACCACCAATTAGCTGCACATCGTAGTGTACCATGTTCCAGGTAACTTCGCCGCCCGCCGCCGCCCAGGTATTTTTATAAATAGCTTTGTCATCTTCAATCTTTATATAATTTTTCGTGACACTAAAGTCTCTGTCAAGTTCTGTGGCTGTAGAAATCAATTCACTGTTTTCTTTAAAACGATGGGCAGTTTCTTTTACTACGGCAAAAGCCTCAGGCAATATTTGTTTTAATATTTCTTCTATTTTCTGGTCACGCTCTTTACGCATTTTATCAACATCCTGGTAAATCAGGTCTCTGCCTGAAATATCTAAGGAGGATAATTCTTCGGCCTCTTGTTTCTTTGCCGCAATAGCCTCATCCATCTCTTTAATATGCTCCTGAATTCTTGTTTTAAATTCCTGCGTTTTACCCCGTAACTCGTCGTTACTTAAGGTTTGATATTGATCAAAAAAGGCATTGATCTCTCCTGCCAGGTGAGAAATTTTCTTTACATCCTTTTCGCTTTTATTACCACCAAATAATTTTGAGAGAAACCCTGCCATAATTCTTTTGTTAGATATTCTTTAATAATTGAGCTAAGCTTTTTACATTGTCAAATATGGTGCAAACAACCCACTAAAGCCATATTGACAGAAGTAAAGGTAAGCAATACTATATACTGTGGAGAAAGTGTGCAACAGTATAAAGACTTAAAATTTAAAGGCTCGCTTAAACACTATAGGTATGGTTTTATAGAGGCATTAGCCTAACTTTGCGACCCATAAAATAATAGTAAATGAGTGGTGCATTAAAAGAAGTTAGAAACAGGATAAAAAGTGTTCAAAGTACTCAACAAATTACCAAAGCTATGAAAATGGTAAGTGCCGCCAAATTACGCAGGGCGCAGGACGCTATTATTCAAATGCGGCCTTATGCAAAAAAATTGCAGCAAATGCTGAGCAATATTGTAAGCAATGCTGAAGGAGGTATGAGTATGGAACTTGCCGTTGTACGGCCCGTTGAAAAAGTGTTGGTTATTGTTATTACCAGCGACCGCGGACTTTGTGGTGGCTATAACAGTAATCTTATAAAATTAGCCAAGCAGACAATCAGGGAAAAATACAGTACACAAAGTGCAAAAGGGAATACGGAATTTTTGCCAATAGGAAAAAAGGGGTACGAGCACTTTTTTAAAAATAATTTTAAGGTAATTGATCATTATTGGAATATTTTTTCTGATCTGAAATTTGAAAATGTTCAGGCGGCGGCAAAGTTTGCCATTGATAATTTTAAAGCAGGAAAAGTTGATGCTGTGGAATTAGTATATAGCGAGTTTAAAAATGCAGGCACACAAAAATTTATTGTGGAACAATTTTTACCGATACCAAAAACAGAAAAGACAAAGGGTGAAAAGCAGCAGGATTTTATTTTTGAACCTGATAAAGAAATACTGATTGAAGAATTGATGCCGAAGATTTTAAACACACAGTTATATAAAGCGGTTTTAGATGCCAATGCCAGTGAACATGGTGCCCGTATGACTGCTATGGATAAAGCCACAGACAATGCAGCAGAATTATTGAAGGCATTAAAGATTAGCTATAACCGGGCAAGGCAAGCTGCAATCACCACAGAGTTAACTGAGATTGTTAGCGGGGCGGCGGCGTTGCAGGGGTAAGAAACCCCCATCCCCTAAAGGGGTGAAGGAGAAAAACCCCTGTCCCCTAAAGGGGTAAAAAGATAAGAAAGACATTTTTTAAATTATAAAATATTCCCCTTTAGGGGAAAGGGGCAAATGGAAATTTCTCAAATCATTCCACATATTGAAGCTTTAGTTTTCGCCAGTGAAAAACCTTTGAATAATGCAGAGCTTTTGGAATTAATCAACAATGCTTTAGGATTTATTGAGGACAGGGCTACTGAAGAAGAGATAGAACAAGCTATTACTGCTCTCCATGAAAAATATAATTCCGATACATATGCTTTTGAAATAAAAGAGGTTGGCGGGGGCTTGCAATTTCTTACTAAAAAAGAATATCATAAAACAATTGCACAATTAAACGGCGATAAGTTTCTAAAAAAATTATCCACGGCAGCTCTTGAAACGTTATCTATAATTGCCTATAAACAACCGGTAACTAAAAGTGAGATTGAAATAATAAGAGGAGTTAATTGTGATTATGCAGTTCAGAAATTATTAGAGAAAGAACTGGTGCTTATTTCTGGAAGAAAGGAAGATGCAGTTGGTAAACCGCTTATTTATACAACTTCAAAAACCTTCATGGATTATTTTGGAATTAACAGCTCTGAAGATCTTCCTAAAATAAAAGAATTTTTGATTGAAGAACTTGTAGAAGCAACCAGGATTGATAATAACATATCACAGGATTCTTCAAATAACATTAATGAAGAAATTAAAACCGCATCGCTGGCAAACTCATCTTAACAGCTCCCGATTGTTACCTGTGCAGCCACAACTCTGGGTTAACATTGTTAGTTTCTTTCATCAGAATTAATTGAACTTCACCTTGTCCGTCGTCATTAGCTCCTGCCTTGCCTATCACCTCGCTTGTTTCAACCTGCTGCCCACGCTGTACATTCACAGAAGAGAGATTGCTGTA
This sequence comes from Ginsengibacter sp., assembly GCA_039919615.1. GTDB lineage: Bacteria > Bacteroidota > Bacteroidia > Chitinophagales > Chitinophagaceae > Ginsengibacter. Next base: position 2,913 of record JBDSFG010000227.1, on the reverse strand, counting down.
AACAGTAAAATATTTTCCGTGCTTTATAAATACTGCCTGCTTCTCCTCTATATAAGATACCAGGGTAACCTCTCCCTTAAAAACAGCTTTAACAGAGGCGCCTATTTGAGTACCGATATTAACACCGGGGTTTTCACCCTGAATATTTGTACCGGGAATAGTATAGTGGCCATAATGAATAAGTATAACTCCGTTTGCAGGCCATGGCAGAGCACCCCGGTTTTTTTCAAAGCTTGCATTTAAAGCTCTGTCGGCATCTGAGGATACCAGAATATTCGGTGTAGTTTTTACGGTTTTTGTTGAAGGTTTTAATGGAGCATTTCCGCTTTTAGTATCGGGATTTATTTTAGCAGTATTTGCTGCTGCAAGCTTTCTGGCATTTTCTATTTCTCTCTTAATCATTATAGTTATCAGGCTTTTCAATTTCGCATCCTGCTTTCTTTTATTAGCTATCTGGGCAGTTAATTCGTTTTGTCTTCCTTTTAATTTTGAAACAATAACTTTTTTTTCCTGCTGCTGTTGTTCAAGCAAAGTCATCTCTTTGCTTTTCTCCTTTAAAACCTCATTTTTTTTCAATTTATTTCCGGAAAGTTCGCCAATGCGTTGATGTAAAAGATTCTGTGTTCGGAGGATATTGTCGCCCTGCATTTCCCTGTAAGTGCGGTACGATTTAAGGTAGGTAACTCTTTTAATGGCGTCATTAAAATTTGAGGCAGAAAAAATAAAATTTAAAAAATCATAATTATCACGGGTCTTGTAAGCATATACCATACTCCTGGCATATTCCTGTTTTAATGTATCCAAAACTTTTGCGAGCTTGTTAACTTCTCTCTGTGATTTAAAAATATCACCATCAATATATTTTAGCTGGCCGGTTATATTCTCAATTACATTATCCTGCAGATTGATGCGCTTATTTATCGTATTCAATATCCCTAAATTTTCCCTGGTTGTGTTACGGGTTTCTTTTAATATTTTTTCGGTTTCCTCTATTTCCTGTTGAAGTTGTTGGCGTTGTTTTAATAATTCATCTTTATTAGCCGGAGCTTGTGCAATAACAGAATAAAAAAAAAGTAAGCTTATAAATGTTGCAATGATTTTATTCATCTAATTAATTTACAATGCCCAAAAATATTTTTAAAATAATTAAAAAGTTAGCCAATGGATAGTTAATTGTTGCAAGGGCTATTTTCTTTTATAATTCTTAGGAATGGTGAAAGGGAAAGATAATTCATTATTAAAATCATATTGCTTGTAATTAAGCATAATATCTACCTTAGTTTTTTCAGCAACGGTAATTTCACGAAAGGTGGAAAAATTAAAACCAGATTTATTTTCATACTCAAAATAGGTAAGGTCGGCCGTACGGTTAAGCGCCACATTTAAATCATCCAGTTTACTTCTTTCTACCAGGTTATCGCTGGCTGATAAGGTTAGCAGGTTTTTAAAATGCTCATCAGTTGTAGAAATCAAAATTCTGTTTTCCGTTTTTCTATAAGCAACAATTGTCTTTCCCAAAAAAAGCGGGTTACCAATAATAAGATCCTGCAGCGTACTAAAATCCAGTGGAATTTTGGCCACTTTCTCAAGATAATCCAGCGAATGATACTCAACCTGCTTTTCCAGTTTATTCATTATCCACATACTATCTTTATTTATAAGAATTCTAAAGGCTTCAATATTCAGGAATGTTGCATTGATTGAGATCCAGATAATGCTGTCTTTTTTTATACGCACAAACGCATTAACATCAGGCTGCTTGCCCCTGTTATCACTATAATCAACTTTAATTTTTGCAGAAAAAGTTTCAAAATTAATATGGTTCTTTTTTATATTTCCCCTTATAGTTTCTATCTCTTTAGCCGTATCTATGCCGGAAGGTGGTGTGGCCACAACTATAGTCGTATCCTTTTTATTGACGGCGCTTTGCAATTTTTTTGTAGACCTGCAACTTATTGTTATACTCACAAGCGAGAAGCAGGCAATAAGAATAAAAACATTTTTCATTAGATTTTTTTTTACATGTGGCCTTCAGCTATTTCCCGTATGCCCAAACCCGCCTTCACCTCTCTGGCTATGATTTAATTCCTGAACAACATCCCATTTTGCTTTTTCTACCTTTGCAATTATCATTTGCGCAATTCTGTCACCATGCTCAATGGTTTGTAAAGTATCAGACAAATTAATTAAAATTATTTTTATTTCTCCACGGTAATCACTATCAACAGTGCCTGGAGAGTTTAAGCAGGTAATTCCTTTTTTATGGGCCATGCCACTGCGGGGCCGCACCTGGGCTTCATATCCTTCAGGCAGCTCAATAAATAACCCGGTTGGTATCATTTGCCTTTGCAAAGGGTTTAAATTTACAGGCTCCTTCAGGTTAGCCTTTAAATCCATACCGGCAGAACCAGTGGTGGCATATTCAGGTATAGTGTTGTCAGATTGGTTAATTACTTTTATCAAAATTTCATGCATGGCGGCAAAGGTAAGGTGGTGAAAAGATTTAAAAAGATAGAAATAATCAACATTACAGATGAGGGTTAAATGTTGTGCCCTAAAATTTTATTTTAATGAAGTAATAAGAATAGTTGCGTATGCGGTTAAACCCTCTTCTTTGCCAACAAATCCCATTTTTTCTGTTGTAGTAGCTTTTATAGAAACATCATTTATTTGCAGGGATAATATTGTTGCAATTGCCTCTTGCATAAATGGTATGTAAGATTTTATTTTGGGTTCCTGAAGGCAAACGGTTGAATCAATATTTACAATTGAATAACCGGCTTTTGTTACAAGGTCAAACGTTTTTTGCAAAAGTATCTTACTGTCAATATTTTTAAATTCGGCAGATGTGTCGGGAAAGTGAACACCTATATCTCCAAGGCAAGCTGCGCCAAGCATAGCATCGCAAATAGC
>JBDSFG010000178.1:0-4035 GCA_039919615.1 Ginsengibacter sp. | reverse complement strand
TTACAATTATTTTCTGATTTATTTATTTCGGAAGTTTCATAGTTGCACTCACTAACTTATACACTTTCCCATCTGCTTTGGTCAATATATATAATTCACCACGAGAATCCCTGCCAAAGTGCAGGTCCACACGTTCATCTCCACAAAGCTTTGTGAGTGTTGTGGCGCCGCCGTTCATTGCAATTTTCCATTCTTTAATGGTAGCCTGCTTAGCTTGCTTTACATCAGCCATATCTATATAAAATAATCTGCCTGAAGGAATATCGCCAAATAAAAATTTTCCTTTTAACTGCGGTATGGCTGTTCCCCAATATTCAAAACCACCTGAAATAGCAATGCCCTCATCATGGTCAAACTGTGCAACGGGATAAGTAATTTTATACATGCTATCATTTGCTGGAAGTGGGTAAACTTTATTGATGTCTCCGGCAGGGTCTAAAAGAAAAGTGCCTTCCCTGATGGGCCAGCCATAATCATGGCCCGGCTCAATAAGGTTAATTGATTCAATATATGCTTGTCCAATATTGGTGACCAGCATTTTACCCGACCTGCTCCATGTAATGCGATGTGGGTTTCTAAAACCATAAGCATAAATTTCTCCAAGCGTTTTATTGTTTCGGCTTTGAACAAACGGGTTATGAATTGGAATTCCATATTGTGCATTGACGCTATTTCTGCCCATAGGGTCTATGCGAAGAATAGTGCCCCATATCTTTTCTTTGCTATGGGCCAGGAAGGGATACCCGTTTTCAACGCTGCCTCCATCGCCTACACCTATATATAGCAGGCCATAGTCTTCGTTGCCGGGTTTGGAAAGCGGATTGAAAGTTATCTCCTGCACACCATGAATGCCAGTCACCATATTCACTCTGAACAGTTCACGGCTTTTACCTGAAAATGTGGTGGCAGCAGGGTTTTCCGTTTTCCATTCAGAGAGTACCCATTGAACGGTTACCTTAATAGAATCGGCATAACCAAAATCAGCTTTGCCTGAACCAGGCGTTTCCGTATGTGTAGTGTATAGGAGTCCGTTTTTTGCAAAGTCGGGGTGAAAAGCAAAGCTGCCAAATCCGGTAGCAAGCCCGGGTTGATTAATGAATTTAGGTTTCTGTTTGGCTATATCCAAATACACAATTGGTGTATTATTATCCTGAAGTTGATATAATTTGCCACGAAGGTCAAGAACAAATAAGTTGCCTGTATTTGGTTGAAAATTTAATTTGGTAATCCTTGCCAGCGGGAGTTGACCACTGTCACTTGTAGCAGGAAATTGTGTAAACAACTTCAGATCTATTGAGAGGTTTGAAAGTTTTATAGAATCAGGAATGGGGTTCTTTAATCCCTTACCATTGTCTTTTACTGTTTGCTGAACGCGAACCTTATGCGTATGTAAAAAAACGATGATAGCATTTAGTTCGTCATCTTTTAGTGATGCAAATGATGGCATCACCACTTTGTATTTTTTAATCAATTCTCCTGCATGTTCATCTCCCGATGAAATAACCTGTTGGGGATTTTTAATAAACCTCTGCAACCAATCGTCGGAAACTTTTGTTGTAACGCCTGCCAGTTGCGGGCCAATGCCGTCCCCCCTGAAATTGTGACAACCACTACAGTTTTTATTGAATGAGGCTACACCAGCGGCAATGGCTGCGGAGTCTGCAGTGCCAGATTTTTTTTCTGCTGATGTTCCCGAATTGCATGAGTTTAAGAAATACAACAGAGGCAGAGTTGCAGTTGCAATGATGAGTATTCTTTTTTTCATTTTCTTTTTTGATAGATATATTAGGTCTTCTTTTTTCTGTACCCGTTTTTAAATTATGACCTTAGAATCGTAAATACCCATCTACAATAATTACCTATCCGGTTGAATTCATAAAATAATCTTTGCCATGTCGCGCCACTGCAATCCCTCATTTTCCGGCTGAACTTAACGTTGCTTTACGTATAAACTTTTTACAATTAAGTTATGACATTTTTCTTTCACACCGGCTATCATGCCCTTATAGATAACCCCTGGCCTTACGGCAAAAACAGGAATATTAAATTTGCGTAGACTTACTGCAAGCAATTGTTTAGGTTGGCTGAAACCAAAGCTCATTATTTGACTCATTGAATCTCACGAGCCTATCAATCCCAGCTCAAGCCTGAATCGCTATATATTGCTCCATCTTTTCAGCCAAGCCAAATTATATAAAAACAATGATATGAAATATTAATAGAGCTAAAAATAATATTTTTACCTATTTGTGAAAGATAAAATAATAAAATGAGAAAAATTTCATTTTTTTACATTGTTTTGGGGGCAGTATCATGCTCTTATATTTTGGAGATTTACCGTGATGATCGAAGGTCGCGTGAAAAAATAAAACTAATTATAAAATCCTGATAATATAATACCCCCTGTAAGAAGACATTTACCCCGATAAAACAGGCCGGTAATGCGCAACATATTGTATTTAATTATCCTGAAAATACCTTTCTACGGCAGTGGCTTTACTGAAATTCATTAAGATGTAGGATAAATGACAGGATTGTTTTTAAACAACCACATATAAATAAACCGAACATGAAAAGGAAGTATTTAATTTATTTTTTATTATTATTTAGCGCCGGATTTTCAAATATAAGTTGCGGTACAATTAAAAAAATTCATTTCATTAAACCGGAGAGTGGGAGGATCAGATATGAAGGAAGAATTGGTATGAATAATCAAGGCGTTGCGGAAATATACTGGCCCGGATCTTCATGTAAAATAAAATTTAAGGGTACTGAACTCAAAGCAATACTAAAAGATGGGAAGGGATATAATTACTTCGATGTAATTATAGATGGAGAAAGTATGTATGTACTTAAACCCGATACGGTTAAAACAACATACACATTGGCCTCCCGGCTTCCGGAAGGGGAACATACTGTTCAATTATTTAAACGGACAGGTGGGATGACCCGGTTTTATGGCTTTCAGTTAGCGCCTCATTCTAAAATTGTTGACCTGCCTGCCAAAAAAAGAATGATTGAATTTTTTGGTAACTCAATTACCGTAGGTTCAGGTATATATAAAGAAGATGGGCCTTATGGTGATGAGAATAATTATCTTAGTTATGCCGCTATTACTGCAAGGCATTTTGATGCTAAGTATTCCTGTATTGCCAGGAGCGGTATAGGTTTGATGGTAAGTTGGTTTCCGATGATCATGCCGGAAATGTACAATCGCATAAATCCTAACGACAGTACAAGTAAATGGGATTTTTCAAAAGCAACGCCGGGTATCGTGGTCATTAGCCTGTTTCAAAATGATTTTAGCCTAATCAATCTGCCTGATCATCCGCAGGTTAAAAGTAGGTTTGGCAATAAGGTACCGGGTGAAGATTTTATTACAGCTTCATACAGCCGCTTTGTACAAGGCATCCGAAACCATTATCCGGAAGCGCATATCATTTGTGTGCTGGGAAGTATGGATGCAGTAAAACAAGGTTCGCCCTGGCCTGGCTATATTGAAAAGGCAGTTGCTTCCCTTCATGACAAAAAAGTATATACTCATTTCTTTCCGTATAAAAACACACCGGATCATCCCAATGAAGCAGAACAGAAACAAATGGCTGAAAGCCTGATCCGGTTTATTGATGAACATATCAAGTGGTAAAACATATTCTTAATTTGCCAGGCGCTTTACAGCAATATAAGCCATCAGGCCCGTGCTCATGGCCAGTGCATTTTCATCAATATTGAAGGTTGGTGTATGAAGAGAAGAATCGATTTTCTTTTCCTTGTTCCCCGTTCCCAGGAGATAAAAACAGGAATTAGCTACCTGAGAATAATAAGCAAAATCTTCCGCTGCCATCCATACATCTGTTTCTAATACATTGTCTTTGCCAAGATATTCTTCTGCAAAAGAGCGTACCTGCTCTGTAAGTTTTTCTTCATTGATTAAAAATGGATAACCGCGGACAATATTGAAATCGCAAGTCCCGCCCATGCCCTCAGCAATGGCTATTGCCATTTTTTTCATTCGTTTATGCGCTTCGGCCCTCC
>JBDSFG010000173.1:0-39761 GCA_039919615.1 Ginsengibacter sp. | reverse complement strand
AAGAAGAAAATGTGCAGGTGTACGCACCCTTTGTTGGCGGCGGATTTGGGAGCGCTCTTAAAACATGGCCACATGCTATCGTAGCAGTGATGGGCGCAAAAAAAACAGGCAGACCTTTAAAATTAATGCTTACCCGAAACCAGATGTTTCTTATGGTGGGCTATCGTCCATATACACTTCAAAAAATAGCATTAGGGGCAACAGCAGAAGGCAAGCTTGTTGGCATTTCGCACAGTGCTGATTCTATCACTTCTATGTTTGAAGAGTTTAATGAGGGCACCGTAAATTTTTCCAGGATAATGTATCATTGTCCAAATGTTATTACGCATTACCGCGTATTTCCATTTAATATTGGCACGCCGGCACCCATGCGTGGGCCTGGTCCGGCAACAGGAGCGTTCGGACTTGAGTGTGCACTTGATGAACTTTCTTATGCTTTAAATATGGACCCTGTTGAATTACGTTTACGCAATTATGCCGAGAAGGATCCGCAAAGTGGCAAGCCTTACTCCAGTAAGTTTTTAAAAGAGGCTTACCAGTTAGGTGCAGATAAAATAGGATGGAAGGACCGTGATCCAAAGCCCGGGTCAATGAAGGAAGGTGAATGGATGGTTGGCTACGGGATGGCAACCGGTGTGTTCGGAGCTAACCGCGGAACCGGGCAGGCACTGGCAAGAATTTATGCCGATGGCACACTGATCGTTCAAAGTGCAGTAAGCGACAGCGGCCCGGGAACATCAACCTCCATGACAAAGATTGCCTCTGATATGATGGGTATTCCCACCAATAAAATAAGTTTCGAATTAGGAGACTCGTCATTACCGCCGGGCCCTACACAAGGCGGTTCAAATACTACCGCTACCTTAGGTTCAGCAGTACATGACACATGTATATCACTGAAAAAAAAGCTGGTAGAATTGGTAAAAGAAAACCCCATATTTCATACTGCCGAAATTCATAACGTAAAATCGGACGATCTGATTTTTGACAATGGATATATCATGCTGGCGTCAGACAAAACAAAAAGGATTCTGTATACAGATGTATTAAAGCAACATAATTTAAACCAACTTGAGGCCACAGAAGAATCGAAGCCTGATGATAGGATGAAGGATTACATTGCCTTTTCATATTCAGCTCATTTTGTAAAAATACTCGTGCATCTGGCAACAGGAGTTATAAAGATCGCCAGGGCTGTTGCAGCCGTTGATGCCGGAAAAATTATAAGTATGAAAACTGCGGAAAGCCAGATGATAGGAGCCGTAGTTGGTGGCATCGGTATGGCATTAATGGAAGAAGGTGTACTTGACAATCGCTACGGTCGCTGGGTAAATAATAATTTTGCAGATTATCATGTACCGGTACAGGCAGACGTACCGCATATTGAACCCCTGTTTGTAAACAAGCCTGACCTTATATTAAATCCTATTGGGGTAAAGGGAATGGGAGAAGTTGGTATTGTTGGATTTGCCCCGGCTGTTGCCAATGCTGTGTATCATGCGACAGGTAAGCGGATAAGAGAATTGCCGATTACGCCGGACAAGTTGATATGAGATGAGGTAGAAAAGCAGATATCCTACTTTTAAGCAACGTCTCCAAAGGCACGCTGCCTTCTATGAGTATAAAGTATATTTAAATAAATGCCGGTTCTTTAAACCCTTCCTTTTTACGGGGGAGCTTTTTTCATCACATTCCCTTGCTTTGAATGGTTACTATTTATAGGTAAACAGATGGATACTACATTGTATATAAGTGTTCAATCATTTCAAAAGTAAGGGCCATAAAATAAATGGATTTTAAAGGTTGGTGTTTTGTGCAGATGCCTTTGCAGCCTGGCTTCACCAGCAACAGCACTAAAAAAATTTATAAAGGCATATTCCTAACCTGCAGCAAAACTAATCATCGTCTCAGAGGCGATTGAAATGGACACAATCTTTGTACTTAGAACTTTTATCATCTGCAGAAATATATCCACAAGCCTTTTGCCTTTGCCTGGTCTGCTATTTTTCTTGCTTGTCCGCCAGCATTGCGAAAGCATTGTAGTAAAAGTAATTCCTGGAGAATAAAAATTTGCATAAAGAAAAGCCCGGATTAACGGGCCTTTAAAATAATGTGCTAAATGAACACTAAGAATGGTTTTTTACTAAAATGGAAACTGCTCAATAATTTTTTAGTAAAAATTACTATACTTTCTTGCAGGCTTTGCATATATCGATTAGGCGGAGGTACTCGCTGTATTCACCTTTAGTATGTAAATAAATTCTGTAACATTCAAAATATATATTATGCAAAAAACACAGCGACTTGATAGCTTAGACTTACTCAGAGGAATCGCAGTTTTAATGGTTTGTTTTTGCCATTTTGGTGCACCATTATCAAATGACAACACATACAGTGCTGTTTTCAATGCTTTTTATAAATACGGGAGGTTTGGGGTACAAATGTTTTTTGTGATATCCGGTTTTGTAATTCCATTAAGCTTATATAATGGGAAATTTACATTTTCCAATTATTTTACTTTTATACATAAACGAATCACCAGGATACATACTCCTTACATATTTGCCTTAGCAGTAACACTTGTAATTATGTTTCTTTCCGCCTACTTAGTAAATAGAAACATTCCGGAAAATCTATTTACTATTTTCCAAAGTGTATTTTACAATCATATACCTTATAACAATCCTGTATTCTGGACGTTAATTGTAGAATGGCAGTATTATATTTTCATTGGCCTCTTTTATTGTTTACTCGTGAAATATCCAAAGCTTTCTGTCGGCATTGGAATTCCTGTATTTGTATTTATTGGTCAAATGGGATATTTCTCTTTTATTCATTTCTTTTCATTTATTGTTTTTTTTCTAATTGGTAATATTGGTTTTCTGGTTTATACCAAACAAGGGAATTGTTTATTGAACAGTTTAATGATTGCTGGTTTAATTATTTTTTCGTTCTGCTTCTATGCGCTAACTGCCGCTCTTGTTTCTATGGTTACTATTCTGTTTATCCTGTTCTATAAAAGAGCTATTTCAAAGCACCTGCTGTTTATAGGTAAAATATCTTTCGCTGTGTATTTGATTCATTATCCTATTGGAATGAAATTTTTGACTTTACCATACCCGATTCTTCATCAGCAACCTGCATTCATCTTGTTCATTTTCGGTTTATGTATGATTATACTCCTATCCTATTTTTTTTATAAATGGATAGAAGTGCCGGCAGAAAAACTCGCAAATAAGTTTAAGTATAATCAAAGGCAAAAGGTCTTATTAGGAATACACAACTGGAACCCTATGACTCGTCCTAAAAAAAGTTTACAGGTTAATAGATAAATCCTGGAAGAGGTTTACAGGATCGTTTTCATTTTTATTTCAAAAGTATTTAGTTTGTTAATACCCTCATTGGCGGGGATATGTAACCCGGGTTTCGTACGGCTGCGTGCCTGTGCATTAAGAAGTTTTAAACAATTAAAGTGTCTAACATTATAATTTCTAAAAGTCCTTTGCTTCCACTATAATCTATCGCACTGCTGTATTTTTTCATTCTTCGTATTTTGAATGTTTTTACGCAACACTTCAGATGTATGTCTTTTCAAATCTCTCGTAATGTTTTGTAATGGATTTCCTCCTGATCCAATAATGAGGTGTACATGGTTTGTCATAATACATCCGTATAATTCCATCTCATCTTTTCCTGGCAATATCGTATGCTGTTTAAAATTTCTTCTTTGTAGTCATTACGAATGAAAAGATCAATCCATTTGGTTATGGCAAAACTTACAAAATAAATTTTATCATTATCAGAAAACTTATATTTTTTACTGATTCATAACTGTAAGAAATGGCAGCAAAAAAGTCCAATAGTCGTGATTGATTGTGTGTGCCAAAGATATTTAAGGATGGCGGTATCCAATAGAGTTTTCCTGCAGGCTGATCGCAATTACATATACTTCCTTTTAACGTAAAGTTTAACCGGGAGAACCCGACAAGACATTAGGGTAGCCCGCTCTGCCAGTCCCGCTACCCGTTCAACAAACTAATTCCCTCACAACTTGCCAAACAAACCAACAAACTCACCGTTACCTAACTGTTTCATTTCACCGGTATCTATGCTGTATAGTTTGCAGGAAAACTGCAGCTTAACTCTTACATAATAATCTAAGGGGTCAGGGTAATCTGTTACGCTTACAATTTTGACAGAACTATTTGATTGTTCACCAGTGCCAGACAGCGTATTCCACAGATGCCCCTGTCCATCTATCCATTCAATGTAAAATCCATCACCCATCAGGTATGCATTATTATTAGTGCCCTTTGATAAAGGGTAAACCCCCGGCGAAAAGAAAGATTTGAATTGGGCATCACTTAATGAACGATAGTTATGCATTACTCCCTTTATTACTACCAATGCAGTAGTATTGGGAAGGTAAGGAGATGTTGCAGGACTTATATTGGCTGAAAGGCTTACATCATCGCCGGGCCCGTTGCGTGATGAGCCGGCCCTATACCCGCTGCCCTTTGTAGCCACCTGGTAATAACCGGTTCCTCCAATGTTTGCCAGGTAGTAGGATATTATTATACTATCTGCAGGAGGCAGCGTACCTGCGGGCCACACAAGGTTCTGGAAAGAACATGATACATTATTTACATTTAGCGGGTAGTCAAAAACGCCGGCATTTACAGGTGTGCCGGTTCCATATAATTTAATGGATGAAGTACCAGTATCAGCAAAATAACCTGAACCCGAATATGTGATACCGGCAGATGTAGTTTGGGGATATGACCAATAGCCCTTTGTTGATACATGCACGGAAATAGTTTTGTAGTTACCAGTTGTATACGGTACGCCGGTTTCGCTTGTACCTGATGAGCCTACGCTGGCGCAATTGCCTAAGTCCGGCACTAAGGAGTAGATAGCTAAAGAATCTGTAATTACATTACCGTCAATAGGTTCAAAAAGCACTTTTTGACAAGCGGAAAATACAACAGAAAAAAATAGTATCGTATTAATAAGCCAAAAACGATTACTTCTTTTTAAAGTAAGTCTTAAAAGTGCCCGCATAGTACAATTTAAATTTATGTTGCTTTAAATATAAACGTATTATCCCACATGTTGAATAAATAACCCTGCCAATAGTTAGTAGTTGGCTGCGTTATAAATTTAGTTTTACTTGGGGATATCCGGCGCAGTTAAAACGGATGCAATAAACTCTAGCCTTTATTTTAATTTATCTTTTCTATCGGGATTGGCGGATGACGTAACCTGGCCTTTAAATAATATTTGCTGCCCCGTGTGTGTTCACGCGCTAACACCGCCACGAAGGAATAGTGCCAAACCATTTGTATTTTATTTTGCAGATGTTAGAAATGAATGGCAAAGAAATGCCGAATGTTTCGTTTTTAAAATTTACTGCTCACGCTTTAAGAAATACAACCAGAGGGCGGGTAAGAAAATTTACTTAAGTTAGCTAAAATAGTCGGTTGGAGTGGTCTAAAAATTGAAATTCCAGTTAACTTGTAAACTTAAAATTTATGCAAACAGAATTTATTGGTGAGCCTTTCCCTGTTGTGTATAACGGACAACAATATGATTGCGGGGCAATAAAAATAAATAACCGCATGGTCTATAAAATTGAGTTCAATGGTTCATTGGTATATCTTACGAAAAGCATTAATCAGCATCGCATTTATTTTTGGACTTCAGTTCCGTAAGATATAAAACTGACACGTCTCGCTTATGAAATAGGTAAGCAAATAGAAAAGCATATATTTCACAGATATGTGCTACTATAACAGTATCAAGACAACCAAAGGAATACAGCGAATTAGAAGAGCTGGAAAAAGTCATTGCTTTCTTAAATGAAGAATTTGCTATCCATAAAGGATTTGATTATGGAGAGTTTCCGTTTATCCGCCCGATTGCAAACACGGAAACGGAGAGAGTAAAAATGGAATGTGGTTTTCTGCCAACTCATCTGCGAACAAAGTCTGATGTGGAGCGGTTTCGTAAAGGTTACAGGGATGAATTTGGCAGATTTTATAAACCTTATACTACTTTCAATGCGACAAGTGAAAATATTACTGGTCTTTTCAGATACTGGTGATAATAAACTTGAATGTAGAAAAGCTAATATTGAAAGAATTAAGGAATACGAAGACAGCGTTCAAACAGGTAATAGGGATATTAAATCACCTATCCCTCCAGTTACAGTAGTCAAAATATATTTTACGTGTAATGAAAATAAATTTGTAATAGTAATGAATGATACATTTAAAATTGGCGGGTTGTGGAAAATGGGCGATATATACATGAATCAATTAAAATAAAAATGCAAACCCTTTCACCCGCACGTTTTCTCAGGCAGTTAATCCTCCGCTCTTACTTATGCTGACTCGAACCAGGGCGGCAAGCGGGGAAGCCAGTATCGTTGGTTTTGCCCATGCCGTTGCTAATGCTGTATTTTCATGCTACCGGAAAAAGAATTTGTGAATTGCCAATAATACTTGATAAATTATTTGAAGACTGACTAAAGCCGGTCATATTCCTCAGTGTATATTTTGCATCAATTTTGGTTGATCAAGATGTGATTTAAAAGGAGGAATAAAATTTAGTTTCTCTACTGTAAATTATTTTCTAATCTCTCAGATATTAATCGCAACCCTATCAATTTTATTTTTAATCGTTTGCTTGTCTGTCTGTGTCTTTGCAAGTGAAAAGGCCTGTTGAAATTGTTGTTTTGCTTTATTGTTATCAACACCAGTGTAAAGATCACCAAGGAGTGTAAAGTAGAAATGATTGTCTGCTAAATTCAATTTCTCTGCTTCAGCAATTGCTTCCGTTTTTCCATAAACCTTCGAAAGCGCATAAGTCCTGTTGAGTGCAGCGATCGGGGAGTATGCAATAACTAATAATTTATCGTATAAATTTAAAACCTGTTTCCACTTTTCTTCTGTGTCAGCTTTAATAGTAAGCCAGTATGCGATACTTGCTTCAAAATGATATTTTGAAATTTCATTTCCCCGGGATGCCTGGTTAAGAAAATATACACCTTTTGTTATTAATTCATAATTCCAAAGTGTTTCGTCCTGGTCATTGTATAAAACTATTTCTCCGTTATCATTTTCCCTTGCTTCAAATCGTGACGAATGAAAACACATTAAAGAAAGCAAAGCATTTACCGCAGGTTGATTTGTGTGTTCGTTGTCAATAAGCAGATAAGTTAGCCGCATTGCTTCCAGGCATAGATCTTTGTGTAATACTTTGTCCTGGCTTTCAGAATAATATCCTTCATTGAAGAGCAGGTACAAAGTTGTAAGAACGGTTTCCAATCGCTTGGTAATTTCATTTTTACCAGGCAATTCAATTTGTACTTTATCAAGGCGTAATTTTTCTTTTGCTCTATACAGCCGTTTGTTGATGGTTTCTTTATTGGTTAAAAAGGCATTTGCAATTTCATCGATGCCAAATCCGCAAAGAATACGAAGCGATAACGCTACCTGTGCTTCTTTGGGAATTGCGGGCTGGCAAATTGCAAATAACATTTGCAACTGGCTGTCAAAAATATTTTTGTCAGATAAATCAATTTCTTCTTCCTGAAATTGAGAAGACGAATTTTTTATTTCGCCGGCAATCTTTTGAGAGAAGATATTATTACGGGCTATGTAATTTTTAGCTTTATTCTTTGCAACGGAATAAAGCCACGCTGTTGGGTTTTCAGGAATTCCTTTATAGCACCATGTTTCAAGCGCTGATAAAAAAGTTTCACTTGCAATATCTTCAGCAACTTCAATATGCCCAATGCCTAAATGTTTGCAGAGTACTGCGGCTATTTTTCTGAACTCTGTTTTAAATAAGTGTGGTATTAATTCTTGTTCTTCCATAAATTAAAAAAAGCCTCTATAAAAATACAGAGGCTTAAGCGCTTTAGTGAACACCATCTCCCTTGGCAATTTTTCTAACTTCTACACTATTGCCGTCACCCTGCAAAACGGGACAACCTTTTGCAAATTCAACAGCTTCATCAACAGAATTTGCTTTAACCATAATGTACCCCCCAATGGTTTCTTTTATTTCGCCAAAAGGCCCGTTGGTAACAACGTTGTTATGCCATACAACCTTGCTATCCTCAAAAGGCAATCCATTACCTCCAACAAATTTGTTTTGAGCAGAAATGGTACCTATCCAATCCATTGTTTGCTTCATCCAAATTTGAATTTGTTCCGGTGATGCCACTTTAAGGCCATCTTCATGTCTGAAAATTAATATGAATTCGTCCATTTTGTTGTGATTTTAATTATTAAAAATTTTTTGATCTACACCTTTATAACAAACGAGGGTGGCAGAATTGGACATCATAAAAGGAATTCCGTGGTAGCTGCCGTTTATTTCTCTATCTCAAAGAAATTTAAGTTAATCAATATTAGTGGCTGCTCTTCTCCCTGCAATAATTTAGAATAGCCGCAGGTAGTGTTTTATTGTTGTAATTAACTCCGGGATTTATATCATCAGCCAGCAGAACATCGTGGCAAGCTTTTATTTGCTCCTCTTCGGGCATTAGCATAAAATCTTCTAAAGTTAGCAGAACATCTTTCCTGTTTTTGAAAGAAACTTTATCAATGGAAAACTTATATCTTTTTATTCTGGTAAGCGCTCTTTGTTGTAACGCCTCCCTCATCAGCGGTTCGATTGCCAGGGCTTTATCAAACTGGACTATAGCCCGATCAAAGCGAAATTCATTGGCTAATAGCAGCCCTTGTTTGAAATAGGTATCTGTGGAAGTACTATCAATTATCCATATTTGGTAGAAACTCTTATTTGCTGCCCTGATATCTCCTGTTTGCAGGTACTGGTAAAACATGGTAGTGTAATAATTCATGTCTGCTTCTTTTTTATCAGGATGAAATTCAGGGGTTTTTGTCATTTTTATTTTCTCTATTTTCCCTGTTGAGTAATACACAACAGACGTATCATAACTGGTCTCATTTTTTAATTTCAACTCCTGCTTAATTTGGCCATTTATGAAATACAGTTTACCGATTCTGGTTGCCTTTCCATTTACAAACTCATCCGTTCGCATCAATGCACCATTTTGATAGTATTCTTTCCACAAGCCATGCCTGATGCCATCTTTAAAATTCGTAATTGACTTTTTAATGCCGCTGGGGTAGTAAACAGTTAGCTCGCCATTAGTTTTTCCGTTCAGGATGGTGCCTTCATTTTGTATTCTTCCGTTGTTATAGTAGTCAAGATATTTCCCGGTATAAAGAGTGTCGTGCAAATACCAGTTACCATCCTTTATTATCATTTGTTTAAGGCTGGGAATTTTTTTTATGCTATCAGGCCGGCTGTGGTAGGCTTTAGTAAAAACATAAGTTATTCCATCCACCTGTTCCCAACCCAACAACTTCAAAGAGTCTTTCTGAGTTATCAGCGTGTAGTCAGCAATGTCTTCCTGCAGAATTTGGTTCCACTCCTCCGGGTCAACGAGAAGGGGAATTGAATCAATGACGAACAATGTTTTGTTATTTGAGATTTGAGCCAACGAACCCATGCAAATAGAAAAGAAGCCAAAAATAATAAGGATCCGCTTGTTCATGTATAGTAGTAAACAGGTTTGCAAGAGTGCAAATATAAATTACATTACAAGTTCCTATTCGGAGTTTTCACAACCTGATAAACCCGCTACAAATCGGGGTTCACCGATTGCTAATAAGGTAAGTAAAAATTATCAACGGTTGTTGAATTGTCCAAAGTGCCATAGAATTCCGGATGGGTCATGCAAAAAGCATTCTCTTCCCCAATCCTCATTCCTGATAGGGCTTAATTTTACACCTTGATATTTACCTGCCAGGTCCAAAGCCAAAAGTTCTTTCCAATAGCGATCCACATCACCAACTTCTAAAAAAATCATTGTATTGTCTATCCAGTCTTTCACATATGCATTTTGTAAATAAAACCCTATTGAACCTGTTTTAAATAAACACATGTCAGGAAATAAAACGATTTCCTCAAACCCCAGTTCACGATAAAAGCGCCTTGATAATTCGTAGTCTTTAGCCCCAATAAACGGGCGAATTGATTTTGCTTTATGATTCATAGTTAAACTTTTATCCGGACACGAAAAATGGGGAAGCCTACAAAAAGAGTCTTAGAAATATTTTTTGGTTGAAAAATAATCGTAAAAAAGCAGGAACCGTACTTCTTTCCATTCTTCAGTCTTTCAAATATGTTTTTAGTTCTTCAAGTTTAATATGGTCGCCAAAATATTTACCATAATATGCAAATAGCCCAGACTAAACTGTCTGTACTATCAGTTGTTTTTGGATAAACAAGTTCAAAGCCTAAATTAGAAGTATAAAAGTTTATAGTTGCTATAATGCCACCAACCATAAAATTTGGTATTAGAGAATTTATATTTTCCATTAATTAATTTTTTTTCTGATTCTGCTTAAAGATGTGTCTGTTATACCGAGATATGAAGCCAAATATTTCAACGGTATTTTTTGCATAAAGTCAGGGATTGTTAGTAGTTCTTTGTACCGTTCCTTAGCCGATTTGGTATGTAACGACATAGTTCTTTGCATGAGCATTGTCAATGCTTCTTCGGCAAATTTTCTCCCAAACTCCTGATAGATTGGATATTTACTATAAAGCATTTCAAGGTCTTGTTTTGAGATTTTGTAAATGATACTATCCTCCAATGCTTCTACATAAAACTGCGCTTTGCTTGTTGTATAAAGTCCAGGCAAATCAGTAATTACCATTTCGTCAAACGAAAACCAGGTAATAATTTCTTTGTCGTTAATGTCGTAATAATAAACTCTAAAACTTCCTTTTTGAATGAATGCTAAATAATTGCAGTCCTGATTTGGCTTTAAAAGGTGTCGCCCTTTTTTTATGGTCAAGTCGTGAAAATAATTAAGAAAAGGTTTTAAGTCTTGTTCGGGGATATAATAAGATAAAAAGGCTTGAAGTTCTGTCGTCATTTTTATGTCTGTTCAATGTTGTGATGATGTCTTTTAGAATGACCAATTGCTCGTAAGCTGACGCATAACTCGTAAATATATAACTTAAGGATTGATTATTTTCCCGCTTTAAAAACTTCCAGGCATTTTATCAAATGCTCTCATCAACCGGCTTATTTTTCCTATTAAACCACCAGTACATCGGTATACCGGTAAGCATCAATACCATTCCGATGGCGGCTTCACGTGGGTTGCTTAAAACGGCATTAAACACAAGACAGATACAAAACAACACAACAATTGCAGGTACAAACGGGTAGCCCCAAACTTTGTAAGGCCGCGGAGCATCAGGCATTTTTTTGCGTAATATAAAAACACCTAAAGTTGTGGCACCGTAATAAATAAAAACCGCAAAAATGATCATGTCTGTTAGCTGGTCAAATGTGCCGGAGAGCACAAGCATGCAGGCCCATATACCCTGGTATAACAGTGAATTACCGGGAGCTTGTTTATTATTCAGTTTAGCCACTTTTTTAAAAAATAATCCTTCCCTTGCCATTGCAAAATATGGGCGGCTGCTGGCTAATATAGTTGCATTGCAACAACCAAAAGTGGTAATAAGAATAAGAACGGATAAAAATAAAGCGCCATTTGAACCCCAGAAACTTCGCACTGCTTCTACTGCAGCTATCTGGTTACCTGCTGCCTTAATGTTCTGCAGTTCTTGTACTGGTAACAAAGAAAGGTAAGTTGTATTAACCAACAGATACACTGCAATAACTATCAAAACACCTATGGTAATTCCTCTTGGAATATTTCTTTTTGGGTTCTTCACTTCACCGCCCACGTAACCAACTGCTGCCCATCCCTGGTAAGCCCAAAAGGCAGCGAGCATGGCGGTGAATATGCTGCTTATGGTAACAGGTAGATTATTGGGTGTTTGCATTTGTATGCGACCGAGATCTGCCTGGCTACTGCTTAACCCAAAAATTATTATGGTGAATATTCCTGCAAATACAATTAACAAAATGGCTGTGCTAACACCGGCTCCTGTTTTTATACCGAGGCTATTTACCCAGGTAAGAATAATGATGAGCGCAATAGCGATCAGCTTTATATTCATATCCGCAAATGGAAAAAATACATTACCAATATTGAAGTGAGCTAATGAAGTGAGCACTGGCGGAACATGTAGCATGGTATTAAGTGATTGTGCAAATACATAAGCCAGGGCAGAGATGGAGGCCGTTTGAATAACGGTGAACAAAGACCATCCGAATATGAAAGCAAAAAAGCGGTTATATATCTTTTTGTAGTAAACATATTCTCCGCCGGTTTCTGCAAGAAGCCCCGCCACTTCGGCATTGCATAAGGCGCCAAATAAGCTGATTACCCCGGCCAGCACCCAGCATATAAGCACCCAACCGGATGAATGCAACACATCCGCCATTGGTGCAACTTTTTTATATACGCCGGAGCCGATAATATTTCCAATAACTACTACCACTACAAGGCGCAAACCAAGAGACCTGTTAAGCTGGGAAGTACTCATAAAATAATTTGGGGTTAGGTATCTCACCTAAATCCTTTCCAAAACAGAGGACTTGCCCTTCCCCTGCAGAGGAGAGTTTGATGAGGTTATACAAAATAAAATTGTGGCTTATATAATTTGATACAAACTAATGAAAAGAATTTAAGTTGATAAGATTTTAGTAAACTTATTTTGCTGGCCGTGCAGGCAAAGTTTTTTTTTGGAGAGAGAATAGAGGTCTATGCATTATCCATAACCTCGTATCCAATGGGCTTAAATGAATAATTATTTGACATTTCAGCGGAGCATGCTGTGAGGCCAATAATGAGATCCATTTTTGCTTCGATTATAATATGATCACCTGCTTTACTTTTTGGCGGCAGTACTGACACTTTACCTGTTTCACCATCAACCGCAACATGCATAAAAATATTAAAGCTTACAGGAATGTCATCAGGTTTTATACCATACTCTTTTAACGCTCGAGACAGATTACCAAAGCAACCCTGGTGAGGCTCTGTATGTCCGTAAATAATTTTGAAAGTTTCGGCGCTGCAGGGTGTTAATAAAAAATCATGCCGGCCAACTGTATCTTCAACTATATGGAACATGACGTTACTTCTGTTTGAATAAAACGGATGGCCGCTGGTAAAAAATATTGTTTCTGCATAATCTATCGTTCTGCCGGAGGAAAGATATTCGGCCTTATCATGAAGATTGTAGCAAATAAAATCTGAAACCTGTTCACCTTCTATATCAACTATTTTAAGATGCTGGCCTTTCTTTAATACAAATGCAACGCCGCTACGGGGTAAAATTACTTTTAGCTTTTGCATGATTTATTTTTAAAGGGCATTGCCATGAATCGTCATATTTACGTCCGCTGTATTGATATACTTCTGAGGATGTTCCAAAATCTTCCAGCATTGGATTTACCGAACCTGAATAAGCAATATCGCGTTTTCTAACCACGTTTTTCATTACCTCAAATTTGTTTATCTCTCTTAATACTTCAAATTGGGCATGTGGATTAAAGATTAAGCTCGGGTAAGTAAACCTTCTGGATTGCCTGCTGCTGTTAGGGTGAAGGCCTATAATATAAAGTGCCTCCTCTTTAATGCTGAAGCTAAAATGTGGGGACGACGGGGCATTATTTACCCTATTATCGAAAGGATAATTTTTAGCATCAAGATCCGCAAGTGCCTGAAGTCTCTGCCATAACAATTCATCGAATAATTCTTCACTAATAGCTAAAGGCCCTTTAAATATTACGGCTGCACTCTGATAAAAATTTTTTGTCTCACGATATTCATTTACGAAATCGTATAGAAATTGCAGGATAAATTTGTCATCCTTTGGGCAGGCCATATGATCTGACACCATACACTTAACCTGTTGCCGCGCCAGTGCCGCCTTAGCGGCAATGCAAGGAAATTCTCTGTTTTTTAAGTAAGTAAAATATTCAGAAGTGATATCCCCGCAATCAGTATTTACCATAAATTCAATGTCTTTTAAAAGATACGTTTGCCTAAGTAAATAGGATGCCACAAATTTTATTGGAGTAGAATAACACAGTTTAAATCATAGCGAAAATTCATTATCTAACTTTTTAAGAATCTTAAAATGCTTTTTCGCTCCTCTTAAAAATTTATATCCCTCATTATGTTTCCAGTATCGAATCCCGTTGTTATAATTCTCTTTTGAAATTTTAAATAACACCTTCCAGTGATGCAGGATAATTTTATAGGCCTGTAATAATGTGTTTCCATTTCCGTATATGTGATGAGGTTCTGCGCCACACCCATTGTATTCAAGGATAGAAAAGTTCTTTCCTTCTTCAAGGTCTTGTATCGATGAACATTTTATATCGTACCTGCCATAATAAAAATGTTTTGTATAGTGGCTCAGATCATCAAATACTTTTAAGAGCGCTTCACTTTTTTCACTGGCAAGGCTGATCAGTTTTCCGCCCCGGCTAAGGTTGCCCGCAGGAGATAAGGGAAAAATATTACCTGCAGGAATGATATTTTGCGAAGCGTTTTCATGTTTGCATTTCATTTCATCAAGCCTGAAGCGGGCGATAGGATGATGAAGTATCAGTTGCCATAAAGTTGATATTCCATCACCTTCTACCTGCAGCATTTCTTTTTTTATGAAGCCGGTAATGTAGCCCCGTTGCCGGTTTGGGAAACGGTAATAAAACACACTTACTTCAAGGGGATATTGTATAAACTCCTGCAAAATATAAGTGACGGGCATTACTGAATGATATTTTTTAAATTCCTCAGCATTATTAATCTTACGAAACATAAATCCCATCATACCTATGTCAGGTTTTACTGCAAATGGATAATTAAAATTATTGGTGGTAAATAATTTTTCAGCTTCGTTGAAAGATAATAAGGGAGAAATGTAAACGCTTCGGGGATAGGTTGCCAATGGTAATTGCTGATACATTTCTTTTTTTGATTCGCCTTCAAAGCCGCCGAAGGTTAATGTTGGATTTGATGGAGTGAACCACCAAAGTGAGCCAGACCGCAGAACGTACCATATCCATGCGGGGTATAAAGGAAGATACTTTAAATGGTAGTGCCATTTTTCCCAGTGGGTAAGAATGTAAATTTTCTTTTTAAGATTCATTACTTTATAATACGTAAAGAAGTTTATTAAGTATCGGGCTTTAGCCTAAATAGTTTGTGGGGCTAAAGCCTTTTATTCTATCCTGACCCGGCTTAAAACGCGTGGCAATAAAAACCTTCAAAAAAAACTGCTTAAATTCTTTACTGGATTCACTTTTTCGGGTATCAATATAAATTACCCTGATGCTGTTGCGGTGATTACCGGGAGAAGTTTGAGTGAAATAAGGCATCCGGCTTAAATTAAATTTGTTGGTAGTTACTTATTTTCGCAAACCGGCAATTACACTTATCCTAAGGGCAACTATGATGGTATTAAAGCCAAAAGATATTATACCATGCAGTAAACCAATCCTCCATCCCAGGAAATAAACATATTAAACTGCCTGTATACAGAAGCCAACCTGTTAAACGAAGAAGGCACTTCAGAATTATTTTTCAGCATAATTGCAATATTAATTCTTTAAAAAACGCCGCAAGAGTTATTATGCTTAACAAGCACTTATTCGCTGCTGCCTTTATCACCTATAAACCAATGCTCCTTATTTTTAAATAACACATTAAACGTTGTAAGAGAACCATAAATCCGTGTAATATATTGCTGAAGATTTACTTTATCCCCGTCACTCAGTTTTTTATGAGCGTTGATCTGTTGTTCCATAACCCTTAACCTGTCACGAAGCATAACTATCTTATGAAAGAAAACATCAACCGGGATCTCTTTGGGCTTTTGTGTTTTATCCGCAGGTTGTAATAACATTATTCCGCCTCTCCACTTATCGCCAAGAGGAATTATTTCTGATACATCTGCCCATAATCTTAAAATTTTAAGCAGGGACTTTTCTACATCACTGGTAGTCTCCAGTTCAACTGTAACGTTTTCAGGAATGATTTCCTCAAGTTTATTATCAGTTTTATCAATCTCTTTTATCCCGTATGTGATAAAAGAAATCATATAAGTAGCCAAGCGAACGCCAACAATTACTCCCGGCCCGTATTGTATATGTTGAAGCCTTGTGCCGATTCCAAGTGTTAATTGTTCCATATTAGTAATTACATTTTTAAACGATTAAAACTTAAACCTTCAGCGGTTGTCATTCAACAGGCAAGTATTATTAATATTGCTTTATAAATGTATGGTAAAAAGAAATTATAGTTTGACGGTCTTTGTTGTAAAAGGATAAAAAAAATTACAAAAAAAACTTTCCGTATCTATTGAAACGGTTATACCTATTGGATATTAAATTATTATTTTTTACCAGAGGATTTTTTTACCAGTGATTTTGCTGCTGATTTTTTTGGAAGTTTTCCCCCTTTTTCTCTTGCTTCTGATAGCCCTGTAGCTATTGCCTGTTTTGGAATTCTAACTTTTTTGCTAGTCTCTTCGCTTTTGAGTTTGCTTTCATGCATTTCATCTCTAAATGGTTTTTGCGAAGATTTAGAATACTT
Source organism: Ginsengibacter sp. (assembly GCA_039919615.1). Taxonomy (GTDB): domain Bacteria; phylum Bacteroidota; class Bacteroidia; order Chitinophagales; family Chitinophagaceae; genus Ginsengibacter. The sequence continues at coordinate 23,181 of JBDSFG010000173.1, read as the reverse complement.
TGCCATAAATGAGAATTAGAAGGTTAATAAATAATAATATTTTATCCGTTAATTCTCATGGGAGGTTTTTTGGGGATCCAAGCCCATAGCCTTTAACCAAATGTGTGTTGCAGGCAGGCCCGAAAAAATTTACCGAATATCTTATCGCCGTATTCTTTTACCTGCATAATTCCTTAAGGATACTTTCATGCTGCGGATATAAAGCAGAAAGGTCTGCTGCAATTCCTATTTCGAAATCAGCAAAATCAAAACCCGGGGCTACAGTGCATCCAACAAAACTAAACCGGCTGGTATAAGCTGGCCTGCTGGCAAACCAACAATTGGCCGGCACAACAAACTGGAACATTTGTTCCTTATCGGTATCATTACCCAATTGAATAATATTCAAACTGCCATCCTGCTCAATTACATATATAAGTAATAGATCACCCGCATAAAAGTGCCAGCACTCATCAGCTCTAATACGATGAAATGTAGAAAAATTTCCCTGCTCCAGTAAAAAATAAATCATAGTTGAAAAAGTCCTTGCACCGCTGAATCTGCCTGGCAAAGCTTCATGTGGAATATTTTCGCTGCTTCTATAAGTTTCCCTATACCAGCCACCCTCCGGATGCGGTTGCAATAAATATTTTTGTATAAGTTTTTGAGCAGTGAGCATGATGTTTTTATTATAATTTAATACATAAATTTCTCTTTTGTCAGAGTCTTTTTATTTGCATGAAATGATCAAGGTATCATGGTAATTATGCAGGTTTTATAAAAATCTTCAGTAAGCCTTGTTTGCGCAGATCCAATGTTTGCAAAAAACCTTTGTAAATTAAAAGCCGCATTACAAATATTTTATATTTATTTGCACCATATTTGATAGAAGCAAATAAATGCATTTTTATTGTTAACTATAATTTTATACTTATGAAAAAAGTTTTTACTTTTCTTGGTTTAATGGTTTGTGTATTTACAGGTAAGTCTCAAATTCCTGTTATTGCCATTGATACCTTACTGTCTTCTTCACCCAGCAGTTTTAGCTATGTAGTTTCTGGTAATACTTACGAGTGGGGAATAAGCCCCAACGATAGCCTGGTAACTTTAAATGGATTTAATGCCGGCAGCGTAGCATTTACTTACGCATCCGGGTTAAATGGAAGCATAAAATTAAGGAGAGTGAATAATGTAAATGTTTCAGGAAACTTTACAGTAGAATGGGTTCAGGCTACAAGTACCGGCGGAACTACTTATAATTTTTATTCTGATTATAAAAAAAGTTTAGATACTTTTTTAAACAGCCACATTTATAACAAAGGAACAGATAATTTGTTTGACAATACCACTGCCCCTAACCGGAATAATATTGAACGCCTGGACTGGATATCCTCCGGAGCCTTTTCAACACCTCTGCCTAAGAAAGTTGGGGTTGGTGTATTTGATAAAGGAATTGCGGGTGGACACGATCCATTTTGTATAGCAGCAATTACTTCCCTTGATGGATTTGGTGATCCTGCTACTTATGGTAAAATTGTAAGGGTTACCGCTGCCAAATATGGTGACCCGGGGCCGTCTGTAACGTATAGAATTGTGCAAGGAACTTATCCGGCTAATTTGGTAATTTCTGGCGCAGCTACGCAGGATCTTGGCGGCGTTTTTATATCACTTGATTCTCTTGGCATAACTGCCAATACACCAATATACGGTTATTCTCTTTTTGCAAATGACCTGCCGCTTTCAGCAACGCCTGCTGATTTGGTAAACTACAACAACATAGTAAATTTCCCTACAAATACTAATGGAGCCGATGGTGGTTTAGACCTTGTTGCTGTAACAGGGTTTTATATCTCCAATGTAGTGTTGCCGGTAACCTTTACGAGCTTTAGTGCAATTGAAAATAATGATGATGTTAATTTAAAATGGGCCGTTGAAAATGGAAGCTCTGTTAAACGATACGAAATTGAGAGAAGTGAAGATGGCAAGAATTTTTCTAAGATAAATGAAATTAAAAATAACAGTTCAACTGAGTCTAATGCTTACTCTGTTGCAGACAATGTTGCTTCAGTCTTATCAAACACTCTTTACTACCGAATTAAACAGTACGATGCAGATGGTTTGTTTTATTACAGTAAAACAATAGTAATAAGGCGGAATAACAGGGCTTTATCAATCATACTTTTCCCTAATCCGGTTAAAGAAAACCTGTACTTGAATATTAGCAGTAAAGCAGATGAAAAGGCAACAATTTCTATTTTCAATGCTGCAGGTTCACGGGTAATGCAGCAACAGCAACAACTGTTTCAAGGCAATAATTCATTTACCATAGATGCCGTAAGTAAACTTTCAAAGGGAGTGTATCAGTTGTTTGTTAAACTGAATTCTGGCAGAACTATCATTAAACAGTTTGCAAAACAATAAAGTTCTAGTTTATATGAAAAGGCAGGTGGAAACACCTGCCTTTTCAATTGGTATAAGCACCTGAGGTTGACATACTATATGGTAAGGAAAATAAACAACTGACAAAAGCCATATAATTTAAAGGTTATTTTTATTATTAAATGAGCGGTAGGTAAGATATCAGAATATGCCATCGCAACTGAAATAAAATTGCAGCACTTAATAAGTTTTGAGGGGTTCATTTAGATGATGGAATAAGTTTAACTACTCATTTTTATAAGTACCTGCCTTCATTATGCACAAACAAAGATTGGATAGCAAAAATCAGGAAAAATTATTTTGTGAAGTATTTGGATGAGTTGGTTATTCAAATAGAACTGCATTCTGCAGAAGGTATAAGAAAATATTTTTCTCAAGGCATTTCCCCGAATATTTATTTCAATGGTAAGCCTCTTTTTTATACTCTTATAAATATGTACACCCGCACTCCCGCTTTTAAAGAATGCGTAAAAGTATTTGTACAATACGGACTTGACTTTAGTGATAAAATTTTGCTGGCTGTTCTATTGAATGATGCCGGATCTCTTGAAAATTATTTACAAGATGAAGCCGGTATTATTTCAATATGACGGGCTTCTTCCTCAGTTGCACAGAAATGAGATCACTATCTCCAAAGTGGTTAGTGCGCTATTAAAGCATCAATTCGGGATTAATTATTCTCCTAAAAACGTTCCCTGTGCCTATCTAAAAAGATAATTTTGAAATTGCACTTTTAATTGATCACAGTGTCAGAGAGTAAAAGCTTTTAGAAATCGCTATTAATATCTTACCCCACCAGTGCTCACGAAATCATATTATTAGTAGAGACCTTTAGATTATGGGATAGCGGAAATTGATCAGAATTGGATTAAATGAATTTTATATCTATCCTAAAAAATTAATCATTGATTATTTTCTAACAAAGTTACTTTAGATAACCTGCGAACATGCCTTTCAGCATTTGTGAATTTCGCCTCCAGAAATGCCTCAACTAATTCTTTAGCAGCAGCATGCCCCGTAACCCGGCCTCCAAGGCAAAGGAGGTTCATATCATCATCTTCAACTCCCTGGTGCGCTGAAAAATGATCATTGATAAGGCAGGCCCTTACTCCTTTAATTTTATTCGCAGCTATACAGGCGCCAACGCCACTCCCGCAAACAGCAATGCCACGCTCTATAATTTTTTGTGCCAAAGCCCTGGCAAGCGGTATTATAAAATCGGGATAATCATCCTCATTGTTTAACTGTAATGCGCCAAAATCAATTACCTCAAAATTATTAGATTTTAAAAAAGGTAAAAGCGCCTGCTTTAATTCAAATCCTCCATGGTCAGCCGCTAAACCTATTTTCATGCTTTTGATTTTTAATCATAAATTAAAATACCCCACGTGAAGTTGGTTGGTAAAATTAATTTTAAAAATTTAGTCTTCATTTATTAAGCAGTTCTTTTAGTAATTTAAATGTTCATTATGGTACTTTTATAAATATTTGTCGTGTATTTCTTAATATTTTAATCAATTATTTCACTCATGTATGAATAAGAAAATTTCTGATGTAGATATTGTTAATGATGTGTTAGAGGAATGTATTTTAGCTTATCCCGTGTCATCATTTATAATAAGTATATATAAACAATATATGCAACGGGGAAGTTTAAGTAAAAAGCAATTGCAGGGGTTATATGGAAAAGCCTCTCAAATTAAAGACATATCAATTGGCAAACTTGCCACTTTAGAGGCAGTTATAAAAAGAATGCCAACGCGATACAAATCTGATCTGCCGGAGGCAAAACCACTGTATCAGAAAGATGAAGGCATAGGTCAAATTATAGAAGCCATACTGTCAAGGTATCCTCAGCATAAAAGAGTCTTGTATCTTCAATCAAAATATGAAAATAACGAGCTGCTGTCTCAGGTTGAAATTTCAGAAATAAAGAAATTTAATCGTATACTTAAATAAAAATTATTATATGTTATAACTCAGAAAAAATGGCGGTTTTTTTTACGTTGGGATCAAAATTCTTTTTAAATTGCCATAATACAAGTTTTTAATTTGATATATTTGAAGTTCGATTCCTTTTTTAATGAAAGAAGCCTTATCCATTATTATAGCCTATTTAATTGGGTCAATTCCCACAGCTTTAATTATAAGCAGAAAGTATTTTGATATTGATATCAGAGAGTATGGAAGCGGAAATATGGGTGCCACAAATACGTTTCGTGTTTTAGGCTCCCGCTTTGGTACAATTGTAATGATAGCAGACATGTTGAAAGGAATAATTGCTGTAGCTATATATAATTTTTTCCCGCATTACTTACATAATGAACTAGACAGAACTAATTTTATGATCGGCTTGGGTCTTGCCGCAGTAGCAGGCCATATTTTTCCTGTCTGGGCAAACTTCCGAGGTGGCAAAGGCGTAGCCACTTTATTTGGAATGGTGTTAGCGATTCAGCCAATAGTAGCAGTAAGTTGTGTTGCTGTGTTTTTAGCAGTCCTTTACATTACACGATACATATCGCTTAGTTCTATATTGGCCGGTGTGGCTTTACCTATATGCGTACTTTGGATCTACAATGAAAAAGAAGTTTTTTACAGGGTGTTTGCAGTTGCTGTTGCCGGCCTTATAGTTCTTACTCATCAAAAAAATATAAGCCGTTTAATAAAAGGCAACGAAAGCCGTGTTCCTATTTTAAAATACCGGGATAAAAAAAAATTGCGTAAAAAACTTTAGTAGCCCTCCAGTTTATCACCGTATCTCCATTTATACACCAGTGGGTTTTTACTACCACTTTTAATTTTAAGAGACCATATTTTTTTTTGGTACAGCAATTGTTTTATTATAAAGAAATATTTATAAAATGAAAAAAATTATTCTTTTTTATGCGGGCCTTGTAATGTTGATTACCTCTTGTACAACAAATGCTGTTACCGGGCGTAAGCAGCTTAGTTTAATATCTGAAAACACCTTACAACAGGAAGCCGTTTCTCAATACCAATCTTTTTTATCTCAAAATAAAATTGTAAGTGCAAACACAAGTAAAGATGCAGAAATGGTAAGAAGGGTAGGAGGGCGTATTGCAAGTGCAATTACTCGGTACTACAGCCAAAAGGGATTGAGTAAAGAATTAGCAGGATATAAATGGGAATTTAATTTAGTTGATAATAAAGAAATTAATGCATGGTGTATGCCCGGCGGTAAAGTAGTGGTTTATACAGGATTGTTACCTGTGGCACAAAATGAAGCGGCATTAGCTGTTGTTATGGGACATGAAATAACACATGCAGTTGCACATCACGGGCAGGAAAGAATGAGTCAGGCTCTGCTTGCACAGGGCCTTCAGCTCACCGGCAATATTTTTACTTCAGGCAATACACAGGCAAACGGTATTTTTAATAATGTTTTTGGCCCGGCGGCGCAGATAGGGGTTTTGTTGCCCAATTCAAGAAACCAGGAATATGAGGCGGATCATTTCGGACTAATATTCGCAGCGATGTCGGGTTATAACCCAAGGGAAGCGATATCTTTTTGGACCCGTATGGCAAACGCAAGCCAGGGAGATAAGCCTCCTGTTTTTTTAAGCAGTCATCCGGCTGACCAGGACAGAATCAATAAATTACAGGGCTACATGGACGAGGCATTGAAATATTACAAGCCAGTGAATGCGCCAAAATAAAAATGATTTTCTCAAAAAAATTCATCTGAAAGGATGAATTTTTTTTTGCTCAATATTCTCGATGTGATTTCATTTGGTAACTAAACATTAATGAAAGAAAATTATATTATACCTGCACAAACAAGAATAGGACATGTTCATTTAAAAGTAGCCGATCTGCAAAGAGCGCTAACTTTTTATTGTGATATTCTTGGTTTTGAATTGATAACTACATCAGGTAATGATGCAGCTTTTATTTCAGCCGGAGGCTATCACCATCATATTGGATTAAATACATGGTATAGTAAAAATGCACCGCCTGCGCCTCTGCGGGTTGCCGGCCTATTTCATATGGCAATTGTATATCCTTCAAGAAAAGATCTTGCCGTTGCTTATAAACGCTTAGCAGATGCCGGTTATCCTTTAACAGGATCTGCTGACCATGGCGTTTCAGAGGCGATTTATTTAAATGATCCGGATGAAAATGGACTGGAATTATATTGGGACAGGCCAAAAGATAAATGGCCTAAAAAGCATGATGGTTCTATAGAAATGTTCACCCAATATCTTGATACGGAGGAGCTATTGAAAGAAATCGAGTAGGTTTTTTTTAGTCTATTTTATCTTCTCCTTTTTCACCGTTTTTTACTATGTCGCCTGATTTTCCGACCACATTGTGAACCATTGTTTTCCAATCTGCTTTTTTTCTCAATAAAAATTCAAGATCCATACTGAAATGTTTGAACTCTTCTTTTTGAGCGTTTTCCATAATAGCTTTTGCAGCACTATCTTTCTCCAAGCTAATGCGTTGCTCATACCAGTTTATGGCTTCTGCTTCTTCAATTAACGATTGTATCATACGGGCAAATGTTCTTGTCTCCTGTGATAATTCGGCGGGTGGCTCGTGATATTGTTCTGTTGGCATTTTTAAATGTATTGATGTGAAAATATATTTTTTATAGAGCAGCTATAAAGAAATTGTTTCTCATAATCTTTAAAATTAAATTATTACAGTCATTTAAATGAGTAATGAAATTATTTCATAAACTCAGCTATCAAACGGTGAAAATGATGTGTGCCTTGTTCTCTTGTAACAGAATATCTTCCATGAGTGTAAAACCGCGACAATATACCTTTTTGTACGTTCTCAACAACTTCTTCGTCTTCCAATTCTACCTTATCAAGCGATGCGCCAGCACCGGTGTTTAATTTTTCTTCTTTCCAAACATAAGAAAAATAGGAAATTTTTGTGCGGCACGGGGAAAGGGGAGTTACTATATTTATTGACAAGCCCCAGGGATAAAAATTAAACATCATGTTGGGGAAGATCCAAAAATAATAAGCAGCTATTTTTTTCCCGTAATCTGTCGATGATGCAGGGAGGTCAAAACAATCTTCTTCATCCTTACCAATACCGATTTGGACATTTGAGTAATTAAAAAGTTCCGTTGTGTAATTTCCATAATCTATTACTGTATTTAAACCGGGATGCACAAACGGAATATGAAAGCCCTCCAGGTAATTTTCGCAATACAATGCCCAATGTGCATTTATAAAATATTCTTTTGACAGATCCGGGCGGAAAACAAAGTCCTTCAATGGCATCCATTCGGTTCGTTCAATCATTTCTTTAAAAAATTTTTTTGCGGGTAAATTTTTATTGAGAGAAACGAATAATAGTAATTCTGCAAATTGATATAAGGGAAGTTTATGAAGATCATCATAGAGGGAAGGGAAATTTTTAACTTCCTGGAATTCCGGCATCGACCTGAATCTTCCGGTAAGATCAAAAAGACGGCCATGATATTTACAGCGAATATTATTTGCACTGCAGGGCTGGGTTATCAAAATATTGCCGCGATGTGTACAAACATTGGAGAGGCAATTAATTTGTCCGGTTTTGTTTTTTGTGAGTAATAAAGGTTGGTTAAGATAATCCTGAAATAAAGTAAACGGGTAACAGTTCCCTGCTTTTTTTACAAGATTTGTATCTCCTATAAATTGCCATGTATTTGAAAAAATTTTTTCTTTGCTTTCTTCAAAATATTTCGGGTCAATATAAAATTCTTTATAAAGTGTTTTGGCTTTCGCAATATTTTTTTCAATAAAAAAGGATATCATCTGTTGTAATACTTAGTATGTTAAGATAATAAATACCAGAAATCAAAATACATATCTATGGTTTATTATTACTTATCTTACAGACACTTATTTAGCATCTCCTGGTAAATTACAAATTGGTTATTATCTTCGTTTGCATAGATATTTGTAATGAATTTTGATAAATATTTTAAACAAAAATATATACCACCAGGGTAAAAAAAATCAGTATAAAAGAACATCTGATTTTTTGGACTACTAAAATATTATATGGTTTATTTTACATAGTTATTCCGGTGGTGATTTTAGGATGGGGAACATGGGCAATTGGTTTTACCTTACTGCATATTTTTATGGGATTAACGCTGGCTATTGTTTTCCAATTGGCGCATGTAGTGGAAGATACAGAATTTGAAGTTTTGGGTTTTGAAGATAAAGTAATTGAAGCTGAATGGGCTGTTTACCAGATAAAGTCTACTTTTAATTTTGCTCCGCGTAACAAAATAATCACATGGTTTGTGGGCGGATTAAATTTTCAGGTTGAACATCATTTGTTTCCGCGGATAAGTCATGTACACTACCCTGTTTTAGTAAAATCGTTTCAGAAAAATGTAAGGAGTTTGGTTTACCATATCATTCTTTTCCGACAATGACAGCCGCTATCATTTCGCATTTTAAAATTATGAAGCAATTGGGTGCTGCTCCCCACGGCATCAATAACATGGCAGGAAGCCTCTAAGAATTGTATGCTCACTTAAATAAAAACCCGGCTTCCATAATTATAGTTTTCCCTGAATTCTTTGGGAGTGCAGTTTTTTTTCTTTTTAAAAATTCGATTAAAATTTGATATGTTATTAAATCCGCAATCATAAGCGATTTCTGCAATCGATTGTGTTGTATCAATTAATAACCTTGAAGCATGCCCCAGCCTTACTTCCATCAGGCTATCTATAAACGTTATACCAGTTCTTTTTTTAAAAAACCTGCTAAAAGATACTTCTGTCATATTAGCTAACCTGGCTACGTCATTTAGTGAAACTGATTTGTCAAAATTATTTTGTACATATTCAAATACCTTTTCTATTCGGCGACTGTTATAAGAAAGTTCTGCATTATTAAAAGTACCGTCAGATAAAAATTGCATATTTCGTGATATGGATAAATCATGTAAAATAGAGATAAGCTCAAGTACAGAATCAAAACCTTGCATTTGGTTCAACCGTAATAGTCTGGGGGTGACCTGCTCAATAGTTTCTTTAGAAAATAATATACCCCTCACCGACTTTTCCAGCATGCTTCTGATAAAAGTTAACTGATTTCTTCTTAAAAATTTTTCATCAAGAAGGTCTTTATGAAATTGAATAGTGATCTCTTTTATTTCCTCACTTTTACATTTATTTGTGAGCCATACATGCGGCAAATTTGATCCAACCAAAACAAGTTCAGCGTCGTTAATTTCTTGCACGTGATCTCCAATAACCCTTTTTGCTCCTTTGGCATTCAGAATAAAATTCAATTCAATCTCATCGTGATAATGTAAAGGGAAATCAAATTTTGTTTTTACCCTGTTTAATAAGGTAAAACAATCTCCGTTGGTAAGAGGAGTAATTTCTCTAAGTATATTTTTGTTAAGTAGCAAGTAAGGTATTAGTGTTAGACAGATAAAAAAGTATTAAAGTAATATTTTTTTAAATGTAACAAAAAATCAGGTAGCATCTATTCAAGTACTCCCTTTTTTATTGTAGTTTTTATTATTTAAATCACAATAAGATAAAATAGTATTATGTTGTAGTTACATATAATTCTAATTTTGTTAACAAACCTCTTGCTATATGATAAAAAAAGTACTTCTTAGAATATTCATTTTAACAATATGCGTATTCTCCCTCCCCTCAATTTTCGCACAGAACAAAACCATAAAAGGATCGGTCAATGACGAAAATGGTAAACCTCTTACCGGAGCCACCGTTGCACTAAAGAATACAAGATTGAGCGCAACTACAAACAGTGAGGGGGTTTTCACATTTGATATACCAATTAGCGGAAGAGCTTTAGTTATTACGTATGTTGGAATGAGACCAAAAGAAATCAACATTGGCAACAGTAGTGACATAAAGGTGAATTTAGAGCCAGTTACTAATACATTAAGTGATGTAGTTGTTATTGGATACGGCAGTTCCAAACGTTCCAATCTAACCCAGGCCCAATCTTCTGTTACTGCAAAGGATATAGAAAAGACAGTTAATACTACTATTGAACAGGCTATCCAGGGAAGAGCCCCTGGTGTTTATGTTACTCAAAACTCGGGTCAACCGGGAGGTGGGATATCGGTGGCCATTCGTGGTATCAGCTCCATCAGCTTAAATACAGAACCTCTTTATGTAATTGACGGTGTTCAAATTCGGGGTGGTGGTACAGCAAATTCTTCCAACCCTCTTTCAGGTATCAACCCAAACGATATTGAAGACATGCAGATTTTACAAGGCCCGTCCGCTACCGCAATTTATGGTTCGCAGGGAACTAACGGGGTAATACTGATAACAACAAAACGTGGTAAAGCGGGGGACTTCAAAATAAATTATAATGGCCAATACAATGTTCAAACGCCTCCAAAGCGTGTTGCAGTGATGACATTGCCACAATATGCGCAAATGCAAATAGAATATAAAGGAATTGCTGGCGGAACAGTTAGGGAAGAATTGCTGGATCCTTCTATTTTAGGTCCCGGCACTGACTGGCAGCATGAATTATTCGACAATGCAATGATGCAAAAACATCAAATAAGTTTATCTGGCGGTGGCGGCAATACTACTTATTATATGTCTGGTGAGTATTTAGATCAGGACGGTGTTGCAGAAGGTTCCGGCTTTAAACGTTATGGTTTCAGAATGAATCTCGATAATAAGCCAAGAGAATGGGTAACCATCGGTGCCAATCTGAGCTTTAACCAAACAAACGAAAGATTGACCACCAGCCAGGAAAATGTTATTATCCGTGCAATTCAGTTAAGCCCTGAAGTACCGGTAAAAAATTTAGATGGTACCTGGGGTGGGGGTGACCTTACAAATCCTGCCCACCAGTTTTCACCGGTTAATCCGATTGCAATCTCTCAGTTAGTCACCAATACAAATACCCGCCGGCAGTTTTTAGGTGGATTGAATCTTGGATTGAATTTGGCAAAAGGCCTTGTTCTCCGAACTTCATTCAATACCAACCTTGGTTTTGGCAATTCGATCTATTATCAGCCAACTTATTCAATTGGTTGGGCAGTTAATCCAACTGCGTCTTTATCAAATGGCACCAGCCAAAACACCTATTGGAACTGGAACCAGTTGGCTGAATACACAAAGACACTAGGGAAACATACCATTGGATTAATGGCAAGCCATGAATCACAGGCATCAACCTGGAAAAACCTCGGCGGAACAAGAACAGGTTTCCTAACAAATGACGTATTTGACTTGAACGCAGGTAGCTCAACTACCGCCACTAACAGTGGTGGTTCCGGGCAGTGGGGTATGGAATCTTACCTTGGGCGATTGACCTATAATTATGATAACCGTTACATTTTAACAAGTACTTTTCGCAGGGATGGCTCAGTAAATTTTGGACCTGAGAAAAGGTGGGGCTCTTTCCCTTCGGTGTCTGCTGCATGGCGTGTCAGCCAGGAGAAATTTTTCCAGGTTCCTTTTATTTCTGACTTAAAATTAAGGCTTGAGACTGGTCTGACCGGAAGCCAGCCGGGCAGCAATGCTGCCGTATATTCACCGCTAAATGCCGGGGCAACACCATGGGGCACAGGATTTTTGGTTTCAATATATGGGAATCCCTTTTATCAATGGGAGGAAACGAGGACCGATAACATAGGCATTAACCTGGGAGTACTTAAAAACAGGGTGACGATTGAAGCGGATTATTATATAAAGCATACCACTAACCTGTTATTGGGTGCGGATTTACCATGGTACATGGGAACAGCTGGTGAAGGTTCAATTGCACCGCCAACAGTAAATAACGGGGACATGAAAACAAAGGGATGGGGCTTTGCCATAAATACAATTAATGTTAATTCAAAATCTTTTAAATGGGAAACAAATTTTAATTTATCCCATTTCAAAAGCGCTATCCAAAGTTTAAACTCTGACAACGCATTCCTGGAGCGTAGCTCCTGGTGGCTTAACCAACAGGATCCCTGGACACAACGCTCTGCAATTGGCCTTCAACCATGGTTGTTCAGGGGCTATATTGAAGAAGGCTTGTTCCAGTCAGTTGAAGAGATTAACAAAAGTGCAGTACCTGTTGACAACAATGGCGCAAGGCGCCCGACACAGGCAAACGGCGGTGTTTGGGTAGGGGATGTAAAGTATAAGGACATTAATAGTGATGGCAAAATTGATGTGAATGACAAAACCTACATTGGTAATCCATGGCCTAAATTATTTGGCGGTTTCACCAATACGTTTAGCTACAAAGGTTTTGATCTGAGTGTTCTTATCACAGCTACTTACGGGAATGATATATACAACTTCATTGCCTGGGAAAATTCCAATCCTAACAACATTTACCTTGGCCGGAATATGATGAGCAGGGCTATGGACTATGCGAAAATAGCAACAGATCCAAATGGCAAAGTTTATTTGTTGAACCCCGAAACAACTGTTCCAAGAATTATTACCGGTGCCGACGTAAATGGAACTTATGCACGAATCACTGATAAGTATGTGGAAGATGGATCTTATGTGAGGTTAAAGAATGTTTCTTTATCTTATAACTTACCTACATCCTTAATTGGAAAACAAAAAATAGTGAGAGGTGTCAGAGCTACTGTTGGAGCTCAGAACCTGGTTACAGCTACCAATTATTCAGGCTTTGACCCGGAAGTAGGTGCTTATGTAGGCAGGGATGCATCAACAGCAACTCAGGCCATCGGCCTTGATTACGGCCGCTATCCTTTAACGCCTATTTACACATTCACTCTTAATGTAAACTTTTAAAAATCATCTGATGAAGAATATAAATAGTTTGAAATGTTTGATTGGTTTGGTGATACCCATCGCAATACTTACCGGCTGTAAAAAGGATTTTCTGGAAAAGCCGCCAACAGATGCTATAGTTGACGCTGGTTTTTACAAAACAGATGAACAGGTTTTGGCAGGTACCGCATCCCTATATAATCACGTATGGTTCGATTATAATGATAAGGCATATTATAACCTTGGGGATTTCAGGTCAGGAACAGCCTACTCCGCCTATAATGACAGGGGTAATGTGTTGTTTAATACAACTGCTGAAAATGGAGAAAATAATGCATCGTGGCGTGCCTTCTTTGTTGTAGTAGCTCAGTCTAACCTGGCGATAGTGAACATCAACAAATATGCTGGCGAAGGTGTTTCTCCATCTATAAAAAGGCTGGCTATTGCAGAGGCAAGATTCATGAGAGCTTTGGCTTACCGGTACCTTGTGATGAACTGGGGTGAGGTGCCGATTATAGAAAACAATCTGGATTATTTGACTGATACAACACTTAGGAAAAATACAATACCGAGTACCTGGCGATTTATAACCCGTGAAATGCGTGCAATTATAGACGATCTTCCGGCAACTCCCATTCAGCCGGGAAGAATTACAAAATGGACTGCAGAGGGTATGTTGGCCAGGTTTTATCTTACCAGGGCTGGTGTTGAAGGTACCGGGGCTACTGCCAGAAAACAGCAATTCCTTGATAGCGCTAAGTATTATGCACAAAGGGTAATTACCCAAAGCGGTGCAAAACTGCTGGCAAAATATGAAGATTTGTTTAAGTTTCCTTATGATAACAATTCTGAATCCCTGTTTTCACTTCAATGGGTATATTCAAGGTATGGAACTGCGAATAGTATGCCCGCCTATCTGAATTTTAGCAACGACATTGCCAACGGTGATGGATGGGGAGGGGATAAAAGCGCAACCTGGTGGATGTTGAGCCAATATGAAGGCATTGAAGCATCGGGTGATACCATGCTTAAGGGACGTACGCTTGATACAAGATTAAAGACCACTTTTATGTTGCCTGGCGCCACCTACAACGAGATAACACAGGTTTTGAATGTAAATGGCACTAGTGTAAAGCAAAAGTTAGTTGTGCCGAATACAGGCGGTGATGTGAATTTTGCCTACATCAAAAAATATGTAGTCGGAAAAGCTGAGGATGTTGGGGGAGCAGCGGCGCAACAAAACTATCCGAACGACACCTATATGATGCGCCTGGCAGAAATGTACCTCATTTATGTTGAAGCGGTAATAGGGAACAGCATCTCCTCTACGGATGCAACTGCTTTGGAGTATTTTAATGCGGTACACACAAGGGCAGGATTGTCACCACTTCGTCTCACAGATCCTGTTACAAATGCTCCTACACCGCTTACGTTCGATATTGTGTTTAAAGAAAGAATGCTTGAATTTGCCGTGGAAAGCATGGCATGGTACGATTTTGTAAGCCTCCATTATTATAATCCCCAAAAGGCTTATCAGATTCTTAATAACCAGGACAGAGGTTTTTTTAACATAAGGACTGATGCATTTCCAAATCCAACTATCTGGACTTTTAAGAAAACAACCTGGGCTACAACAGAAAGAAAGATCAATGCAAATTCGGGTAATTTTCGTTTGCCGATACCTTCTGCTGAAATCAGCCGGGCTCCTAACCTAAATAAACCGGCTGTAGAGTATCCATAATGTATATAATAAATTATTCGTATAAAAATTGTAAGTCAAATGAAAACATTCAACAAATCAATTTTGTTATTTATCATGGCTTTAGCGGTGATAAACACCTTTACCTCATGTTACAAAGATGATCTGCTCAAGCCTGATGGTGACCCAAGGGTTACCTATGTAAGGGTCACCAATCCCAATTCTTCGGACTCTCTTTTAGTGGGTGCGGCGCAGGGCAAATTAATTGCCATTGTTGGGGAAAATCTGGGCAGGGCTGTACAAATATGGTTTAACGACCAGGCAGCCAGTTTAAATCCTACATATATTACTAAAACAACCATATTGGTAAACGTACCTTCTCAAATTCCGCTTTCTATTAATAACAAACTGAAAATAGTTTTTAAGGGTGGTGATAGCCTATTATATGCCTTCCAGGTGCAAATCAGTAAGCCGACGGTTAACAATATGCTTTCCGAATATGTGAACACGGGTGAAGTAGCTACAATAAGAGGTGACTTTTTCTATAATCCACTTACCGTGACTTTCACTGGTGGCATAGCTGGTGAACTAGTATCTGTAAAAGATCAGGAAATACAGGTAAGAATTCCGGCAGGAGTACAGCCAGGTCAAATCGTTGTGAAAACTAATTTCGGTGAAACTAAATCTAACTTCTGGTTTAGAGATAATAGAAATATGTTCATTGATAGTGATCCTTATGAAGGATGGTGGAATTCATCTTACGTAATAACTTCCCCAGGGCCTGGAGATCCTCCGACGATCAATGGAAATTATCTTCGTTTTAGAAAAGCAATAGGTGCCTGGAGTTGGAATGAATTAGCCGGCGGGCCTGCTTCTGCAATGCCTGTCCACAGTAAAAACATTCCGGATGCGGCAATTCTTAAACCAAGTGATTATAATCTAAAATTTGAAGTAAATACGATCAAGCCATATAACAGCAATATGCTTAAAATTAATGTTGCTTTAATAGCGGAAGACAATGATGCCTACCAATGGAAGCCGCCTTACGATACTAAAGGGCAGTGGCAAACAGTAGTTATTCCATTTGAAGATGTGGTAGCAAGTTATAAAGTGAAACCTACGGTAAGTGCGAGTGGATATTGGTCAAGGTTACTTTTCCATGGTCCTGGTGATTTGGATGCCGATATTTCATTAGATAATTTCCGGCTTGTTCCAAAGGTTCTTCCATAAAACATACTTTAAAGCACACAATAAAAAATAATAATGAATAAATTATATAATACGCCACTTCTTTTGTTATTATCTTTTGTAATAACAATCGGAATATTTACGTCATGTAACAAGAATAATAATAATGTTGTTTTAGATCCCGGAAAAATTCAACTTTTAAGTTTTGGCCCAACGGGAGCAAAGCATGGAGACACCTTACGTTTTTTTGGTGCTAATCTCAATAAAGTTACTTCCATCACATTTACGGGAGGAGCAACTGCATTAGTAGAACAAAAGGATTTCAGGGAACAATCAGCAGAATTAATTCTCTTAATTGTACCGCAAGCCGCAGAAAAAGGTTATGTAACATTGAAAACACCAGATGGAGACATTGTAACTAAAACAATATTAAACCTGGATGTTACGTCAACTGTTGTATCTGTTACTCCAGAAGCCCGTCCTGGCGAAAATATTACTATAACTGGTAACTATCTCAATTGGGTGAGTAAAGTAACTTTTGCGAAGGATAAGGTAGTTCAAACGTTTGTTAGCCGATCTTTAACTCAATTAGTATTAACGGTACCGGCCGATGCACAGACAGGTCCCCTGGTTCTTTCATATGGTGGAACTGATTCGGCAGATGTACAGACAGCGGATACTTTAAAGGTTACGTTGCCTGTTAATACTTCTGTTTCTCCCAACCCGGTAAAGCATGGTACCGATTTGACAATTACGGGAACTAATCTTGACCTGGCGAAAAAAGTCATATTCACCAGTGTTTCAACTCCGGTTACAAATTTTGTTAGCCAGACAGCCACACAGCTTGTCGTTAAAGTACCGGCAAGCACAACTAAAGGCAAAATAATTCTAGAAGCAGCATCAGGAGTTCAAACTATATCCACTACAGATCTGGATGTAGCCTTACCTGCTATTACTTCTATGTCACCGAATCCGGTGGACCCATTGGCCAATCTTACCATTGCCGGTACCAATCTTGATTTGGTATCTTCCGTGTCTTTTATTGGTGTAGCAACTTCAGTCACTTCCTTTGTGAGTCAAACAGGGACTCAGCTTGTGGTAAAAGTACCCACAGGTGCAATAACAGGCAAGTTAACGGTTGGGGTCTTAAATTCCACTCTTTCAGTTAAATCAGATAATGATCTGGCAATCGTTGGTTCCTCCGTTCCTCCGATAATCATTTACGATGATGCTATCACCTCTGCATGGAATGGATGGATAGGAGGTGGCTGGGGCGGAACAAAAGATTTAAATAATACCTCTCCCGTAAGATCAGGATCTAAATCAATCAAGATCAGTTATGTTGGCGACTGGGGTGTGCCATTACAATTAGGGGGTGCTAATATTCCTTTGGGCGGGTACACATCCCTGAAACTTTCTATTTACGGAGGCCCGGGCAGTAATGGAAATAACGTAAACGTAGGATTTAACGAAGCCGATGGTAAAACAATAACGGTTGTTGAAGGTCAGTGGACAGATTTTACCATTCCTTTAAGCCAAATTTCCGCTACCTCAACACTGGGTTTTTTATACATAAAAAAATATTCTACCAACGGTGATTTTACAATTTATGTAGATAATCTGGGGATTTATTAAACTGGTTCGAACAAGACAAATTATGATTTTATAAAATCCCTGTTTACATTATGTTGATGCTAAACAGGGATTTTTTATTGGGGATGTATTCAAAGTCTTAGTATGAGAAAACTGTTTTTAATTTATTTTTTGGGAACATGTTTTAATGTAATTAATACCCCGGTTAGTTGCCAGGTTGTTGAAGAGATTAATAAACCAATAGATAAAAAAGCAACAAAAGAAACAATAGCCTTATATAGCAACCTTAAAAAACTGCTTGGAAAAGGTATTATGTTTGGCCACCAGGATGACCTTGCTTATGGATATGGATGGAAATATGAAAAAGGAAGAAGCGATATTAAAGATGTGACCGGTGATTATCCTTCCGTTTACGGTTGGGAGTTAGGGCGTATTGAATTAGACCAGGAAACAAATATTGACAGCGTTCCTTTTGATAAAATGAAATATTTTATCAGGCAAGCATATGATCGGGGAGGAGTTGTTACAATAAGCTGGCATCTCAATAATCCGCTTACTGGAAAAACGGCCTGGGATCCTGCCCCCGGCACAGTTGCATCTATACTGCCAGGCGGTGAAAAAAATGAATTATATAAAAGCTGGTTAGATAAAGTAGCAAATTTTCTGCTAAGTCTGAAAGGGAAAAATGGAGAAT
Organism: Ginsengibacter sp.; assembly: GCA_039919615.1. Classification (GTDB taxonomy): domain Bacteria; phylum Bacteroidota; class Bacteroidia; order Chitinophagales; family Chitinophagaceae; genus Ginsengibacter. The sequence goes on along the minus strand of JBDSFG010000173.1, from coordinate 4,860 downwards.
GTATTCCAATTATTTTCCGCCCTTTTCACGAGTTAAATGGTAATTGGTTCTGGTGGGGCAGAGATCATTGTACTCCAGATGAGCTAAAGCAAATATGGCATTTTACTGTCTCTTATCTGCGAGATAAAAATAATGTGCATAATCTCTTATACGCATACAACACTGATAGGTTCAACTCTGCAGAAGAATATCTTGTAAAATATCCCGGAGATGAATGGACTGATATCATTGGCTTTGATATTTATCAACGAAAAAACGGACCAGAAGCAAACAATGAATTTATTAAAGATGCCAGCAAGATGTTAGCGACCTTAGAGCAAATTGCAGAAGAAAAAAATAAAATTCCTGCACTCACAGAATTTGGATATGGGCTGGTACCAGATAGCACATGGTGGACAGGCGTTCTTTCTAAAGCTCTTGGGTTCCATAAAATATCCTATATCCTGGCATGGCGAAATGCCGGGAAAAAGCCAGATGGATCTTCTGAATATTATTTACCTTTTAAAGGCCAGGCATCTGAAAAAGATTTCGTTGAATTTTCTAAAGACAATAAAATTTTATTTCAAAAAAATATTTCTCTGCAGAAGCTTTATCAGTAAAAAAAACAATTTGTTTATACATCATCGGTTGTAATGCAAGTACCAGCTTATTTTACCGGAAGCCACTTAAGTTTCTAAAATAACAAGTGACATTTCAATTATGAAATTACAATTTATAGATTTCGCTATCATTATTGCCTACCTGGTAACAATGTTAATGCTTGGTTGGTTTTTAAGAAAGAAGGCGAGGCTTAATAAAGAAAGCTACCTGATGGGTGGCAAAAAGCTTCCCTGGTATTTACTTGGTTTAAGCGATGCAGCTGATATGTTTGATATAAGCGGTACAATGTGGATGGTTGCATTGTGTTTTGTTTATGGCATTAAAAGCATTTGGATACCCTGGCTTTGGCCGGTGTTCAACCAGGTATTTAATATGGTGTTTCTTGCAAAATGGTTACGGCGTTCCAACGCTACAACTGGCGCTGAATGGCTGGCAACCCGTTTTGGATTAAAAGGCAAAGGCGTAAAAGGTTCACACAGTATTGTAGTGGCTTTTGCATTAATCGGTTGCCTGGGTTTTTTAGCTTATGGTTTTATTGGACTTGGTAAATTTATAGAAATATTTGTTCCATGGAATTTAGTTCAGCCCTATATACCATTCAACATTGCACCTCACTATGTAGCCCATTTTTATGGAATTATATTTACGCTGTTTGCTGTTTTTTATTCAGTACTTGGTGGCATGCACAGCATTGTGCTTGGCGATCTCATTAAGTATATTATTATGACTGTTGGATGTATCGCAGTGGCGGTTATTGCAATGATTCATCTTAAAGGCCATACATTGAATGTGCCACATGGATGGAGTGATCCCTTCTTCGGTTGGCATCTCAACCTTGACTGGTCTGGAATTATTGCAGATGCAAATGAAAAAATCAGCAGCGATGGGTATAGTTTATTCGGTTTCTTTTTTATGATGATGTTATTTAAAGGTGTGTTTGCTGCGTTGGCAGGTTCGGCTCCAAATTATGATATGCAAAAAATTTTATCATCACGCTCACCTAAAGAGGCTTCTAAAATGACGGGCTTTGTTTCAATTGTGTTATTACCTGTGCGGTACTCACTTATCATAGGGCTAACTGTGCTTGCACTGCTGTATTATAATCAGATGAATTTGTCAAATGGCGCAGGTGGCACAGATTTCGAAAAAATTTTACCCGGCGCAATAAACAATTTTTTACCGGCGGGTATTTTGGGAATTGTATTGACAGGACTACTTGGCGCTTTCATGGGAACATTCGCCGGAACATTAAATGCCGCCCAGGCCTATATTGTTAATGATATTTATCTCAAGTATGTAAACCCTTTTGCTTCTAACAAAAGAATAATTTCTATGAATTATTTGTCAGGGATTGTGGTAGTAACATTAGGGGTGGTACTTGGATTTATGGTGGAAGACGTAAACACTGTGTTGCAATGGATAGTATCAGGTTTATACGGAGGTTATATTGCAGCGAATATGTTTAAATGGTATTGGTGGCGATTCAATGCTAATGGATTTTTTTGGGGAATGTTGTGCGGTATTCTTCCGGCAATTGCTTTGGCTGCATTAAAATATTATGATGTGCTGCATGGTCTTGATCTTTATTGGTGGCCGGTATTATTTGTATTATCACTGGCAGGATGTTTTATTGGAACATATGCCACACCTGCAACTGACAAGGAAGTTTTAAAAAATTTTTACAGAACGGTAAGGCCATGGGGCTTTTGGAAACCCATACATGAACTGGTTGTTAAGGAGGATCCGGCTTTTGAGGCTAATAAGCGATTTAAACTTGACATGTTCAATGTGGTTTTAGGAATTGTGGCGCAGTTGTGCTTAACTATTTTGCCAATGTATTTAGTGTTGTGGATGAAGTTGCCTTTGCTGATAACCGTGTTTATTTTAGGAGTCATAATCTTTATCCTAAAAAAAACATGGTGGAATAAACTTGAAAATTAGGTTTGAAAAGCCAATTGTTATAATCAAAAGTCTTGTATGATCAATTATTTTAAAAACAGAAAAAAATTTCTGGAAGATTCTTATGGAGAATTAATAACCCAGAAAAATAGGATGGTTCAATCAGTTAATGGTATGTATGCCCGCTATAAATATCCTATTCTTACTGCAGACCATATACCTTTGAATTGGCGCTTTGATTTTAATCACCGAACTAATCCGTATTTAATGGAACGCTTTGGAATAAATGCAGTATTTAATGCCGGCGCTATAAAATTTGATAATAAATATATACTTGCAGCAAGAGTAGAAGGAAAGGATAGGAAATCTTTTTTTGCAATTGCTGAAAGTGAAAATGGCATTGATAATTTCACCTTTAAGGAATTTCCTATTATGCTGCCTCAGGCCGATAAGCCCGATATTAATGTATATGATATGCGCCTTACTGCACATGAAGATGGCTGGATATATGGAATATTTTGTACTGAGCGCAGAGATCCGGCTGCCCCGGAAGGCGACCAGTCAGCAGCTATTGCGCAATGTGGTATTGCAAGAACAAAAAACCTGATTGACTGGAAGCGCCTTCCTGATTTGCAGACACCTTCGCCTCAGCAGAGAAATGTTGTACTGCATCCTGAATTTGTGACGGGGAAGTATGCTTTTTATACAAGGCCACAGGATAGTTTTATAGAGGCAGGCTCCGGAGGTGGTATTGGGTTTGGTACATGCGATGATATTGAAAATGCAATTATTGAAAAAGAAATTGTAATTGATAAAAAAGCCTACCATACTGTATATGAAGCAAAGAATGGTCTGGGGCCTTCACCAATTAAAACAGAAAAAGGATGGCTGCATCTTGCACATGGTGTACGAAATACTGCGGCGGGATTAAGATATGTGTTGTATTTATTTATGACTGACCTGCATAATATAACAAAGGTTATTTACAAACCGGCGGGTTATTTTATGGCTCCTGAAGGGGAAGAGATGATAGGCGATGTGTCCAATGTTGTATTTAGTAACGGATGGATAGCAGATGATGATGGAACCGTTTTTATTTATTATGCCTCCTCCGATGTAAGAATGCATGTTGCCGTTTCTTCTGTTGAAAAACTATTGGATTATGTGATTAACACCGGCGAAGATGGTTTTCGTTCCTCTGCATCAGTACTTGCTGTGAAGAATATTATTGACAACAACAAAGCAAATCCATCAAGACAAATTGAAAGGGAAATGATTATCAACAAATCCTGACAAATTGAATAAAATGATTAGCCGGGCCGGCACATGAGAAATACAATCGTACAATACAAAAGGGAACTGGAAAAAGAGTTAACAGATATCCTTGATTTCTGGATCAGGAATACAATTGATAATGACAATAAAGGATTTTACGGAAAAATTGATAATGAAAATAATGTTTATAAAGAAGCGGCTAAAGGTTCAGTTTTAAACAGCAGGATATTATGGAGCTTTTCTGCTGCTTATAATCTTACCAAAAATATTAATTACCTGCACATTGCGGAAAGAGCTTTTGAGTACATCAAAAATTATTTTATTGATAGGGAATTTGGAGGAGTGTACTGGAGTGTGGATTATAAAGGCCGGCCACTGGATACAAAGAAGCAGATTTATGCCTTATCGTTTGCAGTGTACGGGTTAAGTGAATATTATTGTTGCAGTAAAAATAAAGAAGCTCAAATATTAGCAATAGAATTATACAAAACTATTGTTGAATATAGCTATGACAATATAAAGGGAGGATACTTTGAAGCTTTCACAAGAGATTGGAAAGATATTGACAATATGCGTTTGAGCAGCAAAGATGCCAATGAGAAAAAATCAATGAATACACATTTGCATGTGTTGGAAGGATTTGCTAACCTGTATCTTTTTTGGCCTGATAAAGGGTTACTGGAAAAAACTACGGAGCTTATAACCATTTTTTTTGACCGAATCATAGATAAAGAAACAAATCATTTAATGTTGTTTTTTGATGAAGAATGGAGATCAAAATCAACGCTTGTTTCTTATGGCCATGATATAGAAGCCGCATGGCTTATACAGGAAGCCGCAGAAATAATAAATAACGCTGCCCTGTTGAAAGAAGCAAAATTACAGGCCCTAAAAATTGCCAACGCAGCATCTGAAGGGCTTGATAAAGATGGAGGTTTGTGGTATGAGTATGAGGCAAATGATAATCATCTTATTAAAGAAAAACATTCATGGCCGCAGGCTGAAAGCATGGTAGGGTTTTTTAATGCCTGGCAAATTACAGGTGATGAAACTTACCTTGATAAATCATTAAACAGCTGGAGATTT
>JBDSFG010000106.1:0-11781 GCA_039919615.1 Ginsengibacter sp. | reverse complement strand
AATTACAGATAGAACAGCTCCCTCGTTGGCAAACTGGCGCGCAATTTCAAAGCCAATGCCCCTTGCAGCGCCGGTAATCAGCACATGTTTGTTTTCAAATCGTTTGGACATTCGCTGTATTTTTAACTAAGTAAATTTAATAAGTTTAAGTTTATAAATATTTTTGTTTACAGTAATTTGGTAATATTGTTTACAACCAGATGGTGTTTCACTTAAACTATTATGAAAAAACCTTTGATATCATGGAGCGCTTTATTTGCGTGCAACCTCACGTGGTCTTTACAATTTGCCTGTATTAAATTGGTTCAACACCAGGTTGGCGCAATGTGCTCTCAGACTTTTCTTCTTTTACCACCAATACATGGACGGGTTTGATACTGCTCACTGTTTTTCATAATTTTTTATCAATGATTTTATTTTTTATAGCATTGAAAAACCTGCAGGCAATACAGGTTGCACTATCTAATTTTCTGATTATTTTTTTTGGATTACCGGTAGCAGTCATATTTCTTCATGAAGAATTAAGTTTATTAGCCATTGCCGGAGGCCTGCTTGTATTGATCAGTACCATGGTAATTACAATATGGGAATACAAGCAGAATGCACGGCAGGTTGCTATTGGAGCAATTAACAAAGGATAAAATATTCATTTTTTTAACATGGAAGCTTCTTTATTTATAAAAGCAGGTAGCACTTTAGGATACGGAGCTATGTGGCACGCAGAAAGGAAAACCATTGGTAGCGGGATATTGAAAACGGGGACTTTTTTGAATGCGATACAGCAACAAAAAAAAATAAAAATACCTGCTCTCCAGCGAAGAAGGAGTTTAGTTAAGTAGTGAATGTGTTACCTTTTTATATTCCTTTTGCAACCAGGCAGCAAATATGTTTGCTTTGCTGTGCGGTACATTTTTTCTTATTCAATTTCATAGAACAATTATAAAAATGATAATTTAGTGCATCAAAAATCCTACTTCTTCAAGAGCTTGATCACAATAATCAATTTGAATAATCATTCTTTTGGTTAGTTTTTGAGCGTACTAAACTAATGAATATAAAATTTTAAAAATGCCCTTTATCAACACTCTCCAGTTTAAACATGTAAGCTATTTATGGGATGAACAGGCAGCTGCTGCTTTAAATGATGACCAGGTTAAACTGTTAATTTATCGTTCTAATTTACTCGGAGCCGATTTGCGGCTTACAAATTACGGCGGTGGTAACACAAGCTGTAAGGCCTTTGCGCCTGACCCTTTAACAGGTAAGCCTAAGGAAGTAATGTGGATTAAAGGCTCTGGGGGCGATCTCGGTTCTTTAAGGAAAAGCGGATTAGCAGCATTATATACAGACAGGTTAAATGCCTTAAAAAAAACTTACCGGGGGCTGGAATATGAAGATGAAATGGTTGAATATTTAAATCATTGTATTTATGACCTGAATTCCAAAGCGCCGTCAATTGATACACCTTTACACGCCTTTCTTCCTTTTAAACATATTGATCATCTTCATCCAGATGCCGCGATTGCTATTGCCGCCTGCAGGGATGGACAAAAGATAAACGAAGAATTATTTGAAGGTAAAATAGGTTGGGTAGACTGGCAACGCCCCGGATTTGACCTGGGGCTAAAATTAGAAAAATGCCTGAATGAAAATCCGGGTATCAGGGGTATTATGTTAGGCGGTCATGGATTATTTACCTGGGGCAATACGGCGTATGAGAGTTACATAAATACTTTAGAAGTGATTGAAAAATATGCTGGTTATTTAGAGGAAAATATTGGCAGAGTTAAACCGGTCTTTGGTGGTAATAAAATTGTATCACTGAGCAGGGATGACAGAAAAAAGCAGGCAGCATTGTTGGCGCCTGTGCTTCGGGGATTTTGTTCAAATCAAAAAAGAATGATTGGTCATTTTACAGATGATGAAAAAGTTTTAGAGTTTATAAATAGCAATGATGCAGAAAGATTAGGGGCAATGGGTACCAGTTGTCCCGATCACTTTTTAAGAACCAAAATAGCTCCATTGTTTTTATCCCTCTCCCCTAATGAGAAAATGAGCGACGTAGTGGCTCTTAAGCAAAAGCTATTGCCTTCATTTGAGGCTTACAGAAAGTATTATACCGATTATTACAACGATCATAAACATGCCGGAAGTCCGTTGATAAGGGATGCAAATCCGGTAATTATATTATACCCCGGAGTGGGCATGTTCTCCTTTGCAAAAGATAAGGCTACTGCAAGAATAGCTTCGGAATTTTATACCAATGCCATCAATGTAATGAAAGGAGCCGAAGCAGTTAGCGAATATGTAGCCCTGCCTTTACAGGAAGCATTTGATATTGAATATTGGTTGTTGGAAGAGGCCAAACTGCAGCGCATGCCAAAGCCCAAACCGTTAACAGGCAAAATTGCTTTGGTTACAGGTAGTGCCGGAGGTATAGGAAAGGCTATTGCTCAAAAACTCGCAGAAGAAGGGGCCTGTATTGTAGTAACAGATATTAATGCTGAAAGGCTTGATGCGGCTGCTGAAGAATTCAGCGCAAAAACAGGGAAAGATAATTTCATCACTATTTTAATGGATGTAACAAAAGAAGCTGATATTGAAAACTGTTTTACAAATATTGCCCTGGCATTTGGCGGGGTTGATATAATTATTAATAATGCCGGCATATCAATTTCAAAAACTATAGCTGATACTACTTTACAGGATTGGGAACTTTTGCAGGCAATTTTAGTAAAGGGGCAATTCATTATATCAAAAGTGGGAACGCAAATTATGCGTCGGCAGGCCTTAGATGGTGATATTGTAAATATTGTAAGTAAAAATGCACTGGTTAGCGGCCCCAATAATACTGCATATGGAACAGCGAAAGCTGCCCAGTTACATATGAGCCGTTTAATGGCAGCCGAACTTGGCGCTGATAAAATAAGGGTAAATGTTATAAACCCCGACGCTGTTATACAAGGAAGTAATATATGGGCCGGGGGCTGGGCCCATGGCAGAGCAGAAGCCTATGGTATAACCGTAGACGAACTGCCTGGCTATTATGCAAAACGAACCTTATTAAATGAAGCGATTGTGCCAATGGATATAGCCAATGCAGTATTTGTTTTTGTTGGAGGATTGCTTTCAAAGAGTACAGGAAATGTTTTGAATGTGGACGGTGGCGTAGCTGCAGCCTTTGTGAGGTGATGATTTCCTTTTTTTAGATTTCCCTTTTTTATCACCATCAATTTTTAATAAATTTCACTTATCTACCAGGCAGCAAAATTACCTTCGACTCTACCCCCAAAATGCCGCAATACTTTTGCCATTTAAACAGATACAGCATACTGAAAAGTTTGCTTTTACAGAGGTGGATATTAGCCAGGCAAGAACTCCAATTAAAGTGTAAGTATGAAAAAAACCTTCCTAATGATGTTAATACGTGAAGCCTGATTCGCCAGTAATAATTTAAACTGTTTGATGTGGTAAAAAAATACGTTGATATTTTTAGCTTTAAAAAGTTTTTATAACTTAAAAAATAAGAATCATTTCGCATGAATTACGCTGCATAACCTCTATACTTAAAGAATCTTATTGAGATAAGAAGCCTTTTAATTAATTTTAAGTTACGAAGCTATGCTGGAAGATTCCCCATACGATATTAGGAATTTGTTTTCGAAAGTAGGTGAGAGCAACGAGCCTGCCTTCAAGGCTATTTTTGATTTTTACAAAGAACGTTTTTATGCGGCATCAATAAAAATGACCCACTCCCATGATATAGCTGAAGAAATTGTGCAGGAGGTTTTTGTTAATTTTTGGGTAAACCGAATGCATGTAGCAGCAGCCTCAAATCCTGAAGGCTATTTGTTTACCATGCTGCAAAACTGTATTTATGCTCACTTTAGAAAAATAGCTTTGGAAAGAGCCATGAAAAAAAAGATAGGGGAACAATCAGGGGATATCGAATTTAACCCTGTCGAAGATTTATTGTGTGCAAAAGAGAGCAGGGAAATACTGGAAGCAGTAATAAGTCAGCTTCCTCATCAACAAAGAATAGTATATAAATTGAGCAAACAGCAAGGTTTAAGCCGCGAGCAAATTGCCAGCCAGCTTCAAATTTCTCCTCATACCGTAAAAAATCACTTACGGCAGGCTATAAGGTTTATTAGCACCTATTATGAAGCAGGCGCTTCAGCCTTTATTTGGTTGGCCATCGGTTATTACATTTAAAAATATATTTTTTTTGAGTTTACTAGTACATTAGGCTCTGCCCATTCCTCTTTATTAATCTAAGCCTGCCAAATATTATTTATAAGATTTAAAAAAGATAAATGTCTCTATCCAAAGAAAGGATACTTTACTTACTAAATGCCTATTGCGAACACAACCTTATTGAAGAGGAAGAACACGAATTATTTGCGTGGGTAAATGAAAACCGCAATCATGATTGGTTACAACAGCACATTCAAAAATTAACTGAGCAACATCAGTCGAAGCACCCAATTTACGACGTTGACTGGGAACATTTATACTCGCGGATAATTGATAACAGCCCTATGCAAAAGCCCGGGTTAATTGTACGCCTGATTGCCTTGCTTCGATGGTCTGCGGCTGCTGCTGTTATTCTTTTATTTGGAGCCGGAGTTTATTTATATTTAAATCATCCTTCTGCCAAAAGTATTGCCTCTAAAACCACGCGAAAACCTATAAAGCCAGATAATGATGTGGTGGCACCTGCAACTAATAAGGCAGTGCTTACCCTTGCTGATGGCCGTATGATTGAACTGGACAGCATAAAAGATGGAACACTCGCCCGGCAAGGAAATGTACAAATAGTAAAACAAACTGATGGGCAAATCACCTACAATGGAGTAAGCGGTGAAGACTTATACAATACCCTGAATGTTCCCCGCGGGAGCAAAGTAGTTACCGTCAGATTATCTGACGGTACCCAGGTTTGGCTTAACAGTGAAAGCTCGTTGCGCTATCCTGCTGCATTCGCAGGCACTGAAAGAAAAGTGCAAATCACAGGTGAAGCTTACTTTGAGGTAGCGCATAACCCAGGCATCCCTTTCATAGTGAAAAAGGATGCTATAGAAATAGAAGTATTCGGTACCCGTTTCAATATTAATAGCTATGGTGATGAGGGAATGAATAAGGTCACTTTACTGGAAGGCTCAATTAAGGTTTCCCTGAACAATTATCAAAATCTTCTAAAACCTGGTCAGCAGGCGCAAATCACAAACGATATTAAACTTGTAAATGCTGTTGATATTGAAAAAGTAATGGCATGGAAAAATGGCAAATTTCAGTTTGGCGAAAAAGCCGATCTCCACCTTATAATGAAGAAAATTGCAAGGTGGTATGATGTAGATGTAGAATATGAGGGTGGGCCAGTCACTCAACGGTTTGGCGGAGAGATGCCGATGAACAGTAATCTTTCGCAGGTATTGGAAATACTTAAAACAAGTGGTGTCAAGTTTACAATTGACGGAAAAAAAGTTATTGTTAAGTCGTGAGGCTATATAAAGAAAAATGGTGTTAATCAAAAAAAAAGCCAGTAGTGGTGGAACACTGCTGGCTATATCGGGTTAACAGCTTTAAATACAATCTAGTGAACTGAATTATTATTGTTTAACCCAAACAACAAAGTTATGCATTTGAATTCTCTTTTTATCTCTCACCAAAATGGATTTATCAAAACATTGCGAGTGATGAAATTAACCGCTTTTATTTTACTAACGATGTGCATGCAGGTAAGCGCTAAAACTTACTCGCAAAAAGTTACCTTATCGGCTAAGGATTTGCCTCTTGAAGAAGTAATTAAAAGTATAAAAACACAAACAGGTTATTCTTTTTTCTATAATGCTGACTGGCTTCAAAAAGCTAAAGTTGTAACCATAGAAGTAAGGGATATGCAAATTGAAAATGCACTGAACCTGGTGTTTGCCAATCAGCCACTTAGTTATCGCATAATAAATAATACTATCGTTTTAAAACTTAAAGAACCTACCGCCAGGGCATTACAAATTGATTTTAATACTCCCTTGCCTCTGCCACCACCGGATATACATGGCCGTGTTTTAAATGAAAAAGGAGAAGCCATGGAGGGGGTAACTGTTGCTGTTAAACACACAAAGCAAGCTATAGCTACTGATGCCAACGGTGAATTTACTATAGCGGCTGCACGAGGCCAGGTGCTGGTATTTTCCTTCGTTAATTATTCGTCGATGGAAATAACCGTGGGCACTCAAAATGCTTATAATATAACCATGCAGGTTGAAAACTCGGCCCTTAACGATGTGGTGATAATTGGTTATGGTTCCCGGCAAAGAAAAGATGTTACCGGGGCAATATCAACAGCAGGCTCAAAAGAAATCGAAAAAAGTACTGCCCTTAGTCCTGAACTGGCTATGCAGGGGCAAATGGCTGGAGTAAATGTAACATCTGCCGGCGGTAATCCCACAGCAAGACCAACTGTTCGCATCAGGGGAGTTACTTCGTTCAACAACGCAGATCCATTGTATGTAATTGACGGTGTTCCTTTTTATGAAGGTGGTTCCGGGGCTTTGGTTGATCCCACAAATGATCCTACACGAAGGGGCCCGATTAATATATATACCATTATTAATCCTAATGATATTGAATCCATTTCAGTATTAAAAGATGCTTCTGCGGCAGCCATATACGGTGTAAGAGCTGCAAACGGAGTAATATTAATCACAACAAAACAAGGTAAAAAAGGACGGGTTAGGGTTGATTTTGACGGGCAGTTTGGTACTCAGAAAGTACCCAAAACGTATGATGTGCTAAATACACAGCAGTATGTAAAATTCTATACAGATATTTATAATGCAAATCCTGATAAAACAAGCGGCGGCGTAATAAAGCCAATAGACCAGGCAGAATTTTTTGGGCCATTATGGAGCCCTTCAAACCCAGACTATATTGGCAACAGGCAAACATATAACTGGCAGGATGCTGTTATTAATGATGATTCAAAACTGCAAAATTACAATGTAAGGGTCAGCGGTGCATCTGATAATACTTCCTACAATCTTTCAGTTGGATATGCCAATAACGATGGACCCTTTATTGGATACAACGCAGAACGGTACAGTGTATCAGCAAACGCCACTTCAAAAATAGGAAAATATTTTGAGGCGGGTATGAATCTCAGAGGAGTACAAACAACAACAAAAAACCCTGATGCAACTATAAGTTTAGATGTAAGGAGAGCCGCTCCCTGGCAGCAGATGTATGATCCAAATGGTCCACTAGGCTATGCTCCTATATGGAAATTGAACGTGCCAATAATAACTCCCGATCTTGATTTTGGCGATCCCAGCGTTGGTGCAATTAGTACATTGTACGCACGTCAGTTCGTTGCCTATACCAATGTGCTTGGCGATTTAGCTACCACAGATAATAAAAATCAGAACCAGACAGCTATTGGTAGTGCTTATCTGCAATTTCAACCTTTAGCAGGCCTTAGGCTAAAAGGTTCTATAAGTGGTCAGCAAACTACTATTACTACCACTGGCTGGAGAGACTTTAACAACTGGTGGTTTGGTGAAACCCCTTCTAATCCTTTTGGTTCAGTTAAACAACCAATAGTTGGTACAGAGCCGGGCATTATATCTCACGGAAACAGCATTGTTACAAACGTAACAAAAGCGCTAAATCTTGACTATGCGAAAAGTTTTGGCAATCATAATATTAACCTGACTGCAGATGCCTCACAACAAGAGTATAAATGGACAACAGATGGCGGTAGCAGTTCTATTTTAACAAGAGATCCCACACTTCGGTTCTTTAGCCCCAGCCCAAACAATAATGGTACTTTTTTTGAGAACCGGGGCGGTTGGGCCTTATTAGGTTATCTGGGCCGCGTGAGCTATAATTATAATCATAGATACTATATTGATGCCGTGGTAAGAAGGGATGGTTCGTCCCGGTTTGCCCCTGGCCGGAAATGGGGAACATTCCCATCTGGTTCCTTTGCGTGGCGTATCTCTGAAGAAAACTTTATGCAGAAGTTTAAATTTCTTAATGAGCTTAAAATACGTGCCGGATATGGTTTGCTGGGGAATGAAAATACCACCGCAGGCTGGAAATATCTTTCGGTGGCCGGTGCAACCCTTCCTTCTTACGGAACCGGTACGCCAACAACAAATAATCTCGGCATTAGTTTTAATACCTTTCCTAATGAACCACTAACCTGGGAAAAAGTTCACTCTGCTAATATAGGTTTCGATGCCATATTATTTAATAACAGTCTTTCGCTTACAGTTGATTATTATAATAAAAAAACGAAGGGAATTATTCAATCTGTATCATTAGCTCCTACTACAGGATTTAGCGGATCAGCAGATTTAAATATAGCTGAAGTATTAAACCGGGGTTTTGAATTCCAGGCAACGTATAATAAAAAAATCGGAAATGTTGGTACTTCTTTCACCGGCAATTTCACCACAGTTCATAATGAAGTGCTACAGTTATTAAACAACACCGCACTAAGAGATGCCGGGCTGGAAGTAGGAAGACCAATTGGATATATTTACGGGTATAAGGTTGAAGGCATTTTCCAGGATGATGCCCAAATAGCAGCGTGGCAGCAGGCTACTACAGATGTTCCCAGCCAGGAACAAAAACCAGGCGACATTTATTTTCAAAACCTCTATGGTGCACCAACTCCGGGAAGTACTGATCGTAACACAAAGAAAGATAACCTTGTTAACGAAAATGACCGTGATTATATCGGAAAAACAATCCCGGGATATTTCTATGGATTTACTGCCAGTGCTGACTATAAAGGGTTTGACGTATCTATATTTTTCCAGGGAGTAGGAGATGTGCAAAAATTTAATTCAACGCGGGCGGATGGAGAAGGCATGAATGGCTTTGGAAGAAATGTATTCACCACTGTATTTAATGCCTGGACTCCAGGGAATAAATCCGCAACTATTCCGAGAGCCGTTTATGGAGATCCCAATGGTAATCTCCGCTTTTCTGACCGGTTTGTAGAAGATGCAGGTTACCTGCGTTTACAAAATGTTCAATTAGGCTACAATTTCCCAAAAAACTGGATTGATATGACGAAGGGGGCCATTCAAAATCTTCGTATTTATGTGAGTGCGATAAACCTCTTTACTGTTACTGACTATACTGGTTTAGATCCCGAAAATGATAATTACCCAAGTACAAGACAATATTTAATAGGCGTAAAAGCTTCTTTCTAAATCATCAAAATTGATAAAATGAAACGATTCGTTATAAAATTTTTTATTGGTTTATTACTAGCCTCACCGCTGCTATATATGGCGTGTAATAAAAAAGCCCTGGACATTGCTTCACCTACACAATCTGAGGGAACTTATTTTAAATCAGAAGCCGAGTTTAGAACAGCTATCATTGGAGTCTACGCCATGCTTACTGATTATTATTCATCATCCAATGCAGGCGGAGGTTTCGGGAGCGCCGAATTACAGGCCTGGTTTCTTCCGGGAGATGACCTAACTATTGGCAACGATAATCGGTTTGAAATTTTTAAAGGTTTATCTGCGGGCAATGGTTCATTAAATCAGGTTTGGAAGAGCAGTTATATTATGATTGGCAGAGCTAATAAAGTTTTAGAAAGAGCTAATGCTGCTCCTGCAAATATTTTTACAACACCCGGTTTACAAAATGCCACTATTGGCGAAGCTCTTTTTCTTAGAGCCTTTGCACATTTTCATTTGTGGAATCTTTTTGGTACAGCCCCTGTAGATACAATTGTTCCAATAAATACGTCGCAGTTTAATATTCCCAGCTCAAAAGGCACTGAATTGCTTGACCAGGTTATTAAAGATTTTACCAGGGCATCAACCTTATTGCCTGCTTCGTGGAGCCCCAACGATGTTGGCAGAGCTACAATAAACTCAGCGTATGGAATGTTAGGCAAGGCTTTAGTATTTAGAGCCTCTGCTAATAAAAGCGTTGCAGATTACCAGGCAGCTATTGCCACATTCAATAAGATCAGTGGCGTAAGCCTTGTAGCTAACTTTGGGGATAACTTCGATGCATCAAAAGAAAACAATGCTGAATCAATATTTGAATTCCAGGGAGGACCTAATATTTTAGGTCAGGATCAAAATTCATGGTTGGCAAATGATATATGCGATTGCGGTGTAGCAGGCGCTTACTACCAAATGTTTTCTGACGGCAATGGTGGTTATATGGGAGGCGGACGCTATTCGGCTACTGATAAAGTGCAAAACATTTTTAATTCTGCAGATCCAAGACTCGCCTATACGTTAACCACCGATAAGAAGAATTTTGTAAAGTATATCAGAGATGGAGGTGGCACAGATGGTGGTGTTGTTAGCAGGAATAATCATAGGATTTTAAGATTTGCAGATGTTTTGTTGCTTAAAGCCGAAGCGGTTTTACAATCGGCAGGAAATACCTCTGAAGCCATAGGGCTTGTTAACCAGGTGAGAGCACGTGCCCGTGCAATGGCTGCTGCCGGAACCGAGCCCGCTGATTTCTCAACTGCGGAAACAAATAAAACAATAATTATGCAATGGATAATGGATGAAAGATTAACAGAATTAGCTGGCGAAGGACACCGCTGGTTTGATTTAAGGCGTTGGCATATGGCTGGATATATTACACTCAATAATGCCTTTTTCAGTTCTCTGACTCCATTAGATATCGATTTTAAACCTACTAATATTTTATTTCCTATCCCGACTAATGAAACCGACGTAAATCCGAATGTTACTCAAAACCCAGGTTATTAATTTGAAAAATTATTGGTTTAAATAAATATGAAATCTATAAAAATGCATGTATCAACCCCTCAATTCTTTGGGGGGTTTTAGTTAATATTTTAAACACTGTGATCACTTTGTTAAATGAAAATTAATAAGATGTATTTGATAAAAGGAAAAAGATAAACATAAAAACAATGAAAAAATTTCCGCTGCTGATCATCATTTTTCTTTGCTATGCTGCTATTGCACAAAATCAGCAACCGGTTTTTATATCCGCTTCTAACCCAAATATTCAATACATTGGCCGCTTCGATTTTTCTAATAAAGAGAAGCCAGTGTTCATGTATTCAGGTTCTGAAATACGCACAGGTTTTACAGGTACTTCTATTGCTGTTCTATTGCAGGATGATAGTCTTAGAAACTGGTTTACGGTCAATCTCGATGACAGCACATTTATTTTTAAAGCCGATAAAAAAGATGGAAAGTATCTTATCGCTCAACATCTTGCTGATAAAAAACATTTTCTTGAAATTTTCAGACGCACAGAATGGCATGGAGGAAACACGACTTTTTTGGGGTTTAATATTGATGAAGGCAAAAAAATAATTCCCTTAAAAAGAAATAAAAGAATAATCGAATTTATCGGAGACTCTTACACCTGCGGATATGGTGATGAAGGCAAAAGCCGGGAAGAACATTTTAGTTACGAAACAGAAAATAATTATGCAACCTATGGAGCTATTACCGCAAGAGCATTCAATGCAGACTATGTAACTGTTTGCAGATCCGGCATTGGAATGTATCAAAGTTATGGGGGCGGTAAAACCTTTACTCAGCCTCTGTTGTATGATGAAGTTGTTGTTAATGGCAAGTCCGGGTGGGATTACACCAAACATCAGCCACAGGTTGTGGTAATAGCGCTTGGTGGCAATGATCTGTCAGTAGATTTAGATAGTGTACAGTTTGTAAATACTTACATAAAATTTGCAGAAAAAATCAGGCATCAATATCCTAAAGCAAAAATTATTTGTGCAGCAGG
>JBDSFG010000070.1:0-2803 GCA_039919615.1 Ginsengibacter sp. | reverse complement strand
TTTGTTTTTTTTCTTAATATTTTAATATCTGGTTAAAAATACCGGAGAAAAACTTGTTAAGGTATATTTAGTATAATTTACAGATCATAACTGTTTTACAAATTCAATCAAATAATGCTCAGAAGTTTTTTATGCTTTGCGGTAATGGTTTTAATGATATTTTGGTGTACTGCCGTAACAGCACAATATTTTTACAGAGACATCTGGAATGCCCGGCAATTGAATAAAGAAATGTTTGTTTTAAAGGAAGAAAAGATAAAAACAATCGTTATAAAAAGCTTTGATAATGATGGAGAGCCCAGCCAGGGATTTTTTTGTGAGAAAAGAATAGGTAAAAATTATACTTTTTCTGAAACAGTTACAAGGTCTGATATTACCAGTCAATCATTACTTACCTCTTATTTTAATTCAAAGGGATTGATAAGTAGAACGGCGGATAGCAGCGAATCTTCTTTAAACACTGCAGAATATTTGTATAACAGTAGTGACAATATAATTGCAGTTCAAACTTTTACAACGGCTAATGATGATCTTAATTCAATTGACGAAAGCCATGACTATTTTTATAATGCTGCAGGTCAGCTTGAAAAAATGGTGCGGAAAAAAAATAATCTTGAGATCTCTGTAGTAAATTTTAAAGTTGATGAAAAGGGAAATGTGACAGATGAGGAAGAAGTATTAAAGAACGGAAGAGGTACAAAATATTTTTATTATTATGATGGCAAAAATAATCTTACTGATGTAGTGCATTACAATCAAAGGGCCAGGCGCCTGCTGCCTGATTATATGTATGAATACAGCACAGGCGGGCAACTAAAACAAATGATAACTACTGAAGAAGGGGGAGGATATTTTATTTGGAAGTATACTTATAATGATCAGAAACTAAGAGAAACAGAAAGATGTTTTTCTAAAGAAAAAAAACTGCTGGGAAGTGTACAGTATATTTATAAGTAACGGTATCCTGATAAAGCAATGGGCGATAAAATTAATTTTGTTGTTATTTTATAACCGTGCAAGAATTTAAAGCTAATAATATTACTCAATAAGGTGTTACATTAAAGCATCATAAAGCACTTCAATAGTATGCAAAGCCCGAACGCCGGTACCATCTTTTATCTGGTGCCTGCAACTGGTACCAGGCGCAGCAATAATAACATCATCTTTTAATTTACGTACTTCGGGGAATAAAACCAACTCACCAATTTGCATAGATATATCATAATGCTCTTTCTCATAACCAAATGAGCCTGCCATACCACAGCAACCCGATGGAATTATTTCTACTCTATAATTTTCAGGTATTGATAACATTTCGACTGATGCAGTTAACGCTCCCCAGGCTTTTTGCTGACAATGCCCATGGAGCTTAACAAGTTTTTTCTCCTTTGTAAATTGTTCCTTATTTATTTTACCTTTTGCTATTTCTTTGGTAATAAATTCATCTATAAGATAAACATTGGAGGAAAGTTTTTTAGCGGCGTCCAATTGTTCATCATCTGCCAGATCCAGGTATTCATCCCTGAAAGTTAAAATAGCAGAAGGCTCTATACCAATCAATGGAGCATTTTCATTTACCAGCGAACTTAGCATTGCAATATTTCTGCCTGCAATCTTTTTTGCGTCACGCAATAATCCCTTTGAAAGCCATGCTCGGCCACTCTCTTCATGTCCGGGTATTATTACTTCGTATCCGAGTTTTTCTAAAAGTAAAATTGATTTGATACCAATTTCTGTATCATTATAGTTAGTAAACTCGTCACAAAACAAATACACTTTTTTAATGCCCTGCTCTATACTGTTTGTTGAAGGCTTGTCTTCATTCTTACGCCCAGGGGAAAGTAGTTTTTCCTTCGGAGAATTTCGCTTTCCTTTTTCATACCATTTCTTCAATGTTGTTTTATACAAAGAAGGCATTGATCTCTCAATTGCAAATCCGGAAATTTTTTTTACGAGCTTACTTATACTTTTATTCGTCATGATAAAATTATATATACCCGGCGCCAATGCCCCAAACTTTGCGGAATTATTAAAATTGGCAATTAACCTTGAACGAAAAGGAACACCATTAGCATCATAATATTGTTGAAGAAATTCTGCTTTCAATTTTGCCATGTCCACATTAGAAGGACACTCAGACTTACAAGCTTTACAACTCAAACACAGATCCATTACCTCTTTTATTTCTTCATGATCGAACCTGTTTAGTTTCGCAGAGTTGGTAAGAAACTCTCTTAATATATTGGCTCTTGCTCTGGTGGTATCTTTTTCATTTCGTGTTGCCATAAACGAAGGGCACATGGTGCCGCCTGATAATTCAGTTTTACGGCAATCACCGGAACCATTGCATTGCTCAGCATGTTGCAATACGTCCTGATTTTGATAACGAAATATGGTATTGAATAGAGGTGTTTGCTGGCCCGGGGTGTAGCGCAACATTGTATTCATCGGGGGTGTATCAACAATCTTATTTGGGTTGAAAATGTTTTGAGGATCCCAACTTTGTTTTATTTTTTTCAGCAACTGGTAATTTTTTTTTCCGATCATTTTCGGAATAAATTCACCACGTAATCGTCCATCTCCATGCTCACCACTTAATGAACCGTTGTATTTTTTTACCAGCATAGAAATTTCTTCAGCAATAGTGCGGAACAACCGGTTTCCTTCAATTGTTTTTAAATTAATGATAGGACGTAAATGAATTTCGCCTGAGCCTGCATGTGCATAATGTACCGAATGCAAATTATACTTCTTCAATATTTCATTAAAGTCCCTGATGTACGCAGGCAGGTCATTTACATCT
>JBDSFG010000349.1:0-4583 GCA_039919615.1 Ginsengibacter sp. | reverse complement strand
CTTTAAATAATTTTTCCAATTCCTGCTCACCTAAAACTTTTGGCAGCAGCAAAGGTTTCTTCGGCCTGGGTATTTCCCAAAAAAACTTTTCTCTTTTCAGCACCTGTTCAAAATAAAATTTTAAAGCTTTAATCCTGCTGTGGATGGTGTTTTCTTTTATTTTTAAGGTGGTATGGCAATATTGTAAATAATCTTTTCCTCTTTGTGTAGTTAAGCTTTCGGCCTTGGTATTGCCAAGCAGTTGCAATGTAACAAACTCACTTTTATATGTTTTAATTGTACTTGCACTGTATGCTTTTAACTGAAGATGCTGCAGGTATGATTGCAGGCATTGTTGATTTGTTTTATGTAGTCAGACGGAAATCTTTTTCGGGATGAACCTATTTCGGTATTTGCAGGTGGAGCTTTTGCAATCATTGTTACCGGCAATAACAGTTTCACCGGCTGCATCGTCACAGGTTTTGTAATTTATTTTATTTCAGTTATCGCCCGGTCATCTGGTAATTTTTTTTTAAAGCTGTTATACAATTTAGTGTCGCAGGGTATATGCCAACTCTTAATAAGTCTTGCTCCATTTTGCGCCTGATATGGTTTTTGATAAGATTATTTACCCACTCTGTAAAAATTAAAATCGTCTCAGGCAATAAATCCTTGCAAACTCAATATTGACAATACTTTCAAAGAACTTATATTTATAACATCAAAAACGCTAATGATAAAATATCGAAATGAAATATTGTCTTTTCTTTTTGTGCTTGTTTATGGTGAAGTTTACTGTAAATGCGCAGCAGCAAACGCCCGTTGCAATTATATTTGATTCTGATATCGGTCCGGATTATGATGATGTAGGCGCCATTACTATGTTACATGCTTTTGCTGATAATGGGAAAGCGAAAATTCTTGCAACAATAGCCTGTAATAAATATCCAAATGCCGCTGCAGTATTGAGTGTTTTAAACACATACTTTAAAAGACCCGGAATACCAGTTGGTATTTCCAAAGGCAATGCAGCAAACATTGCTGACTTTCAACATTGGAGCGACACTATTGTTGCAAAGTATCCGCATGCCATTCACTCAAATGACGAAGCGGAAGATGCGGTGGAAGTTTACCGGAGAGTGCTGTCGAAGCAACCTGATAAAAGTGTAACTATTGTGACGGTTGGATTTCTTACTAATCTTGCGGATCTTATAAAATCAAAGCCGGATAAATTTTCCGGCCTCAATGGAATGCATCTTATAAAGAAGAAAGTAAAGCGACTGGTGAGTATGGCGGGCAGGTTTCCCGGCGAAAATAAGTTTAGGGAATTTAATGTGAAGATAGATTCTACCGCATCGCAATTAGTGTTTGGTAAATGGCCCACGCCGGTAATTTATAGTGGCTTTGAGATAGGGGTGAAAATTAAAACCGGTTTGCCGTTGGTTAACAATAATGCAATACAAAATAGCCCGGTAAAAGATGTGTTTTCAATTTGTTTACCTATGGCTAAAGAGGACAATTACGGCAGAAGCAGCTGGGATGAAACTGCTGTACTTGTAGCTGTAAACGGATATGCGCCTTTTTACAGCCTGCAACAAGGATATATTGTTGTAAATGATAATGGCAGCAACAGTTGGAATACAAAAGGGCAAAATCAATATTACCTGGTTGAAAAAATATCGCACACAGCGGTAGCTGAATTGATCAATAATTTGATACAGCATCAGCCCCAATAATATTTACCGGCCCGTGTATTCCATGCTTGCTTTATCAATATCTTTTGTTCTATACTGAATATTTGTACTGCTGTTTGTTGTTTGTTGCAGGCGATATGTTGTACCATCCCAACTCCAGATTTGGCGGCCGAGGCCCGGTAAGCCGTTTATAAGATCAGGATAGCCGGATTTGCCATTTAATATCATTTTTACCCCCTGTCCTATTTTACCCGGTAAGGGTTGGTAAGTTCCTGAAAAATCTTTTGCATAGAAATAAAAATTGTGCAGGGGAATTCCTATCGGAGTTGTTGTTACTTCGAGAAATATCTCTTCTGTTCCGTCATTGTTTAAATCTGTAGGATAAACAGCAAATGTAATTTTTGATTTACCTTTTTTTGTTTTGGCCATAGTGTCGGCAGCAGATATGCCTGTCTTGTGTACAAGATCATTTTTTTCTGCATTACTCAATTTTGTTTTTACGCCACTAAAAAGCATCTCTGCCATTGGGGTCACGTCTATAGTTTCATTTTTTGTTTTTGTGCCATTAGCTGCTAATCCTTCTTTCTTTGACTGGGTCGTTGTCACGTCGTTTCCTGCTGCATTAGCGGTTAATGTTTTCACATACGCAGGGCTTATCACCTCTTCTATTGATTTGTCAGTTTTCAAACTTGCCTGGCTCTTTTTATATAATTTGTACTTATTTCCATCCCACCTATAAGTATCAACACCACCTTTTGGCTTATCGAAACCAGGGCCTTCAGGAAGCCCTCCTATTAGATCGGGATAGCCATCAAACCCTGTGGCATGTACATACAACCGGGGGGCAGAAACACCTTCCTGCAGTAAATATTTACCATTTTTATTTTTGATATATAAATTCAGATCGGGTAACCATTGTCCGAAAAATGTACCGGAAGTTCTTATAAAAATTTCTTCGATACTATCTTTATTAAGATCGGTTGGATAAATTTCCACAGCCATAGCGCCCTGGTCTTCTCCATGCTCATCTACCGTTAACTTTGTTTTATCTGCAGTTTGAATATAAACACCTTTTGCAAAAAAGTTCTTTTCATCATTGGTGAGTTTTGTTTTTACATTTTTGAAAATAATTTTTGCCGCAGGTGATAATGATGGTTGTTTTGGAGATACCTGTGCGGACGCTTTGATTGCAATAGTCACAACTATAAATAGAAAAATTTCCCTCATAATATTTTGTTGAAAAGATCAGAATGATTAACTGTAAAATAAAAAAAAATAATAACTTTTAGCATGAAGTTTTATTTATTAGCAGAGTGTCAAAATTTAAAGATGTATTTGAAGCAATCGTGCTAAATTTAATTTTATCTATTATGTGGTTAGCATAGTAGCTTCAACTATTGTAGTTTTGTTTTCATAAGATCAGTACAGTGAAAATCTATTTTATGAGGCATTAAACTGACTGGTAAAAAATAAATGTAAAAAGGCAGTTATTAACTAACCCATCAACTATGTTATCCATCGGCACACAGGCTCCTGACTTTTCATTACACACCACACCTGATCAAAAAATAAGCCTGAGCGAACTCAGGGGCAAGAGAGTTATTCTTGCCTTTTATCCTGCGGACTGGAGCCCTGTATGCGGCGACCAGATGGCATTGTATAATCAAACACTTAAATTTTTTCATAAACATAACGCTGAGCTTATTGGTATTTCTGTTGACAGTAAGTGGTGCCATTTGGCTTTTTCGCAGGATAGAAAATTGCATTTTCCTTTATTGGCAGATTTTGAGCCAAAGGGCACTGTGTCAAAATTGTATGATGTATATGATGAGAAGGAAGGTGAAAGCAGGAGAGCTTTATACGTTCTTGATGAAGAGGGGATCATTCGCTGGAATTACCTGTCGCCTGTCGGAATGAACCCTGGAGCTGATGGAATTTTAGATGCATTGGATGAAATGGATAAAAAATAAAACATGCCACAATTAAAACCTGCTGTAAACAGTAATGACCATATACTGGGTAGTATGAATGCACCAATAGAACTGGTAGAATATGGAGATTACCAGTGTCCCCATTGCGGACGTGCCTACCCCATCATTAAAAATATTCAGAAAAAACTGGGCGATAATTTAAAATTTGTTTTCCGCAATTTTCCTTTGTCAGAGATACATCCTAATGCGGTAAATGCTGCTGTAGCTGCAGAGGCTGCATCACAACAAAATAAGTTTTGGGAAATGCATGGCATAATTTATGAAAACCAGCAACATTTAAGTGATGTTGACCTGGTAAGGTATGCTGCAAAAATCGCTTTAAACCTTGAGCAGTTTAAACTTGATTTTGAAACGCCGCAATTTCTTGAAAAAACAGAATTAGATTTTGAAAGCGGTGTTCGCAGTGGCGTTAATGGCACGCCCTCATTTTTTATAAATGGTGAAAAGTATGATGGAGACTGGGACGAAATACCCTTTTTATCTTATCTCCGGTCATTGATTTAAGGGTGGCCATAAATAGATTTGAATATATATTACCCGTTAAATGGTCTGGCTTCCTTATGAAACGCAAAAATAAACTTTGCGTTATGAAGAATCTGAGCATGGTGTTTTTTCATTGATATTTTATGACATCAACTTCAAAAAAAACAAGGATAGTGGTTATCGGTGTTGGGGCTGTAGGTTCCACTACTGCCTATACACTTTTGCTTCGGGAGCGTATGGAAGAACTGGTTCTTATAGATGTGAACAGGAAGAAAGCAATAGGGGACGCACTTGATATGAACCATGGTTTGCCCTTTGTTGGCACAGCCAAAGTATGGGCCGGCACTTATGAAGATTGCCGCGATGCCGATATTATTATTATTACTGCCGGTGCTGCCCAAAAGCCGGGAGAAAACCGTATTGATCTTTTAAAACG
>JBDSFG010000346.1:0-3786 GCA_039919615.1 Ginsengibacter sp. | reverse complement strand
TATGGACAGCGGCAGAGACTCCTTAGCAAAAATAAATTTATTATTATTGCAACTCCTCTCGCCTTATAAACGTAATAGTGTCAGGTGCCGGTTAACCGTTGTTTCTAAATTGGATTATTTGATATTTTATAGTATTAATGATTGGCGAAAATATTATTTTGGCGGGGTTATGCCTGAAAACTTTTCTAAACTGTGAATTTGATTGTTGGAAAATACCCTTACCATAATAAACGGTTGCAAAAGTCTTAATCATAAATATCAAAAGATATTGTATGAAAAGTATCGCCAATTTTCATTGAAGATTGTGTTCAGATATATATATAATTATGAGGAAGCCCTTGAAGTAGTTAACGATGGATTTGTGAAAGTTTTTTTGCAGATACACAGGTTCATCGTTGAAGATGAAACAGGCATTGACCGCCGCTTGCCAGCCTGGATTAAAAGAATAATGATCAACACTTCAATTGATTTGTTACGAAAAAAAATGTTACTCCCTGAGATTGGAAATATTCCGGATGGTGCATGGGAGGTAAAGGATAACACTGCTTCTGCAGATAAAATAGCCATGTATAATGATCTTATTAAAGTTGTAAAAAAATTACCTCCGTCGTACAGGATAGTTTTTAATATGCATGTAATTGATGGATATATGCACTTTGAAATTGCAGAGGCGCTGGGAATACCGGTTGGCACCTCAAAATCTAATTTGTTTAGGGCAAAAGTTTTATTGCAAAATTATTTAAAAGAAAAGGAAGATCTCATACCATGCAGTATACAGAAGACGATCTGAATGACCTGTTCCGCAAAGCGGCTGATGACTACTCACCAAAAAAAGGTGACAGTAACTGGCAGGATATTTCTGATAGGCTTACTGAGCACTACAAAAAGAACCAATTAGCGCCCGTAAAAAAACCCGGCATCTCCAGGAAATATATTGCTCTTATATTTTTATGCATTAGTGTTTCCGGTGGCTGGATCATATTTAAAAATACCGGCTTTGACAAAATAGCATCCTTTGTAAATAAGAATAAACCAACATCAACAGATAAGGATAACACCGCCCGATATTTGAAAGAAAATAATACCAACAACCTTTTTACTAATGCTAACAAACTTAAGCAGCCAAATAGAATTTACAGTCGATCAAAATTAAAAGCCAGGTCTGGTGGATCAGTACATTTGTTCACAAAAGAGTTTGATGGAAAGCCCGGTACAATAAATACCTACGCCGACGCTGGCCGACAAAATAATATTACCTCAGAGAGCGGGTTAACCCAAAATGAACAAGATCCTAAAATTAAATATTCACTCCGGGGAAATAATGAAACTAAATCCATAGATACGTCCATGAGCTATGTTGAAAAAACCACTGATGCAAATGAGTTGCTAAAGGAAATGAAACCTGGTAAAGAAAATAAAATTAAAAGAACCAATAGCAATATCCTCAACAAACAAAGAGGAATTTATGCTGGTTTGGCGGCGGCAGTTGATTTCAGTAATGTTAAATCTTCGTCAGTTAATGACGCAGGGTATGCCTTGGGCTTTTTATTTGGTTATAAACTAAACAAAAAAATCTCCCTGGAAACTGGCTTAATATTTAACAGGCGGAGCTATTACAGCGAGGGCAGGTATTTTAATATGGGAAAGGTAAAATCTTCGATGCCTGCTGGTATGCAAATAAAATCTTTATATACAAATAGTGCTGTAATGGAAATTCCTTTCAAAGTGAAGTACGATCTTTTAAGCGCTGCGAATTCTGATATTTTTATAACCGGAGGTATGTCCGCCTACATGATCACCAGGCAAAAGAACAATTACCAGGCATCATTAAATGGCAATGACGAACAATTTTCAGGTATGTACCGAAAAAATGATTTTCTATTACCCGCCGCATTAAATATGAGCGTGGGTTATGAACACACAATTTCTAAACTTTTAAATATAAGAGCTGAGCCCTTTTTAAAGATTCCCTTAAAAGGAATGGGCGTGGGCAAATTACCCGTAACAAGTGCAGGGATGCAATTAAGCATTACCCGCAGATTAAACTAAGCAATAAGGATAAACCATATTTAAAAACTTCCTTTTGGGGATACTGCTAAAGGTATGCCTGGGATAAAGCCGTCATAATTGTAAAGAATGTAAAATCTTAAAACTCATTTCTTAATTTTTAAATAAAAACAACATGAAAAAAATCAAAAGTTTAAATCTGGTAATGACAGCAGTCATAGTCTTCACACTATTTTCCTGTAACAAAAACGCCGATAAAAGCATAACAGCATCAACGCAAAAAGGAGCTAATATTGAAGTGATGATAAATGAAGATGGCGCTAACCCTGATGAGATAGCTATTTCTGCAAAAACCTCCCTGGGCAGAAGCAGCGCAGACGCATCACAAAAGCACAATGAAAGTAGCGGGCATTTTGTTTACACCGAAAGTAACGCTGCTGGTACCAATCAAATCATAAGTTACAGGATAATGGGCGATGGTACGCTTCATTATGAAAGCGCCACAGGTTCAGGCGGCGCCGGAACTGGCTCTGGCCTTGGCTCACAGGGAGCAGTAGTAATTGACAACAATCATGAGTGGCTGTATGCTGTTAATGCAGGGAGCAATTCAGTATCGTCATTTAAAATTCATAGTGATGGAAGCCTTTCACTTGCACACACCGAAAATTCCCATGGTACAACTCCTGTAAGTGTAACCGTGAATGGCGATCTATTATACGTTGTGAATTTTGGAAGTGATAATATCCATGGCTTTAGAGTTGGCTCCGGGGGAACGCTTTCCCATATTGATGGCTCAACGCAGGGTTTAAGTGGAACAGGTGTTGCTGCTCCTCAAATTTCCTTTACACCAAACGGACATTTGCTGATTGTAACAGAAAAGGCTACCAATAATATTAGCTCCTTTAAAGTTAATGGCGATGGTTCCGCCGGGCCTGATGTGGTTACCGCTTCAACAGGTGCCACTCCGTTCGGATTTGATTTTGCAAGAAATAATTTAATGATTGTATCCAACGCAGCGGGAGGTGCAGCAGGAGCTGGCTCTGCAACATCCTATAAACTTAGAGGCAACGGTGTGCCTGATGCGGTTAACGGTGCTGTGGCTAATTACGAGGCAGCTCCATGCTGGGTGGCAGTTACACAACATGGAAGGTTTGCATATGTTACAAATACCGCCAGTAATTCTGTATCCTCTTATTATGTTGCGCCATGGGGAGGTCTATACCTGGCTCACCAGGTAGCAGCATCCACCGACAATGGCCCGGTTGATATTGTGGTGGCTAAAAATAATTACAATGTGTATGAGGTGAATGGAAAATCAGGCACAATCGGCGAATATCGCCGTACGTTGCTTGGCGGCCTGGACTACATTGGTAACGTTTCAGGCTTGCCTGCATCTGTTACAGGGCTGGCCACTTACTAAAGAATTTTTTTATGATATGCTAAAAGGCTGTTCAATAGAGCAGCCTTTTTTAATAAAATAAGGTCAGCTTCCACGGTTAAGGATTAACACGTTTTTGAAATTATGAAAGACTCTTTTTAATCAACTCCGGTATAGCATGAAAAATAATCCGAAATATAAAATCACTCCGATGTTACGTATATTTAGAACATCATTTTAAACAAGCATTTATGATTATAACCCTAATATGAACCAACCTGAAATCTTCCTTTCTTATGCCTGGGGCGGTGAGAGCGAGAATATTGTTAATAACATTGATGATGCATTTCAAAAAAAAGGTATCGTCCTGGTTCGTGATAAACGAGACCTGGGATTTAAAG
>JBDSFG010000342.1:0-26901 GCA_039919615.1 Ginsengibacter sp. | reverse complement strand
CTACCATAAATCCAAGAATGCAATTGTATGCAGAAGAGGCTGTAGTAATGCATATGAGTGCTATGCAAAAAAAATTTAATAGCCAGCTTGGTAAAGATGTCTGGAAAAAACATCAGGATATCCTGGACAGGGCGATGAAGGATAGTGAACGCTGGCGACAAATGAGTGAAGATGGAATAAAAGAAGATGAGATAATAAAATCTTTCTATAAACCACTACATATGAAAATTTTTGCCTGGAATGCAACCAGGGAAAAAGATACTACAATGACGCCCATAGATTCGATAAAATATTTAAAGCAAATGATGCAAACTTCTTTTGCAGCCATGGATCCTATAACAGGTGAAGTAAAGGCTTGGGTAGGCGGAGTGGATTTTAAATGGTTTAAATACGATCATGTAACCGCAAACAGGCAGGTAGGTTCTACATTTAAACCAATACTATATACACTTGCATTATTAGACGCAGGGCTTACCCCGGATACGTATATTGGAGGAAGAAGTATTACACTTAACGACAAAACAATTTCGGGTAAAGGCGGCACAATGGCGTACTGCCTGGCTAAATCGCTAAATTCCGGAGCGTATGATTTAATGAGCAGGATAGGCCCAAAAAAAACCGCGGAGTTTGCACATACATGCGGCATCAGCAGCAGTATACCGGTTGTGCCTTCTATTGCATTAGGATCCGCTGATCTAACACTCATTGAAATGCTGCGTGCATATACCATGTTCCCCAACCGCGGTTTTAATACTGAACCAATTATAATAAGCCGTATTGAAGATAAAAATGGAAATGTGCTGGAAACATTTCAGGCTGAAAGTAAACAGGTGATAAGTGAATCCGATGCCTATACCATGTACAAAATGATGGAGGGAGTAATGGACTTCGGTACAGGCCATTCAATGCGTGGCCGTTTTGGAATAAATAGTGCTATGGGAGGGAAAACAGGCACCACGAATGACAATACCGACGGATGGTTTATTGGATATACTCCCCAACTGCTGGCCGGCGGATGGGTAGGCTGTGACGATCCGTTTTTAAAGATCAGGTGGACTAACGGTGGTAATGAAATGGCCATGCCTGAATGGGCATACTTTATGCAAAAAGTATATGCTGATAAAAGATTAGAAATTGATCCTAAGGCAGCGTTTCAAAAGCCTGCAGAGCTTGACAATAATCCCATTTATGCCGATAAAAATTTTTCTGATATAATACAAAAAGGCGACGGATCAGATTTTACAGAAGATCAGGGAAATGGAAATGCAGGAGATTACGAAGGCAGTGAACTAAGTTCTCCTGTGGAATCTGAATTCGGAAAACCAAAGGGACTAAATGCGCCTGCAAAAGATGAATACAAAGATATAATGCAACCAGCCGAAACTATTGGTGCAGATAATGCCGCCGATAAAAATAATGGTACTGATAAGAAAAATAAATTACCAGCAACAATAATCCCCAAACCTGCTGATGATAAACTTAAAAAGCCTTCTGCAAAATCAGCAAAAACAGATAATGATTATTAAACCAAAGCCTCGTTCCTAGGTTAGCAATATATCAAGAGATCACGATGCTCCTATAATTTCTCGTACTACAATAATATAATCTACCTAGTGAAAATATGGATGTAAAGCGGGGGGTATCTATGACAAATGTAAGAAAAAATGTGCTATGAATTAACAACCGAAGGTATTTTATGAAGGAGCGTGGCGCTTCGTAAAAATATAGATACCTAATAAATCCGGAGTGATTAATGTTGTTACAATTTGGTCAAACTCAATAAAAAGTGGCGGGGCAGGTGTTCAAATTCTTTTTTAAAAGCAATGCTAAAATTGCTAAGATTGCAATAGTTGAACTGAGAGCTTGTTTCGTTTATTGAATATTTATTGGTAAGCATTAAAAAAATTTGCACGCAGCATCTTGCCTTTTTGAAAATATTCATATAACAAACTGCGATACATTTTTTTAAATTTATTTTTGAAAGAAGTAGTACTCATACCTGCTATCCTGCTAAGAAAAGATATGGATGGTGGCGGCATTTTAAAATTATTAACCATATATGATTCTACTGTTATTAAGCGTTTAATTTCAGCGATCGAATTTTTTTTTAGCCTTCTCCTTAAAAATATTAAGCTTGAAACACAATTTCATTTACACATTTCAACCATCATCATGGCAAGTTTCTGAATGGTAATGTTGCGGGTTTTACCAATGCTCACATGCTTCACTATCTTATTGCATAGCCTCCTTTATTCAACATCAAAAGCTATAAAATTGTAGCTGCCCGCTTTAAACTTTAAATTTTTTTTAAAGTCGCATCTGCATTCTCTGCATCATTCAAATCGGTAATTAAACATTGCAAACAATTTGATAGAATGGTATATTTAGAAAATATTCATCTCCGATATGTGGTGGTACGATAAAAAAATCCTTCTTTGATATTACCCTTTTGGCCGCAAAATCTATTATTAAATTGCTTTGGTTGGTATGTTTTAATTAATATAAACCAACGCATTTCTACATAACCCCTACATACATAAGTATTATAAGATAACCGGGAACGTAATCCTGTCAATGATTAAAGATACTTCAGGGGGTTACGCCGGGAAATTTGAATATAATTTTTTACGTTCACCCAAAAAGCAATAAATAAATATACGATAACAGGAGAACCCATTGTTAGAAAGGAAATATAAATAAAATACCTTCGAATAACTGAAGTGGCAATTCCCATTTTCTCTCCAATATCACTGCAAACCCCAAAAATCTGCCATTCAATAAAGTGTTTAAATCTCTTCATCATGCTAATTTAAAATATTTCATTATAATAAACTACAAATATTCATATTTGAGTATCATGAGATAAATCCCCTCATTGATTTTAAGTAAATTTGCATTTAGTGAGTATCCCTTTTAAAAAATCTAAATAATATACACAATGGTATTTGATATTGACATGATTAAAAATATGTATGCCGGCTTTGCTGATAAAATTAAATCAGCACGTGAAGCAATAGGCAAACCATTAACTCTTACCGAAAAAATTTTATATACTCATCTTTGGAAAACCAACGCAACAACCCCATACGAAAGGGGCAAAAGCTATGTGGATTTTGCACCGGATCGTGTTACCATGCAGGATGCTACAGCACAAATGGCATTATTGCAATTTATGCAGGCGGGCAGAGACAAGGTGGCTGTACCATCCACTGTTCATTGCGATCATTTAATAATGGCAAAAGAAAATAGTAAAATAGATTTGGACAGGGCAGTACACGAGAGCAGTGAAGTATATGATTTTTTAGCATCGGTATGTAACAAATATGGCTTAGGTTTTTGGAAGCCCGGGGCCGGAATTATTCACCAGGTGGTATTGGAAAATTATGCTTTCCCCGGGGGAATGATGATAGGCACAGATAGCCACACCGTAAATGCAGGTGGTTTGGGAATGATAGCAATTGGAGTAGGCGGTGCTGACGCATGTGATGTAATGGCGGGCCTGCCCTGGGAATTAAAATTTCCAAAACTGATTGGAGTTAAGTTAACAGGTAAGTTAAATGGCTGGACGGCTCCCAAAGATATAATTTTAAAAGTAGCAGGAATATTAACTGTAAAGGGTGGCACAGGTGCCGTAGTTGAATATTTCGGTGAAGGGGCGCTCTCCCTCAGTTGTACCGGTAAAGGCACTATTTGCAATATGGGTGCAGAGATAGGTGCTACCACTTCTACTTTTGGATATGATGAAAGTATGGAAAGATATTTAAGAGCTACGGGCAGAAGTGAAATTGCTGATGCTGCAAATATTATTAAAGAACACCTGACAGCCGACCCTGAGGTATACGCTGAACCAGAAAAATATTTTGACCAGGTTATTGAAATAAACCTGGATGAATTGGAACCCCATCTTAATGGGCCTTTTACGCCAGATCTTGCCACACCAGTTTCTAAAATGAAAGAAGCAGCTAAAACTAACGGCTGGCCTCTTAATGTAGAGGTTAGTTTATTGGGAAGTTGTACAAATTCCTCTTATGAGGATATTTCAAGGTCAGTAAGTGTGGTAAAGCAGGCCGCAAAAAAAGGACTTAAATTAAAAACGGAATTCACTATTAATCCAGGCTCTGAGTTGGTTAGATATACAGTGGAGAGAGATGGATATTTACAGGAATTTGATAATATTGGCGCTGTTGTTTTTGCTAATGCCTGTGGCCCGTGTATAGGAATGTGGGATAGAATAGGGGCTGAAAAACAGCAAAAAAATACCATCGTTCATTCCTTCAACAGAAACTTTGCCAAACGAAATGATGGAAATCCCAATACATATGCTTTTGTTGGTTCTCCTGAATTGATAACAGCTATTGCATTTTCAGGCGACCTTGGCTTTAACCCAATTACCGATACACTTACAAACGATAAAGGTGAGCAGGTAAAGCTTGATCCTCCGGATGGATTTGAATTACCTCCTAATGGTTATTCTGTTGAAGATGCAGGGTACCAGTCTCCGGCTGCCGATGGAAGCGGGGTTCAAATAGTTGTGGATGCTGAAAGCAAACGCCTGCAAATATTAGATCCATTTCCTGCATGGGAAGGCACAGATTTAAAAGGCTTAAGATTATTAATTAAAGCCAAAGGCAAGTGTACCACAGATCATATTTCTATGGCTGGCCCATGGTTAAAATTCCGGGGACATTTAGATAATATCAGCAACAACTTATTAATAGGTGCTGTTAATTTTTATAATGAAAAAACTAACCTTGTAAAAAATCAGCTTACCGGAGAATACGGCCCCTTGCCCGATACACAGCGGGCATATAAAGCTGCGGGCATTGGGTCAATTATAGTGGGTGATGAAAATTATGGAGAAGGTTCATCAAGAGAACATGCTGCTATGGAACCCAGGCATCTTGGTGTAAGAGCGGTACTGGTAAAGTCTTTTGCACGCATTCATGAAACTAACTTAAAAAAGCAAGGCATGCTGGGCTTAACTTTTAATACCAAAGAAGATTATGATAAGGTAGCAGAAGATGATCTGATTGATATAGATGGATTGATGTCTTTTAGTGTAAACAAGCCACTCATCATTCATCTAAATCATGCAGACGGCACATCAGATACAGTTATTGCAAACCACTCTTATAATGAGCAACAAATTGAATGGTTTAAAGCTGGAGGTGCATTAAATATTATAAGAAGAGAGTTCAAAAAAAAATTACAGAAGTAAATGAGCATTAATCTTAATAAAAAGTGAAACTCAAATTTTGCTTTTTTTATTCCCGCAATGTATCAATAATTTGGTCAACATTATTACTCTCCATCATCAATACCGGTTTTAATAATAGCCGGGTCATAAATGCTGGTCTTACAATGCGCTTACAAATTCGCACCACAGTATTATCAATAATGCCAATGTAATTATCATGTGCCTGCCCTTGTACCAGTGCAAGGGCAACAGCGTTTGCCCACGAAGCTGTTCTGGCTTTACCAATACTAAAATTTATCACAGCATCCTGGCGGTTACGCATAATCATAAGGAATATTTTTAAAGGAAACCAAACTTTACATAAACTAACCTGCACAGTTTGCATAAGTGATGATATTACCACATTTATTTTTTCAAAATCATTTTGCAGACCATAAATTTTTCCCCCGGGACATGTTTCTGCTGCAGCAATTGCAAGGTCTAAATTTATGTGCGTATTAATGCCAAGAATAAGATGTTGCAATACCACAAGATCATCAGTATTACATGCATCAAAAACAGCGCACCACGCACTTGAACATTTTTGTTTATGTATATAAGCATCCCATGCCTGCAAATAGCGATTCGCAAAAATAACATCGAGTTTTTCCATTCTTTCGCCATCTTCAAAGGCCTTACTCACAATTCCCTGCTGCACGGCCACAGTCATTCTACGATATAGTACAGCAAAATATCCAATCCTGCTTTGTTCTATCTTACTCCATTCAATAACCTTATCAAGGTTGGTAATTACTTCGTTTATAGAATTCGCTTTAATCATTTATACCAAATTAGTTTGCAGCATTATTTTTTTTTAAGCATGAACTAAGGCTTTGCCATGTTTCAATTCATTAAAATAAGCGCAAACACCTTTCATTATACAAATGTCACATTTAGGCTGAGGCCTGCAAATTTCCCTTCCATGAAATGACATTGCCATTCCTGCATCCCATTCCTTCAAAGGAAGTATATCCATAATTTGCTTTTCAATTTTCTTTGGGTCTGCGCCTGTAGCAATGCCTAATCGCGGAGCAACTCTTACCACATGCAGATCAACTATTACGCCTTCAGCCGGAGCGCCTGCCTCACGTTTTATAACATTTGCAGATTTTCTGCCGATGCCCGGCAATGCAGTTAGCTCTTCAATAGTTAATGGAATGTTTTTATCTTTTTTTACTTTTTGCGAAAGATCAATAAGCCATTTAGCTTTATTGCCAAAATTTCTTACACCAGTGATAAACGGGGTTAATGCGTCAGTATTAGCATTAGAAAGCGTTTCCATGTCAGGAAAGGTTTCAAACAATTTTGGTGCGATCTTATTAATATTCCGGTCAGAGTCCTGCGCCGACAAAATTACCATGACTAAGAGCTGGTAAATATTTTTATACTCCAATGGATGATTTTTGCCTTTATATGCTTTAAGCAGTGGCTTAATAGCTTCTGCCCAGTTAATGTTGGTAGCCATAATAAAAAAGTTTAAACAAAAATAATGTTGCTCTAAGAAAGAGAAGTGCTACTTTCTAAGTTGCCTTTTAAAAAAGTCATCGCTTGCATGATATGCCTTTAACCAGTTACTATGCAAAAGAAACATATGGACTTCATCAGGAAATATTAATTGTTCAAAATATACATTCTGCTGCCGCAGTTTTTCAACCAGGTTCACAGTTTGATTAAATGGAACATTGCGATCATCATCTCCATGAATAAATAGTACAGGTGATCTCCAGCCTTTTAAAAAATTAACGGGTGAGGATGCAAATGCAATTTTTGCAAATTCTGCACGGATGGAGGGGTCATAACCAGCAACCCAGTTTTTCAGTTCTTCGCTCCAGTCATGCACACCATGTATATCAATGCCACAGGCAAATATATCAGAGTTATTTGCAAGGCCCATTGCCGTGAGATAACCGCCGTAAGAGCCTCCCCACAACCCGATTTTTGTAGCATCAACATCGGGTCTGCTTTTTATATACAAACCGGCACCTATCACATCCTTGTATTCACTGCCTCCGTTTGCTCCATAATGCAGCGCTTCACGAAAATTTAAACCATAACCAATACCACTGCGATAATTTACTGAAAGAACTATATATCCGTTCAAGGCATTATACTGGTTCATTGCATAATCATGGGAATAATAATCCATGTAATGAAAGCCAAGCAGCATCTGCCGTCTGGAGCCTCCATGAAAGAAAAGTAAGGCCGGATATTTTTTATTAGGCTGATAATCCGGCGGCAAAAAAATCTGGCCGTGAATTAACATTCCATCCTTTGCTTTAAATGTTACATCCGAAGGAATGACTAATAATTTTTCAGGAAACGAGGCTGGGAATAACTCCGCTGCAATCATGTTTAAACTTCCGTCAGCTTTAATGATATAAGGATACCCGGGTGCAGTTGCAGTAGAACGCAATATGGCTATTCCATTTTGTGTAACGCAAGGCGACCATTCTATCCCATTCCCTTTTGAAACTTGAACTGGTTTACCGTTGCTTATATTCACTTTCCAAATATGCCGGCGATGAATGTCGCTGATATTTGTTGTATAGATAATTTCCTTTTTATCCAGGCTCAATACAACATTTTCTACTTCGCCATCTCCTGGCGTAAGCAAACGTATATTCCCATTCTGAATGTTCAAAGAATACAAATGCACCCAGCCGTCTTTTTCAGAAGGGAAAATTAATTCCCCACCAGCACTCCACAAAAGCAAATTATCTACTACGGGCAGCTCTCCAAACAGTACACTTCCCTGGCCTGCCTGTGCTTTCCAAATTTGTTTTGATATGCCGGTAACAACATTTAATAAACGAATGCTCCATGGGCTTCCAGTACGCTTTTCAGTAAAAGGCAGCCTGTCTTTAGTATTGGGCATACGAATGAATGCAATCATGTTTCCATCAGGTGACCAGGCGGGTTCTGCATCTTTATCAACCGATGGATCCGGATAGCTGACTGTTTTATTTATCAGATCATATATACCAAGAAAAGAATGATCGCCCCGATCACTGATAAAGGCAAGTTTATTGCCATCTCCTGACCAACGCAGGTCTGTAATACTTCCGCGTGTTCTGATTAATTTTTCTGCAGGCTTAGCAGAATCTATTGATGCTGACCAGATTTGGCCGTTTGAAAGAAAGACAACATCTTTATTTTTAGGCGAGGTGATCGCAGCGTCGCCAGTTCCAATTTTTTTTAAATTTTTCCCATCATTACCTATCATCCACACCGTAAGTTCCGTTGTGCTTTGCAATAACGCAGGATTGGCAGCTTCTCCGTTACTATTGCAGGCATTACCTTCTGTAAATAAAATTGCATTTCCATCAGGCGTAAAGCGGACTGAGCTAATGTCAATACCATTATCAGTTTTATTATCAGTTAGCTTACGGGGTTTAAAATCAGGAGCATCCGCCATAAATAAATTTCTTACCCCCTTATCATTAAATACCCATGCTATATGTTTGCCATTCTCAGAACTTTTAAGCTCAGTTGGAAAGGGTACTGACAGAAGATTTTCTATGGTTACCTGTGCAGAAATTGTGTTAGAGTAAACTACGATGGCAAGAAAAATAGTAGTCAACAGGGTATTTCTTTTCATAAAATAATTATTAAAGTAATTTAAGCAGAACATTTCGTAAAACCTTATAGTTAGATCTACTTCACATCAAACCACACCTTCTTACTATTATTCCAATCGCCGCTATAATTAATAGTAAGCTCCTCTTCTTTTTCAATTACTCTTACTGTTTTTATTTGTATCCTTTCTTCTTCAAAATTCATAAAGTATTCACAGTTGCTTTTATAACTGTGATTGTAAATTGATAAATATCCTAAGGCCATACAGCACCTGTCTTTTTTAATTCCCCATTCAAAGATATAATCGTGCAGTAGAGTTTTATCAAGATGTTGCCTGTCTCCTTTCCTCAATACAATTACCGGCGATTCTTCTATTACCATATCAGCATCAATTTTTTGATTAGTGAACACTGCACGCCCCTTGCCAGGTGCGATAGCAACATATAAATACGATTTTATCATTTTATAACAGGCGGGTAAATTAAAATAATTTAATTTACAAAATAATTTAAAATCCATTGGGTAAGTACTAAATATGTCAATCGAAACAGAAAATATATCACTTCAGAAAGAGTTTGAGGAATTGCTGGCAGCTAATGATGAGAAAGCCATGAAGGAGTTTCTTGATGAACAAAACATAAGTGACGTTGCAGAATTGATATATAATAATGAGGAGGAGGAAAGCTACATTATCACACATCTGTCTATCCACAGGGCTTCAGGGTTATTTAAAATTTTAGAACATCCTACTCAAAAAAATATTATCAAAGCACTGGCTCCGTCTAAAATGGCCGAACTTCTTAATGAATTGCCACCAGATGACAGAACTTCATTTCTTGAAGATCTTCCCAACGAAGTTGTGAGAGAGCTAATTAAAACTTTACACCCGGAAGAACGGAAAAAAACGCTTTCATTATTAGGCTATCCTGAAAACAGTGTGGGAAGATTAATGACACCCGATTATGTTTATGTATATGAAAATAATACCGTGGCAGAGGTTTTAGAAACGATAAGAAGAGTAGGCAAGAATAGTGAAACTATAGATGTTATTTACGTAATAGATCATAAGGGCGAATTGCTTGATGATATCAGGATCAGGGAATTTATACTGGCAAAACCACAGGAAAAAGTTTCAGAGCTTATGGACGAAAGAGTAATATCCCTAAACGTTCACAATGACCAGGAAGTAGCCAACGAAGTATTTAAAATGAACAATCGTGTGGCCTTGCCGGTAGTGGATGATTACAATGTTTTATTAGGCATCGTAACTATTGACGATGTGCTTTGGGTAACCAATGAAGAATTTAGTGAGGATATTCAAAAGATTGGTGGTGCTGAAGCCCTGGATCAACCTTATTTAGAAACACCATTTTTAAGTCTTATTAAAAAAAGAGTTGGCTGGCTTATTATATTATTTTTCAGTGAAATGCTCACTGCTACTGCAATGGCATACTATAATGATGAATTAGCTAAGGTGCTCATCTTAACAAACTTTATCCCGCTCATTATGTCAAGTGGGGGCAATAGCGGATCACAGGCTTCTACATTAATTATACAGGCAATGGCTTTAGGAGAAGTGGCGCTTACAGACTGGTGGCGTGTGATGAGGCGTGAAATTTTTTCAGGACTGGTACTGGGCCTAATCTTAGGGTCTATTGGTTTTATAAGAATTCTCACATGGCATACGTTAATGCATCATGGCATATTTAAAGATCTTTACGGTATTCACTGGTTATTAATTGCACTAACTGTAAGCTTTTCCCTGGTAGGAGTTGTGCTGTGGGGCTCGCTTACCGGAAGTATGCTTCCCATATTATTAAAAAAGTTAGGAGCTGATCCTGCGTCTTCGTCGGCTCCATTTGTTGCTACATTGGTAGATGTTACCGGGCTGATAATATATTTTAATGTAGCCTTATTCTTTATGAAAGGAGTAATGCTTTAGAGGACGGTTGATGGTGCTGGTTGATGGCTAAAGGCTTGCTAACTGATAGTTGCGGTTATGGGTTGAACGCTGGTAGCTGAAACCTGATACCTGATACCTGATACCTGAAACCTGATACCTGAAACCTGATACTTAACCCTTAAAATAATTAATTATGTGTGGAATTGTAGGTTACATCGGACCACGGCAGGCTTATCCGATAATTATCACAGGACTCAAACGCCAGGAATATCGTGGCTATGACAGCACAGGCGTGGCTTTGATAAATCATAACCTGCAGGTGTTTAAGAAAAAAGGAAAGGTAGCAGAGCTTGAAGAATCTTTATTAGGGAAAGATTTAACCGCCCATATAGGTATAGGCCATACACGCTGGGCAACCCATGGTGAACCCAGTGACCGCAATGCTCATCCTCACCAGAGTGCATCCGGAAAATTAGCCATGATCCACAATGGCATCATTGAAAATTACAACCAGCTAAAACAAGATTTACTTAGTAAAAATTATCATTTCAACAGTGATACTGATACGGAAGTGTTGCTGAATTTTATAGAAGAAATTCAAAATAATAATCAATGCAGCCTTGAAGAGGCTTTGCGTATTGCATTAAAAAGGGTTTCCGGCGCCTATGTAATTTTGTTACTGGACCAGGATAATCCTGATACGATAATCGCAGCAAGAAAAGGCAGCCCTTTGGTAATTGGCATTGGCAAAGGAGAACATTTTTTAGGCTCAGATGCAACACCAATGCTGGAGTACACTAAAGAAGTTGTGTATGTAAATGATTATGAAATAGCTATAATAAAGGCAGATGAGCTTATCCTTAAAAATCTTGGCAATGAAAGGCAAACACCATACATCACTAAACTGGATATGGAACTTGCAGCAATTGAAAAAGGCGGATACGATCATTTTATGTTAAAAGAAATTTTTGAACAACCGCATACTATTTATGATTGCTTACGCGGAAGATTAGATGCAAGTGCCGGCACTATTACCATGAGCGGTGTTCACAGTTATATTGAAGAATTGAAAACGGCTAACAGGATAATAATAATAGCCTGTGGTACCAGTTGGCATGCAGGTTTGCTCGCTGAATATATTATTGAAGAATTGTGCCGCATTCCCGTAGAGGTAGAATATGCCTCAGAGTTTCGGTATCGCAATCCTGTAATAAATAAGGGGGATATTATTATAGCTGTTTCTCAAAGCGGAGAAACTGCCGATACCTTGGTAGCCATTGACAAAGCGAAAGAGCAGGGAGCTATTATTTTTGGGATTGTAAACGTTGTTGGTTCGTCAATTGCCCGCGCTTCACATGCCGGCGCTTATACACATGCCGGGCCTGAAATTGGCGTAGCATCTACAAAAGCCTTTACTGCCCAGCTTGCTGTATTAACTATGATAGCTTTAAAAATTGCCAAAGAAAAAGAAAGCATTACTCCGGAGAGATATTCAAAATTATTATTTGAGCTGGAAGATATTCCTGAAAAAGTTGATGCAGTTTTAAAGAACGCTGAAGAAATAAAAACACTTGCTGAAAAATATAAAGGCTCGTATGATGCATTGTACCTGGGGCGTGGCTATAATTTTCCCGTGGCCCTGGAAGGAGCTTTGAAACTGAAAGAAATTTCTTACATACATGCCGAAGGTTATCCTGCTGCTGAAATGAAGCATGGGCCTATAGCGCTTGTTGATGAAAATTTACCTGTAATATTTGTAGCAACAAAAGATGATTATCATAATAAAATTGTAAGCAACATCCAGGAAATAAAAGCAAGGAAAGGGAAGGTGATAGCTATAATAACCGAAGGTGATGAAACTATACCCGCAATGGCAGACGATGTATTTGCAGTACCACTTGCAGACGAAATTGTTGCTCCTATGCTAAGCACAATTCCATTACAACTTCTTTCTTATTATATCGGCGTAGCAAAAGGCCTGGATGTTGATAAACCCCGCAATCTTGCAAAATCAGTTACCGTGGAATAAAAGGGGTTTTATTTAAAGGGGATTAAAGAATAACACTACCTTAATGAGCGCTAAAATTATATCTTACATACAAAACAATTCCCTCCGGGGAGATAGGGCAATATGAATATAATTACTCAGCATCCGGTAAAAAATTTAGGTTATGGGTTTATTGATGCAAAATATTTGCCTCACGGGAAAGATGAATATTATCTGCGTAATCTCCAGAACAAAAATCAAATTTCTTACCGGCAATTAAGCAGTTTTGAAAGAGAGATATTGATTACTAATGGTAACAGCTCTGATGATTGGAATAAAATTTTTGTTTCTGATGTATTTGATCCGGGACTTGTAAGAAACTGTAAATTTTTTGGATTGATAAGAATTGGTAAACTGGAACAGTTTTATCTAGAATTTAATAACCTGAGAATGCCTGTGGGATTTTACAACAGCACAATAATCAGTTGCGACTTTGGCAACAATGTGTGCATTGAAAATGCGGCTTATTTAAGCCATTATATTATCGGCAACGAAGTAATGATAGCTAATGTAAACGAGCTTGCCACTACAGATTACGCAAAATTTGGCAACGGTATTTTAAAAGATGGTGAAAGTGAAAAAACAAGAATATGGATGGAGCTAAGGAATGAGAATGGCGGAAGAAGCGTAATTCCTTTTGACCAGATGTTGCCCGGAGATGCATACCTGTGGAGTAAATACAGGAACGATGAAGTTTTATTAAAAAGATTTACAGAACTTACTGAAAAGCTATTTGATAAACGACGTGGTTACTATGGCACGGTTGGTGACAGGACCATAATTAAAAGTTGTAAAATTATAAAAGACGTATGTATTGGCACTGATGCTTATTTAAAAGGCGCAAATAAAT
This sequence comes from Ginsengibacter sp., assembly GCA_039919615.1. Taxonomy (GTDB): domain Bacteria; phylum Bacteroidota; class Bacteroidia; order Chitinophagales; family Chitinophagaceae; genus Ginsengibacter. Next base: position 13,289 of record JBDSFG010000342.1, on the reverse strand, counting down.
TAAAAAACCTAACCATCAACAGCGATGCAGAAAGATCATCACAAATAGGCGAAGGCTGTGAAATTGTAAACGGAATTGTCGGGTATGGCTGCAGGGTTTTTTATGGTGCAAAGGCTGTCCGCTTTGTAATGTCATCCCATTCCCAATTGAAGTATGGGGCCAGGCTTATCAATTCTTATCTTGGCAACAACTCTACTATCTCCTGTTGCGAAGTGCTGAATTCTCTTATTTTTCCGGCACATGAACAACATCATAATAATTCTTTTTTGTGCGCCTCACTTATAATGGGGCAAAGCAATATTGCTGCAGGAGCAACTATAGGCAGTAATCATAACAGCCGGAGTGCAGATGGTGAATTAGTTGCAGGGCGTGGCTTTTGGCCGGCTTTATGTGTAAGCTTGAAACACAATTCCAGGTTTGCCTCGTTCACTATTCTGTCTAAAGGAGACTTTCCTTCAGAGTTAGATATACCTATACCATTTAGTTTGATCATCAATGACATGGCAAACGATCAACTGGTGATAATGCCGGGTTATTGGTTCATGTATAATATGTATGCCCTTTCAAGAAACACGTGGAAGTATAATGACCGTGATAAGCGAATAACTAAAACACAAACCATTGAATACGATTACTTAGCACCGGATACTATAAATGAATTGTTTAGTTCTATAAAACTATTATCATCCCTTTCAGCAGATGAAGAAGGGAATTATTATGTTGATGGATTTGAAAACAGTCATCGTAAAACGCTGATAACAAAATTACCTGAGGCAGTAAAATTATTTAAAGAGCTTATTATTTATTATGGCACCAGGCAATTATTACTGCATATTAAAGCCAATAATTTTACTTCTATTGATGAAATAAAAAAAAGTCTTTCCACTAAAGTACAAAGGACCGAATGGCTTAATATAGGTGGGCAGTTAATGACTACAACTGATGTAGAAAAGCTAAAGAGGGATATAAAATCTAATAAGATACAGAGCTGGCCTCAGCTTCACGATACATACAAAAAGATCGGCGCTAAATACACAGCAGATAAATTAAGTCATGCTTATACGGCGCTTATGGAGAGCTTAAATATAACTACCAAACAATTTACGCTTGAAGTTTTTAAATCAATAATGCAAAAAACCGTTGCTACGCAGGAGTGGATATGTAAAGGTATTTACGAATCGAGAGAAAAAGATTACAAAAACCCTTTTAGAAAAATGGTGTACGATACAAAAGCCGAAATGGATAAAGTAGTTGGCAAATTTGAGGATAATACTTTTATTCAGCAGCAGCTCGCAGAACTGGATAAATTTAAAAAAGAAGTAAATAGTTTAACCAGAAAACTAAAGCCCTGATGTGCTACCACATTTAAATACCTGCGCTGTTACTTAAATTATAAATCTACTTCTATTCTCCTGCATAATTTCTTAAGATTGCAGCTTGCTACAAAGCAGGCATTGAACTTGCTTTAAATCTGTATAATTTATTCAATAAAGAATGATTTAACTAAGTATGAAGTTTTTTACCTGCTGTTTTATTTCTATTACCATAATTATTTTTCCCGGCGTTGCATTTACGCAGGAGTATATAGTAAAAGACATTAAGTCATTTGGTGCTAAAGGAGATGGCAAAACAAATGATCATAAAGCGTTTCAAAAAGCGGCGGCTTATTTTAATGATCGCGGTGGCATTGGTAAACTCATTATTTCAAAAGGCATTTATATAATAGGTAAGCAAACTTTTACAGGTGGAAAACTAAATAAGCCAGCCTATGAAGGAGAGGATGTTTTGCATTTTGCGAACGTAAAAAATTTACAAATAACAGGAACAGCTAAATCAATTTTAAAATATAAAGATAGTTTACGATTTGGCGCTTTTTTTCCAAACACAGGCCTGCCTTATGAGCATACAAATAATTCATTTCTTGATAACAGTTATGCAGCGGTTATTGGGAGTTGCATTTTTTTTGACAACTGTAGCGAGGTTTCAGTGGTAAATTTAACTATAGATGGCAATAATAATAGCCAGGTTATCGGCGGCTTTTTTAATAGTGGTGGAAGACAGCTTCCTCACTACGGAATTTTTATAAAAAACAGTATGAATGTCACTATCTGTAACCTCATTGTTCATCATATGGCCCTTGATGGAATTTGTGTTTCCAATAAAATAAACCTCCTAAAAGACAGTGTACGGATATTGAACAGCGCTTTCGAATATAATTCCCGCCAGGGTCTTTCATGGATAGGAGGCAATGATCTCCTCGTGAAAAATTGCAAGTTTAATAATACCGGTAAGGCGGCCTTCTCTTCGGCACCCGGTGCAGGTGTTGATATAGAAGCTGAAGTTGGGCCAATAAAAAATGGAAACTTCTCCAATTGTGCGTTTATAAATAATACTGGCTTAGGAGTAGTTGCCGAGGCCGGAAACAGCAGTGATTGCACATTTACGAACTGTACATTTTGGGGAGTAACTACCCGGGCCCTATGGATTACCAGGCCAGGATTTACTTTTATCGGATGTAATATATATGGCGGATTTATACATGGCTATAACTCGCCAGATGAGAAAAATGCTACAAAATTTATTAACTGCATTTTTGAAGATAAACCTTACAAGGGTAAGGAACTCTTTGGCAACTATCTGATTGAAAGCATTAATGCCAAAAGAGTCTCTTTTAGCGATTGCAAATTTATTGCAAATAAGAAAAGACTATTTTGGATATCCCTGGATGCTAAAACTACAGCCGAAGAAAAGTATAAATTTAAAAATTGTTTATTTCAAATAAATGATGCTTCTGATTCAAATAAAGTATTACTAGGTTTTATAAAAGGTATAGCGTTTAAAGATTGCACATTCGCTTTTAAAAACTCCGAAGCAAAAAAAAAGGGGTTAAATTTTATAACTTATAAAGAAGGGATAAATGCTGATCTTGGTGGAAATAAAATTGCTTCCCATGAGAAATAAATATTCATTTAACAAAATACTCAACGGCCAGGGAATAGCCTTTTAAACCAAGACCCGTAACAGAGCCTTTGCATTTTGCCGATATATGATTGATCATTCTAAATTCTTCTCTTGCATTTAAATTAGAAATGTGTACTTCAACCACTGGCGCCTTAACTCCAGCTATGGCATCGCCTATTGCCACGGAAGTATGAGTATATCCGCCGGCATTTAAAATAATCCCATCCATTTTTTCACCCGCTCTTTGTATTTCAGTTACTATTTCCCCTTCAATGTTACTTTGAAAATAATCGAAATCTATCGTGGCATATTTGCGCCTGAGTTTTTCAAAAAAATGTTCGAAGGTTTCGCTGCCGTAAATATCGGTTTCCCTTGTACCAACAAGGTTTAAATTTGGTCCGTTAATAATAGAAATTTTCATCTTTTTTATTTCTTTTAGGAGAACTTTTTTTTGGGTCAATAAATATTTTTTTCTTTAGTAATTTCTTTATCAAATAACAATCCAAATAATGAGTATGCTTCTACTCATTATTTGACTTCGTTTTATTAATCATAGCTATAAAATCATCAAATAAATACCTGCTGTCATGTGGGCCAGGCGTGGCTTCAGGATGATATTGCACAGAAAATGCCGGCGCGTTTTTTAAACGTATTCCTTCAATTGAACCATCATTGAGGTTCAAGTGCGTTATTTCTACATTATCAGCAGCTTTTACTGCATCAGGGTTTACCCCAAATCCATGATTTTGCGTAGTGATCTCACACTTACCTGTAATAATATTTTTCACGGGATGATTTAATCCGCGGTGTCCGTGGTGCATTTTAAAAGTGGGTATATCATTGGCAAGTGCAAGTAATTGTTGCCCCAGGCATATCCCAAAAAAAGGCATCTTTTTATGCAAGATTTGTTTAATAGTTTTTACCGCATAGTCCATAGGCTGAGGGTCGCCTGGCCCATTGCTTATGAAATATCCATCGGGTTCAAACTCTTCTAATTCTGCAAAAGTTGTTTTGGCATTAAACACTTTTAAATACACCCCTCTTTCAAGTAAACAATTTAAAATATTCTGCTTAATGCCATAATCCAAAACAGCTACCCGCATTTTACTTTCTTTATCACCTAAGGTATAATTTTCCTTTGTTGAAACTACTGATGCTAACTCCAGACCACCCATACAAGGCACAGATTGTAAAATAATTCTTAACTTGTCAGCATCAAATTCTTCTGAAGATATAATACAATTCATAGCTCCCTGTGTACGAACATGTGTTACAAGGGCCCGTGTATCAATTCCGTCAATTGCAACAATGCCCTGTTCTTCAAAATAATTTTGTAAGGAATTATTAGCCTGGAACCGGGAATACTGATGCTCCAGATTTCTGCCTATTATTCCCTTTACTTTTACAGAATTACTTTCCACATCTTCTTTTTTAACCCCATAATTACCTACGTGCACATTGTTCATAATAACCACCTGTCCATAGTAGCTAGGGTCGGTAAAAACTTCCTGGTAGCCCGTCATCCCTGTGTTAAAACAAAGTTCACCTGATGTAGTACCAGTCTTACCAAAAGCCTTACCATAAAATATATTACCATCTTCTAAAACCAGCATAGCATCTTTTGAAGAATTGTTTAAACTCATTTTTTTATAACGTTTTGCAAAGAAACAAAATGAAATGATACTTATTATTAAAACCTGACATAATCACTTATATTAAGTATTACCACTTTAAAATGTCAGGCAAAAAAAAGGATGCCTCTGGGCATCCGGTATAGCAACATAAATTCAATTTATTTGGCAGCATCCTCTTCGGGAGTTTCGATTCCCAAAGGCCCGGCAGTTGATTTATCCTCTGCCTTTTCTTCCCATGTTGTTTTTTCCTTGTCTTTCGTCTCAGGCTTAGTATCCGTTGTAGCTGGGGTTGTATCTGCTTCTGCTTTTTTACGGGTGCCGCCTGCACGACGAGTTTTCTTCACTGTTGCTTCTTCCGTTGGCCCTATACCATTTCCGTAAATCTCATTATAATCAACCAATTCAATCATCGCAACTTCTGCGTTGTCTCCTACCCTTTTCCCTAATTTAATCACACGGGTATATCCACCAGGCCTGCTGGCAATTTTTGGGCTGATAACATCAAACAATTCTTTAATAGCTTCCTTATCCTGCAGATAGCTGAATACTATTCTGCGTTGGTGGGTGGTGTTTTCTTTTGCTTTTGTAATCAATGGTTCTGCATAAGGTCTTAGTGCTTTTGCCTTAGCAAGAGTAGTTACAATTTTTTTATGCATAAATAACTGGCAGGCAAGATTGCTTAGCAACGCTTTTCTATGACTTGCGGTTCTGCTTAAATTATTATTTTTATCTCCGTGGCGCATGACTTTTATTTTTAAACTTCTGCACCGTGTCAGGATTTGCAGAAGGTTCCATTTCTAAACAAAATGGAAGAGTTATCAATTAAAGTACCAATATTTAGAAAGACTTTCCTGAAGTCTCCTCCTTATGGCGAAATTTAGAGGGGTCGTCTTTTATTCATCATCTAATTTCAATTTTCCCAGATCCATACCGAATCCTAAGCCTCTTTCATTTAACACCTGTTCAATTTCACTTAAAGACTTTTGGCCAAAATTTCTAAACTTCATAAGATCTTCCTGCTCATACTGAACTAATTCACTTAAAGAATTTATTTTGGCAGCCTTAAGGCAGTTAAATGCTCTTACTGAAAGATCAAGATCTTCCAAAGGAGTTTTTAGTACTTTACGTAATTGCAAAGTCTGTTCATCTACCAGGTCTTCTTTTTTATCTTCCCTTGTATCAAAAGTTATATTTTCATCTGTTATGATCATCAGGTGTTGAATCAAAATTCTCGAGGCCTGTTTAACTGCGTCTTCAGGATGAATTGTACCATCTGTATTTACTTCCATCACCAATTTTTCGAAATCTGTACGTTGTTCAACACGAGTATTTTCAATACTGTATTTTACATTTTTTATCGGAGTATAAATGGCATCAACAGGTATATAGCCAAAATGGGTACTCTTATCTTTGTTTTCTTCAGCAGGAACGTAGCCCCGCCCTTTTCCAACAGTAATTTCTATCTCCACCCTGGCAGAAGAGTCCATTGTACATATCAGCAATTCAGGATTCATTACTTCAAACGAGGGAGATGCTTCCCCAATCATACCTGAAATGAACTCCGTTTTGTTTTTAAGCGACAAAGTAATTTTTTCAGTTGCTATTTCATGGTCAACTTTTTTCTTAAACCGGACTTGTTTAAGATTTAAAATTATTTCAGTTACATCTTCGGTAACGCCTTTGAGTGTAGCAAATTCATGCTCCGCCCCAGAGATATTAATACCAATAATTGCGTAACCTTCCAAAGAGTTAAGTAAAACCCTGCGAAGAGCATTACCAATGGTTACACCATATCCGGGTTCTAACGGACGGAATTCAAATTGTGCTTCAAAATCTGTACTTTTTTGCAGAACGATTTTGTCGGGTTTTACAAAATTTAAAATGGCCATTTTTTATTTTGTTGTTTTTTGATTTAAAAAATTTTTAGATTTAACTCCTTCAGCGGAAAGAGAAACTGCTACTTACTATACAACTCCACAATCAACTGTTCTTTTATATTTTCAGGAACACTTTCTCGTTCCGGATAAGCAATAAAAGTTCCTTTCATTTCTCCCTCACTCCAATCTATCCAGTTAAATTTAGGGTTTTTGGGTCTTAGGTTTCCGGTTATAGAGGCATTATCCATAGTTTTCTCCTTCAGGCCAATAACGTCACCCGGTTTTAAAGTATATGAAGGAATATTAACAACTTCCTCATTAACTGTTATGTGCTTATGAGAGACTAATTGGCGTGCGGCCTGGCGGCTTGGTGCGATGCCCATTCGATAAACAGTATTGTCTAGACGAGCTTCCAATAACCTGATTAAGTTTTCGCCAGTTACGCCTTTTTGCCGTGCCGCTTCGGTAAATGTGTTACGAAACTGTTTTTCCAAAACACCATAGGTGTACTTGGCCTTTTGCTTTTCCCGTAACTGCAATGCATATTCCCCAAGGGTTTTGCGCTTTCGGGTGGCGCCATGCATTCCCGGAGGATTACTGTTTTTGGTTAACCATTTACCATTACCGGTAATGGGTTCTCCGAAAATTCTGGAGATTTTGGTTTTAGGTCCTGTGTAACGAGCCATATTTTATTAATTGATTTTTTGGTGTCGGTACAGCATCAGTAAAAATCTTTAAAATAAATGCTATACCCTGTTATTAAATATTCTTAAAGCGGCGAGGTGAGGAGTTAGGTTCAAAAAATCATACCTCTCTCGTCGTACTTAATAAATTATTAAACCCTCCTCTTTTTTGGTGGCCTGCAACCATTATGAGGTAAAGGTGTAATATCTTTTATCATTGCTATCTCCAAACCAGATTGGGATAATGCCCTGATTGCGCCTTCCCGGCCTGAACCCGGGCCTTTTACGAATACATCGCAACGCTTCATGCCAGCATCAAGGGCAACTTTAGCCGCATCTGATGCTGCCATTTGTGCGGCATAAGGGGTGTTCTTTTTTGAACCTTTAAAACCCATTTTACCGGCAGATGACCATGATACAACATCGCCTTGTTTATTTGTGAGACTTATTATAATGTTGTTGAAACTTGCATTGATATGAGCGTCACCATAAGTATCAATTTTGACAACTCTTTTTTTTGACGCTGCTTTAGCGTTTACTGCTTTTGCCATAATAACGTAGATAGGTAATCTTTTAATTTTTTTATTCCCTCTATTTGAGGTTGAATCCACCCTCCTTCCGGCTTAAGAGATCTGGTATGGTATTCAAAAAAAACAAGCCTGTTTGTTTTCCATATCCTCTTTTAAAGAATAGCGTTTTATTTCTTAGGCGCCTTTTTTTTGCCCGCAACTGTTTTTCGCTTTCCCTTACGTGTACGACTATTAGTACGTGTTCGTTGACCACGAAGCGGTAAACCTTTACGATGCCTTAATCCCCGATAGCAAGCTATATCCAATAACCGCTTAATATTTAGCTGAACTTCACTGCGCAATGCTCCTTCAGTTTTAAATTCGCCGCTTATAATATTACGTATGGCAGTTTGTTCATCATCATTCCACTCATTTACCTTTTTATCATAGCCTATCTCCGCCTTATCCAAAATATAACGGGCGGTTGAGCGACCAATTCCAAATATATAAGTTAAACCAACTTCACCTCTTTTATTTTTTGGTATATCTATACCGGCAATACGGGCCATAATTTATTTATGATTTATATTTTACGATTACTTTAGAGTTATCCCTGGCGTTGCTTAAAACGCGGGTTTTTCTTATTGATTACAAAAAGAACACCTTTTCTGCGAACAATTTTACAGTCAACACTTCTTTTTTTTATCGACGCTTTTACCTTCATCTGACTATTTTTATTAATTACTATTTTCTATGATTATTTATATCTAAAAATTATTCTTCCACGTGATAAATCGTATGGACTCATCTCCACTCCAACTTTATCTCCCGGCAATATTCTTATATAGTGCATCCTCATTTTCCCGGAAATAGTTGCCAATATTTCATGGCCATTTTCTAGTTTCACTCTGAACATTGCATTGGATAAGGCTTCCAGGATTGTACCATCTTGTTTAATCAATGCTTGTTTAGCCATAAAGTTTTTGGGAGCGCAAAGATATGAGTTATTATTTAAACTTTGAAAAAAAAGCTGTACTTATCAACCTGCCTTTTAGTACTCTGATTTTTGATAACCAATTATTACAGAAAGGAGTATTTAAAAACCCGAATACGATTTTATGAACAATGAATTTTTAACAACTCACCCTCTCAAAGTGATGGGGTAAAGCGGTAATATGATAAATAAGATCCGCGGAGAGGAGAAATAATCATGAATAACCAATATCAAAAAGCTTCTTCCGTAAGATGAACCTTCGTCATATCAAGATAGTGATTTTGTAACTCATGAACCCCAATAGGATGCATAATTTGCCTTTTCTCATCACGATACCAAATTTCAAACCTTGAAAAATTATTTTTTTCCGGTATTAGAATTCTAAACGCGCCTTTCAAATATTTCACTGAACCATCTTCATTGTCGTGTTTTTGAAAATTTAATTTCATCAACTCATCCTCATCCAAAGGCAAAGGTTTTAACTGATCTGCTTTAAACCAAAAATCCTGCACGCCATCATTTACGCAAACTTCTTTTTCATCCCGGTTAAAGTTTACAACCTCCCCATTAGATATTTTACCATCATATTCTGCTAACACATAATCGCCGTTTTTGAGCTCGTGAAATTTTATCATAATTTAAATTTATGCCACATATTAAGGGAAATAAACCTAAGAGAAAAAAATAAAAAGACAAAAAACTTTTAGCCATTAACCCCCTTCCAAACTTTAACTGCAATACCCCAATTTCCCGCTTACTTTCCATAGAATTATCATTTGAAAGTTCTACTTAATAATCCCAAATTCTTTTTTCTGTTGTTCAGTCAAGGCTTCAATCTCATCACTTTTTAGAAAGTCTTCAAGTGTTTTTAGGGTATTCCACAACCTCACAATTCCATCATCAGAGCCAGTAAGAATTGTTTTGCCATCAGGGGAAAAAGCTGATACGGTAACTCCTGGAAAATTAGATAAAAGAGAGCCGTCTATGTCCCATAAGCTTGAGCCGGCGAGAATTTTTTTCTCATCTGGTGAAAATGCAACAGAATTAATAAATCCAGGCTGGCCTTTAAAATCCTGGCGTATCGTACCATCTATATTCGATAACCTGGTGGTACCATCTCTGGTGCCGATAAGAATGGTTTTGCCATCACGTGAAAAACCTACTGAGGTAATACTAATATTTCCTTTAAATTGCTTTACAGCAGTATCATTTACATTCCATCGCCATAACCGGGCTATACTATCTCTGCAGCCTGTAAGGATTTTTTTTCCATCCGATGAAAAAGCTACAGAAGTAATAACATCCGTATGTCCTTTAAATTCTAAAAACAAACTGCTGTCTAAATTCCATAGTCTGGCTATTTTATCAGATGACCCGGTAAGCACTTTGGTTCCATCTGGAGAAAAAGCTACTGAGGTAACAGCATCTGGATGTTCAAGTTCTAAAAATAAACTACCGTCTAAATTCCATATTCTCGCGGTTTTATCTGATGAGCCGGTAAGCACTTTGGTTGCATCAGGAGAAAAAGCTACTGACGTAATATTAAGGGCATGCCCTTTAAAGTCTCTTAGAAGAACACCATTTATACTCCATAGCCGGGCTGTTTTATCATAGTATCCGGCTCCTGTAATAACTTTGGTTCCATCAGGAGAAAAAGCTAGTGAGGTAATAAAGTCTGTATGCCCTTTAAACTCCTTAAGCGGCACACCCGCTATGTTCCAAATTCTTGCAGTTGAATCCACCGAACCGGTAAGAATCCTGTTTCCATCAGGCAAAAAACCTACAGTATTTACAACATCAGTATGCCCCGTAAACTTCTGCAGAAGAAGACCATCAATAGTCCATAACCGGGCTGTTTTATCATTAGACCCCGTAAGAATTTTTTGCCCATCGGAAGAGAAAGCTACGGACCCAAGAAAATCCGTATGTCCTTCAAATACGGTGACAAGCGTGTCATCTACACTCCATAAACGTGCTGTTTTATCTGATGAGCCGGTAAGAATTTTTGTTCCATCGGGCGAAAAAGCTACGGTATTCACATTTGCCTTGTGCCCCCTAAACTCCTTTATCAAGGTGCCTTCAGTATCCCATAATTTAGCTGTTGAATCCCAGGAACTTGTAACAAGTTTTTTACCATCTGCCGAAAAAGCCGCAAAGCTAATACCGTTATTATGTGCATCAAACTCCTTTATAAGAGAACCATCAATGCTTCTCAACAACCTCGCCTTTCCATCAAAGGAACCTATAAAAATGATCTTGCCATCCGGGGAAAAATCAACGGAGGAAATGCTGCTTCCATATCCTTTAAATTCCTGTAAAGGAGTTCCATTTATATCCCATAACCGGGCTGTGTTATCTGATGAACCAGTAAGGATTTTCTTTTCATCCGATGAAAATACTACACAATTAACATCTCCCGTATGCCCGGTAAACTCCTTTATCAGGGTGCCGTTTATATTCCAAAGCCTGGCTTTAGAATCATTGCAACCATTAAGAATTTTAGTTCCGTCACGTGAAATTACCTGGCTGATAATTTGAGCGCTTTCCTGGCTTTTTACAATTGTTTTATAAAAATCCTGCAGCTCATAAATCCGATGAGCTTCCTGAAAAATTAAAAGGTCAGGGTCAATTTTCATTGCCGCTTCTGCAATCCTCAGGGCTATGGTAGGATCCTCGCTTACTTTTTGCCTCGCTAACGAAATTAAACGAAAAGCTTCTTTTTGTTCACCCACCCTTGCAAGTAAGTCTTTAGCACGCAAAGTTTGTGTTCTGGCCTCGGCAGCGCTAATTTCTGCTTTGCCCTTTAGGAGCAGGGCTTCGTACTGCGCACGTATTGCAATTGCAGCGCTGCTATCCGCTCTTCTCCTTTCCTGCAAGGCTACCTGAACATTAAATAGCGCCGTGTCTCTTTGTTTTTCAGCCTCTTGCCTGGTTTTTATTGCTATTGCCTTCAGGCTGTCTGCAATATGTGCCTGTTGCCTGGAATGCTCTGCCTCCCTCGCATTAGACTGAGCCCTTTCAATACCATAAAAAAATAACACAAAAATTATCGATGCAACAAAACCAATTATAAAAATCAGTTGATTTCGTTTTCGTACTTTTCTCATGTGTTCCGTTGCCAGACATTCTTTTTCGCTTTCCTGCAGGTACCTCATGCTGCCTTCAAAATCTTTATTATATCTCTGTGCCCAAACCTGTACAGGTTTAAATTCACTACACCATTTAAGTGCCAGTTGAAGTTCGCTTCCTGATAGGAAATCTTTTCTCTTATCCCGGTAAAGGTTTGATGATTCCACTAAACGTAAATAATTTTTAGAGGCTTCGGCTTCTTCGTCTACCCACCCATTTAAGGTATACCATTGCCTTATCAAACTTTCATGTGAGATATCAATTACATAATCATCCTGTTCACCCGTTCTGTTTATAACAAGAAAAGATCGTTTATCTTCAATAAAAAGGTTAATGATTGCAAGCAACTCCTCTTTGCCTGTTTTAGTTATTTCTTCCAATTCTTTCAAACGAACCGGCCTTCTTATTTTGCGTCCATTCTCGTCAATTGTAGTAAGCGCCTGGAATATTTTTTTTGAAAGACTTAATTCTTCTTCACTCATCCCGCTTAAAGCTTCATCAGCATGATTTGAAAGCGCCTTTTCAATGCCGCCTATACTTTCATAGTCTTTTAAATCTAATTCGCCGTTTTTATCCAGATTGATCTCATGATCCCATACCCGCATTAGAGCATGTTGCAGCAAAGGCAATTCATCCTTAACGGTTCCCGAATCATTCAATAACCTGGAAGTAAGTGCAGCATTAATTTTACCGCCATATAACTTAACAGGCCCTTCAATAGCACTTTTAAGCTGCACCCTGTTTAACCGGGGAACAAGATATTGGCTCTGGTTCATTGCTTCGGGCAAACTATAAAATTGCGCACAATCGCCTATAAAATCACTTCGCATTGTTATCACCACATAAACAGGTAAATCAGTTTGTCTTGAAAGTTCCAGTATAATATTTACGAAGTCAGTAGCATCATCTTTTTTTGATACGTCGCTTTGTTCCATCGAAAAACGAAATAATTCTTCAAACTGATCTACCAGCAAAAAGAAATTAGTATTTTTCTTTTTCCATAAATGTTTTATGCTATCCACTACAGCATCAGCACCTTGTTCTTTTATTTTTTTTAAAAAGACTGTTACAGATGAAACATCTGTTTCCAATTCAAGTTGGTTAAGAATGGCTTCCGCCAGATTATATAAGGCGCCCTGTCCTGGCTTCATTATAGCAATCACCCAACGATCGAGGTCATCGACAAGATAACCTGCTTTTAATGAAGGAATAAGACCCGCTCTTATAAGTGAAGATTTGCCACTGCCCGAACTTCCCACCACAGCAACAAAATGGTGTTGATGAAGACGCTGCAATAATTCCAATGTTTGCTCCTGCCGGCCAAAAAACAGGAGGCTCTCATCACTTTCAAACGGGCGAAGCCCAACAAAAGGATTGGTATTTTTCTCCCAAATCATGCAGCTTCGCCCTTTAAATTTTTCAAAAATTGTTGCAGTGTATTAGTGTCTAAGTGAGCATCGTTACTGTTATCTATTACAGATACTTTCAGAAACCTTTGCCTG
>JBDSFG010000338.1:0-8327 GCA_039919615.1 Ginsengibacter sp. | reverse complement strand
TGTAACTATAGCAGATATTTCCGATGATAGAAATGGTTCTGTGCCATGCAATATTGGCGATGGAACCATCAGCAATCCTGTATATGGCGTTGATAAAAACAGGCTGTCTGTAACTGCACCTTACCTTCCAGATTCAGTAGATATTATAGCGGTGGGAAATTTACCTAATGAATTACCCAGGGATGCATCCAGGTATTTTGGCGAGCAAATAATTAAATATGTTTTGGATGATTTGAGAACGAACAATTCAGGCACAATAATAAATGCTACAATTGTAAAGGATGGGGAATTAACTTCTGCATTTGAGTATATGAGAGATTATGCGCAAACATAAAATTCGGCTTGTATTTATAAATTAAGATAATAGTCTTTCATTAAACAAACAAGGTCTTCAGAATAGGCTTCGTAATTTTTTATGATCAGTTCATTAATAAGCGGAGAAGTTTTTGTTTGGGTGAACAACAAAATGCCACGAAAAAAATCATGTGCAGGCGTTGGTTTTATCAGCAGTTTTTCTTTTAAAAAGAAATGATTTTTTTCGGCAATATCCTCAAAATAATTAATGCGGTGATAAGGAAGAAGAAGAGCAAAACTGCCGTGGGTGTGCAGATTTTTTTTAATCGTTAAAATGAGTTCGTCAAATTTTAATCCTTCATCATGCCTTGCAACATTTTTATTTTTTGTGGAAGATAAAAGATCATTCTCGTAAAAGGGTGGATTAGAAATAATGAAATCATATTTTCTTTCAGAAGAAAAATATTTCGCATCTGCATGAAATATATGCAAGCGCTCACTCCATAAAGATCTTTTAAAATTATCACCAGCTTGTTTAAAAGCGCCTTCATCAATTTCTATTGCTTCAATTACTGCCTGTGATTTTTGAGCAAGCATTAAACTTAACAACCCGGAACCAGTTCCTATATCCAAAACTACCTGGGTTGCTGACAGTTCATTTTTTATTTTCTCTGCGGCCCATGCGCCGAATATGCAAGCGTCTGTACAAACTTTCATACCGCACTCGTCGTGATAAATTATGAACTGTTTAAACTTAAAGTAATTATTTGCCATTTTTAAGAATAATGTTTGGGCAAAATTTTACCATTCTCCTCTTGCTGAAGGGCTACTGCTCAAATCAGCAAAGTCTCCGTCGAGATATTTGTAATAAGCAGTAATGGCAATCATTCCGGCATTATCGGTACAATACTCTAATGGCGGAATAAAGGTTCGCCAGTTCTTTTTTTCTCCTAAATTTTGAAACGTTTTTCTTAGCCCGCTATTGGCGCTTACTCCCCCTGCAATGCAAATATTTTTTATGCCCGTTTGATTGGCAGCCATTTGCAGCTTATTTAATAAAATGGAAATTATCCTTGATTGAATAGAGGCGCAGATATCGTTAAGATTTTCTTTAATAAAATTTTGATTCTTCTTTTGTTCATCTCGTATAAAATATAGAATAGAAGTTTTTAATCCGCTGAAGCTAAAATTTAGACCTTTAATATCCGGCTCAGGAAATTTGAATTTATCCGGGTTACCCTGCAATGCATGTTTATCGATGAGTGGCCCGCCCGGATAAGGAAGGCCTAAAATTTTAGCGCTTTTATCAAAAGCCTCACCCGCTGCATCATCGAGTGAATAGCCAATAACTTCCAGGTTCAAAGGGCTTTTACACAAAACAATTTGTGTGTGCCCGCCACTTACTGTTAAGCATATAAAAGGGAAATCAGGTTTATCCTCAGGAATTAAATTAGCAAGCACATGTGCCTGCATATGATGTACTGCTATAACAGGTTTATCTAATGCAAGCGCAAGGGATTTTGCAAACTGTGCACCTACCAATAACGAACCGATTAAGCCGGGTGCCTGGGTAAAAGCAAATGCATCAACGTCAGATAAATTACAGCCAGAAGCTATTAAAGCCTGGTCTGCAACCGGAACAATATTTTTTATGTGTGCCCGGGAAGCCAGTTCCGGAACTACGCCTCCATATTTCTCATGAACAGATTGATTGGCGATAATATTACTCAATATTTTGCCATCCCTGCAAACAGCAGCAGCAGTATCATCACAGGAAGATTCTATGGCAAAAATAGTAGTCATTTTTATGTACGATGATCATTTTAATGTACGATGTACGAAGTTAGGTCTACGAAGTAGAACTTGTCTGCATGATGTTTTTTGTTTAAGAATTTTTACTTTATTCAATGTGCTTATCATACATGCCGGGCATTTCTTATGTATTTTAAATCAGAAATTTTACATCGTACATCGTACATCGGACATCGTACATCAAACATCATCGTACATCAAACATTTATTTACTTCTTATGGCAACCACAGGATCCATACGTGCAGCTATTGATGCAGGAATGATACCAGCTAAAATTCCTATGGTGATGCAGATGGAAATGGCAAGGCTTAAAATGCCTGGCGAGATGGTTACGGGGAATTGAAATACCCCGCTCAATATGAGCGTTAGAATATATACCAGCAGCAATCCTATCAACCCTCCCATAATACAAATTATTGCGGCTTCCAGTAAAAACTCGAGTAAAATAGAACTGCGCCTGGCGCCAATAGCTTTTTTTAATCCTATCATTGCCGTTCTTTCCTTAACGGTTACAAACATTATATTGGCAATACCAAAAGCGCCAACAATCAGGCTCAGTGCGCCAATGGCCCAACCACCAATATTTATACTTACAAAAAGAGAACCTACAGCATCGCTAAAGGCATTCACATCGTTGAGGCTAAAATTATCTTCTTTTGTCGGGCTTATTTTTCTAATAGATCGCATTGCACTTTTTAATTCATCTTTTAAAGCAGTTGAACTTATCCCTTCTTTTCCCATAACCATAATGAATGGATTGGACCATTTTTCCTCAAATATCTGCCTGCAAAACCTGTAAGGAAGCATTACCGATTTGTCATAATTCCATCCTACAAAATTTTGGCCTATTTTTTTTATTACCCCTATAATTTGTGCTTTTCGTCCATTTGCTGAAATCACTTTGCCTAATGCGTTCGCTGAACTGCCGAACAGGTCTGCTGCATTATCGTACCCAATAACCAACACATTACTTCCCGAGGCAAATTCGCCTGCTGAAATAAATCTCCCATACTCGATGGTTAGCGGTTGTATTTCGTTTTGTTCTTCCGTTACCCCATAAAAAGTTACACCCTGCAGTACCGTATTTTTATATTCAATATTGCCCATATTGTTTATGTTATAAGCAATATGGCTGGCCAACTGGCTGCGCTGTTTTATAAGGGCAATTTCTTCAAAAGTGGCATCAGGCCTGTTTACAAATTTCCACCAGGGATAATCGGGGCCACCGCTGTAATCCCATTTATCAATATAGATCGTATTTGTGCCTAACCCTTTAATTTCATTTTGAATATTGCTTTCGAGACTGTTAACTGTTGCTAGTACGCCAATTATACAAAAAATGCCAAATGAAATACCTATGAGTGATAATGCTGTACGGAGCTTATTCACTCTTAATTCCTGCATGGTAAGTCTCAGTGAATTCGACAGAATAGTCAACATCTTTCGCATCCTCAAATTTAATACAAATCAGGTATCAGCGAGCAGGCACCCGATTATGTGCAGGAAAATACATCAAAGCTGGTTTCTGAAACCTGAAACCTGAAACCTGAGACCTGAGACCTGAGACCTGAGACCTGAGACCTTAAATCCTATCTTTACGGCCAATTTTATTTTTTTGGAGACTTCTCAACATAATCTTCGGTTACAGAAACTTATTACGGTTGTTGCTCTTATATTGTTTTTAATTAAAATGGTGGCATGGCGTTTAACCCATTCTGTGGCTATTTTAACTGATGCTTTAGAAAGTACTGTAAATGTTGTAGCTGCAATAATAGGGGTGTATAGCCTTTATGTTTCGGCAAAACCAAAAGATGAAGATCACCCTTATGGTCATGGAAAAATTGAATTTATTTCGGCCGCAGTGGAAGGAACATTGATTACCGGTGCAGGTTTTTTAATTATTTACCAGGCTGCAACAAACCTGCTTCATCCACCCGCCATCAGAAAGTTAGATTATGGAATTATTTTAGTGGCTTCGACAGCGGTTATTAATTACATTACCGGAACAATTTGCCTGCGTACAGGAAGAAAAAATAATTCACTGCCATTAATGGCAAGCGGCAAGCATCTTAGAACGGATACATGGTCAACATTGGGGATAATAGCAGGACTGGTTTTAATATACATTACCGGGGTGATATGGCTGGACAGCGCCGTTGCTTTTATCTTTGCTTTTATTATTATATATACCGGTTACAAAATAGTTCGTACATCTATCGCAGGTATAATGGACGAATCAGATATTACTTTGCTTAACGGCCTTGTTGACCTGCTGCATTACAATAGAAGAGAGAACTGGATTGACCTGCATAACCTGCGTATAATAAAATATGGAAGCACAATACATATGGATTGTCACTTAACACTTCCCTGGTATCTTAATGTAAATGAAAGCCACGGGGAGGTGGAAGCGTTGGGTGAAATTGTAAAAGATAAATACGGAGAAGCGGTGGAACTATTTGTTCATGCGGATGGCTGCCAGGAATTTTCATGCAGAATATGTTTAAAACATGATTGCCTGGTAAGGCAGCATGAACTTGAAAAGAAAATTGAGTGGAACATTAAAAATATCTCAAAGGATAAAAAACACACGCTGCAACATTAAAAGAGGCTTGCTATGCCAAATGCCGCCCCGGCAGCCAAAGCTCCTATCAGCGTTACTTTTATAGCTCCGGCCACTGGCTTTACCCCCGTAACTTTACTTTTGAAATAACCAAATACAAATAAACAAAGCAAAGTTGCACCAATTGATATTTTTAATGCCTCTGTGGAATCGGCTATAAAAAAATATGGGCATAATGGAATAATTCCTCCTGCTATGTAAGACAGGCCAATGTTTAATGCACTTTTAGCGGCTCTTTTAGGATCGGGTTCTTCAAGCCCCAATTCATACTTCATCATAAAATCTACCCATTGTTTTTTGTCCTTTGCTATTTCTTCTGTTGCTTTATACTGAATTTCTTTGCTTAAACCAATCTGTTCAAAAAACTCCCGCACTTCCTGTTTTTCCTTTTCGGGCACTCTCTCTACTTCATCATATTCTCGTTTTAGTTCGCTGTGGTAATGGTCCTGTTCAGTTTTACCGGCAAGATATCCTCCGAGGCCCATAGCAATGCTGCCAGCTGCTATTTCTGCAATGCCGGCAATTACGATGATGCTGCTCTTATCAACGGCGCCGCTTAAACCGGCTGCTAAAGCAAAGGGAACTGTAAGGCCATCACTCATTCCAATTACAATGTCTCTAAGCAAATCGGAGCTTTGCATATGCTGCTCATGATGTTCATCATTTGAATGGGAATGCAAAATATTTTATTTAAAAAGAGGTGATAAAACTGTTTAACAGTTACGTGCAAAATATCTAATTCAATTGTTGGGATAAATGAAATTGTATTTTATTAAGAAGGTCTTTCACCTCAAATGGCTTGGCTATAAAATCATCGGCCCGGCAAGAGCTAAAAACATCTTCCATTTTAGTTTGGGCAGAAAACATTATAACCGGGATATCTTTAGTTTTATCATTGGCTTTTAAAGCGCGGCAAATATCTCTTCCATCAATTCCTGAAGAAAGAAATACATCCATCAGTATTAAATGAGGATCAAATATATCAGTCTTTAACAGGGTTTCTTCACCATTTGGAGTTACAACAACCTCATAGCCGTAATTTTCAAGTATAACTTTCACAATTTGCAGTATGTCTGCATTATCATCAACAACCAAAATTCTATTCATTTCGCAGCTTTAGCGTTTTTTACAACAAAAATTACACCATACGATATTATTTTTCTATTACGCCAATTCTAAAAAGCATGTTTCTAATCGTGAAACCTGTAAAATTCTATATGTTGTAATATAATTACAACCTTAAAATCTTGCTTTTTAAAATGAATCGATACTGGTTTTTATAATGCCACAACAATCTATCAATTGTGCTTTTTCAATAATTAATGGAGGAGCTAACCTTATTTTGTTGCCATGTGTTGGTTTGGCAAGAAGACCATTTTCCTTGAGGGTTAAACAGAGTTGCCATGCTGCTTCAACATTATGATGGTTTATAGTTATGGCATTAAGCAAGCCTTGTCCACGAACGTCTTTTACCAGGGATGAATTAAGTTTTGCCAATTCTTTTCTAAATAATGCCCCCAATACTTCTGCATTTTCCGGCATCTTTTCTTCTTTTAAAACAGTAAGGGATGTAATAGCTATTTTGCATGCTAATGGATTTCCACCATAGGTACTGCCGTGTTCACCTGGTTTTATTGTCATCATAATTTCATCATCAGCTAATACAGCACTTATGGGGAGGGTTCCCCCGCTTAAAGCTTTACCCAAAATCAGGATATCCGGCCTTACATTTTCATGGTCACAGCAAAGCATTTTACCGGTACGGCCCAAACCGGTTTGTATTTCATCGGCAATAAATAATACATTAGCATCAGAACAATACTGTTTAGCCATGCTTAAATAATTTACGTCAGGCACTATTACGCCGGCTTCGCCCTGTATTGGCTCCACTAAAAACCCGCAAACATTTTTTTGCGATAAAGCCTTTGACAAAGCATTAAGATCATTATAGGGTATAACCTCAAATCCGGGCATAAAAGGTCCGAAGCCTTTCTTTGATGAAGCATCGGTACTGAAAGAAATGACAGTGCCCGTTCGTCCGTGAAAGTTTCCTTCGCAAACAATAATTTTAGCTTCATTTTCGGTTATACCTTTTACTTCATAGCCCCATTTGCGGCAAAGTTTAATGGCGGTTTCCACAGCTTCAACCCCCGTATTCATGGGCAACACTTTATCATAGCAAAAGTATTTTGTAATATACTCTTCGTATTCCCCTAATGCGTCGTTGTAAAAAGCCCTGCTGGTTAAGGTTAGTTTTTGTGCCTGTTCAATCAGGGTGTTAATTATTTTTGGATGACAATGCCCCTGGTTAACTGCAGAATAGCCACTTAAAAAGTCATAATATTTTTTTCCGTCAACATCCCACACATGTACTCCCTTCGCTTTGTTTAATACAACCGGAAGAGAATGATAATTGTGAGCGCCATAAAGGTTTTCAAGATCAATGTAAGACTGGCTTTTGGATGTTTGCTTAGCGAATGTTTGCATGATGAAGTAAATGAAATTTTAGAAAAAGACTATTGTTGAAGACAGAAGTGGGCCCAGGGAGAGTTTAAGATTATACCGAATGATGGAGCAGATCAAGATTTTTACCTAAGAACAATACTATAAAATAGGAAGAGGTCAATTGTTGTGAAATTTAGTGCAAGATAATTTTTTTATTTCAGATTTATAATACGGACAAAATAGTCATTAAAAAGTTGCGTCTGAAGTGAGGAAGTGTTATTAAAGATGCCATAAACAGTTGATCCGCTTCCGCTGAGGCTTGCATACATCGCTCCCGCTTTGTAAAGTATTTCCTTTATCTTTTTTATTTCAGGATAGTTTTCAAATATCACCCTTTCAAAGTCATTCATTAAGTCAGCTTTCCACGTTTCTACAGGCTGGGTAATAATATCCCTGATTGATGTGGCTGGGTCTGCCGGCTCTATTTTGCCAAAGGCCCAGGAGGTATCTATTTGAATGCCGGGGTTTATCAGCATTATTTTATAAGAAGAAAGATCTATACTAATTGGCGCTGAATGTTCTCCCCGGCCCGATGCCAGACATGGCTGATTATGTAAAAAAAAAGGACAATCACTTCCTAATTGTAAAGCATACATGTTTAATTGAGACATAGAAAGATCTGTCAAAAATTTTTCTTTTAATATTTTTAAAGTAAAAGCTGCATCAGCAGAACCTCCGCCTAAGCCGGCGCCTATCGGGATTGATTTGTGCAAATGCATTTTTACACAGGGGAGCTGTGGGTAATCTCTCTTTAATAAATTATACGCTTTACGGCATAGATTATTTTCGGTATTGGCAACTGGCAAACCCGTAACAGTAAACTCATTTCTGTTATTTTTATTTGCAACAATTTCCAGAGCATCTTTAAAATCAAGGGGATAAAATACAGTTTCAATGTCATGATAATTGTCCTTCCTTTTCCGGATAATATTTAATCCTAAATTAATTTTGCAATTAGGGAAAACTATCAATGTTAAGCAGAATTGAGAATTGAAGATTGAGAATTATAAAACTGCAGGAAAATATTTTTGATTTCCCCATTTCTCCCTTCAGGGGATAGGGGCAACTATTTTTTTCGTTGTTTTATTTCGT
>JBDSFG010000313.1:0-8659 GCA_039919615.1 Ginsengibacter sp. | reverse complement strand
CAATGCGTTTTACCAGGGTATTTTCCCGGGTTGTCAGCACCGGGGGTGGCGTGGGAAAACTCACTGCCGTTTGTTTTAAAACTGGAGTGGAATATACCTGCGTATCTTTTTGCGGTTTTATAATTTGTACAATGGGCGCCTGGGTTTTTACAGGCGCCGGAGTTGCCTTCTTCGGTAACTGGTTTAAGATGGGATGGGGCTTTTTTGCTACAATAGGTATTTTGGGTGCAGTGATCACTAAAGGAATTTGTTGTACACATTCCCGAAAAGTTATATCGTCTAATGCAAAGTCATTTCCGCATCCGCCGGGATTATTGTTGATCATAGTTAGTGTCAATGCTGTTTCCGAAGGCGGTGTGGTAAAAATAGCCATATACCGTCTCCAGTATGGTGCTTCAAGTCGTGGTACTTCCCCGGTGCGAAACAGTCCTATAGGTTTCCCCGCCAGTGTTTGCAAGCTTATGGTAATATTGGGTAAAAGCGTGAAGGGGCAAGGAGAACTGACCTTACATATATTCATCAGCCATAGCGAAAACTCATACGTGGTGCCGCCCTTAAAACTGTTGAGTGTTGTATTGAAAAACGTACCTCTGTCATTTGACGAATTTACCACCAGCATATTGCCGGATATATCGCCTGGCGTATGATCTTCATTCAAAGTAAACCACTGGTCACCAAAGCAGTCGGTAGTATAAGCGGTATAGGAATAATAACCATCATTGGGGCAGGAGCCTGATATCCGTTCGTAGTTGTCAGGTACAGTAGTATTCACATCCCGTACATTGCCTGTGCCAAAATGAACAGTAATAAATGGTCGGTTAAACGCACAGTTAGTGGTTTGCGCTTTCATTTGAATGGTGAAAGCGAGTATCAGCAATAGAGAAAAAGACTTTTTCAAATCCCTGTTTTTTATTATCGAATCTACTGTAAATCCTGAATTATTGTTATAACGAAAATATAAATGGTAAGTATCGAACAGCAACGGAAGCTATCTGGCCGCCTATTTCTGGCGGTCACTATAATCCTCTTCAACCACATTGGCAATTGTGTGATGATCCGATTGGTTATAGATTTTCATCAGCCAAATTTTATTAAAACGGACAAGATGAATTTGAATTGCTTGCCCGCTATAAATTAGTGTGTAATTACAAGCAAATAAACCGTGGCTACTTTTAACGTAACTCCCTGTTAATAATTTCCTGGTATTCCAAGACAATATCATTACCCCTTTACATCTGATACATATTCTTTTTATTTGATGACATTATATACCCTCAATTATTAAATATTGAAAAATGTTTGAGTTTGATGTATTGGTGAAAACTGCATGTCCACTGTATTTTATATTTTCCTAAAGCCGGTTGAACCTGAACAAATTTCATACGATGGCAAAACGATTTAAGTTTTATGAAATTATAAATTGTTTGGGGTATCAAAATGATTTAAAAACTATGAAAATTTTGCAGGAGGCACTTAACGAAAGAGAAAGAAAGAAAAACAATTCAACAAATTTTTTAAGGACTCAGTCCATGCAAGGGCATATTTTCAGAAGAGTTTTTTATTCAGAAATTAAACCATATTCATTGTAATCCTGTAACAGGAAAATGAAAATTAGTGAAAGATTCTGTTTCTTATGAACATAGCAGCGCATCATTTTTCGAATAAGGGCTTGCCAGACATTTTATGCCAAAACACTTTAAAGATTTGTAAATTGAGTTTATTAAAGTGAAAAACGAAAAATCAGTAAAACAATAAAATCAAAATAGAAATGACACCCCAACCGTATATTATTGAAGAAACTTTTAATGCTCCTGTTGAAACTGCTTGGAGAGCGATTACCGAAAAGGAATTAATGAAGCAATGGTATTTTGACCTACCCGAATTTAAAGCAGAAGTGGGTTGCAAATTTCAAATCATTGGTGGTCCAACTCCCGAAAGACAGTATGTTCATTTGTGCGAAGTGTTAGAAGTTATTCCTGATAAAAAATTGAAACACAGTTGGCGGTATGAGGGATATGAAGGCAATTCATTCCTGACTTTTGAATTATTTGCCGAAGGACAAAGCACAAGATTAAAATTAACGCATGAAGGATTAGAAACTTTTCCTTCAGACAATCCCGATTTTGCCCAAGAAAATTTTGCAGCAGGTTGGGCAGGTATTATAAAAACATCATTGAAAGAATTTCTCGAAAAAACATAAAAAATCTACCCATAGTGCCAACCTCTTTTTGAGCGTCCGTTTTTGCCTGAGTTAAGCAAAGCTCAATCTCACTAATCCTTCCAAACCAAGAAATGTATGAACCCCAATAAAACAAATACAAAGCTTTCCGCTGAACTTCCATGAAAGTTCAGGCCTTTATCTATCTTTACGACACCTAAAAACTAACATGAAAAAACTGCTGCTTTTCTCAAGTGTGTCACTCATCATTATAGGGGGTTGTAAAAAAAAAGATGACAGCATTATCCTGTCACCAGACAAGGGCATCTCCGAAATAGTATTTAGGGCTGCGGATAATGACGTTTTATTGCAAGATGTAACAGCAAGCATCACAGGTAATATTATTTCAGCTGATTTCCCGCAACTCACTCCTTTAAATTATCTCGTGCCCACAATTTCGTTTAAAGGAAAGAGCATTACACCTGCTGGCAAAGTGCCTCAGAACTTTGAAAACCCTGTTACCTACACAGTATTGGCTGAAGATGGCAGTACCGAAAAATTTACTATTTCAGCAAACAGGCCGGCAGCTAATTTAACAAAGGCCATTGTTGCAAAATGGAAGATCATTAAAGATTCCGTTACCAACGATAATTATGTCTATCCTGGAGGCGGTTACATTACACCAGGTGTTTACTGGGGAGCGACTGTTGACTTTTACGATTTCATAGAAAACGGAGATCTTTCGGTTCACGAAAATGGCAGCGATTTCAATACATCTTACCAACTTTTAGCAGATACTACTATTTATATTCCTGACTTAACAGTACATGGTCCAACCCGCATTCAAACGCTTAACAGTAAGTATCTGACATTATTCTGGAACAACACGAGTTCGAATGGTAATGGTGGCAAATATCATAGAACACTATATCTGAGCAAGTAACCACAATCTTTTTGTCCCATTCTTTTTAATAATCGCTGATGCTGTCAGAAGTCCTGCAAACATATCATCCGCCACCGCGATCCACGTTGTTGCGAATTACGTGGCATTATCTCACTTAGTTGTTCTATCCGCAACACCTTCTACTAATTTATTCAGGCTTAACCCCTGCACAATTATAGAAAATATTACAATAAGATAACACACCGAAAGAATAACCTCTTTATATGGTGAAGCAGGAAGTGACAATGCCATGGCTACCGAAATGCCTCCTCTTAGTCCTGCCCAGGTGATGATAAAAAGGTTATAAATATTTGTTTTTTTCCCCAGTAAAAAAAATGCCGGAATTGAAACACTTACGAACCTTGCTAACAGGATGATGACAATAGAAATTAAACCTATGAGCCAGAAATTATTTAAAAAAGGAAGTAGAATAAGCTGCAGCCCGATCATTACAAATAAAATGGTATTCAACACTTCATCCATCAGTTGCCATATTTGATGTAAAAATTTTTGCGAATCGTTATTAGTGCCAAAACTTTTATTACCAATTACCAATCCTGCAGTGATTGCTGCCAACGGCACAGAAGCATGCACTTCATCTGCCAATAGTGAGATGCCAAGGACAATGGATATTGAAATTAAAAATATGGTTTGAAAATCATTGATAGAGCGTATAAGCCTGTAACCAACGTAACCCGCAATAAGCCCTACTACTACCCCGCCTATCACTTCATGAGTAAATAGTATTAAGATTGCTTTCGCAGACAAGTCAGTTTGCGCCTGCGTTGCCACGCCTAAAATAGTAACAAATAATATCAATCCCACTGCATCATTAAACATGGATTCACCGGAGATAATGGTTTCCAGCCGGGGAGGTATTTTTGATTTCTTCATTATTGCCGCTACAGCAATAGGATCTGTAGGTGATATAATTGCTCCAAACAGTAAACAGTAAATGAAGGGAATGTCTATTGATAAAACCTGGGAGGCCAAATAAAATAAGCCGCTGAAAATAATGGAAGATAGCAGTACGCCGAATGTGCTCAGTACCATAACTGGTAACCTTAATTCCTTGAGCTTTCTATAGTCAAAATGAAGTGCCGTAGCAAATAGCAAAAAGCCAAGCATTACATCAAGTAATAATTTTGAGAAGTCGATATTATTAGCCAATGCTGTAATAAAGCCTGTTTTCTTATCACTTACTTTACCTATTATCAATATAATTACTGACACCACCACAGATATGGTCATAACGCCTATAGTGCCCGGCAGCTTAATAACCCGCTGGTTCAGGTACGAGAAGGCAGCGCTTATAATTATGAGAAGTGTTATAATGGTTAATGTACTCATCACACTACGGTTTTTTAAATGCCGCATCAGCAACAAATCTATTGATTGTTTGTTTAGTAATTAATAAGCTTTGCGGTGCTTGTAAGGCTCATTAATATTAATTGAAATGTTTCGCCTCACTGGCGCAGATACGCCGCCTTTACTGCGTACGGTTGGGAATTTGTGCCTTTAAGAAAGCTTTAATCAATTAAAGTGTTTAACACTATAATATCTAAAAAATTCTTTGCTTCCATAATAATCTATTGCGCTGCTGTATTTCATTCCCCGGCCTTTATACCAAATCCGGCTTTTGCAGGACTGTAATATAAACTGGTTAAAATTCTTCTCCTAATAATTACTAATGAAAAGATCAATCCCCTTCTGGATGGTTTTAGACGGGGGCAGGCAATTGGTAACTGTAAAACTTACGAAATAAATTTTATCATTGGCATTGAACTTGTATTTTTTGCTCATACATAAATTTAGAAAATGTCTTTAAAAAATATAGCCATTGTTCGTCATAGGCACGGATATCGGTGGCACTCAAGCATTGCTGCGTATCTTCGCCAGCAGGGAATCATTATCAATAATAGGCGCAACTATAAAAGAGTATAACTATGTCCAAACCCTCATTCCAAAAAATAACGCTTGCGGTTATCTTATTAATCTCATCATTAGCCGCATGTGCACAAAGAGTAGCAGAGCCAAAGACCAAAGCAGAATGGTCAGAACCTTATACGCCGTTCCGGATAGCAGGCAACCTGTATTATGTGGGCACCTACGACCTGGCTTGCTATCTCATTACAACCACTAAAGGAAATATTCTGATCAACACAGGGTTGGCGGCTTCTGCCTCACAGATAAAAAGCAATGTTGAAACACTGGGTTTTAAATTTGCAGATATCAAAATACTTCTCACCTCACAGGCGCATTATGATCACGTAGGCGCTATGGCAGAAATTAAAAAGATGACAGGGGCAAAATTTATGGCAGATGAAAAAGATGCCGAAGTATTGGCAACCGGTGGCATTGTTGATTATGAATTGGGGCAGTATGGGATCACCTTCAAACCAGTAACAGCGGATCGTTTGCTGCATGATGGTGATACTGTTTCTCTTGGCAATATGCAAGTGGTGATGTTGCATCACCCCGGCCATACAAAAGGTTCGTGTAGTTTTTTGTTTACTGTAAAAGAAGATCAAAAGTCTTACAGGGTGCTTATCGCTAACATGCCCACCATCATTACTGAACGGCCGTTTGCTGCTATTTCGGCTTATCCAAATATTACAAAAGACTATGCGTACACATTTAAGGCAATGAAAAATATATCTTTCGATATATGGCTTTCAGCTCACGCCGGCCAGTTTAATTTGCATGAGAAACATAAGCCCGGCGACGCCTGCAACCCGGCTGCTTTTATAGACCAACACGGTTATGATGCAACATTAAGAGATTTTCAAAAGCAATATGATGAGAAGATGCAACAGAAACCTGCAATACAGTGAGTTCTTTATTTGGGGATACCTGTAAAAATATTAAGGTCTTTTAAATTCTTGTCACACCCACCAATGCAGCATCTTTTGCAACTTCCCGCAGACTATAATATCCTTCTGTAAGTGGATAGTGTTGTTTCAGTAATTTATACCCGGCACATTTTCTTAAAGACTTCTTAATCCGGATGCAAACGCTTAAGAAATTCGTTTGACCGCTGCGACATTTCTGCTGCTCATCCCGCCCGATATGAAATCTGTTAGTTTCCATTACACTATTAGCAACTCACTCTCTTATTTCCCCAACTCACACCTTTTCAATCACTCTCATCATTTATCAACCGTAGCATTGCACTACAAAATCACCCACCAAAATCTTCAATTAATCAACTAAAACTATAATCATGAAAATTTCTAAAATCCTCCTGGTAACATTTCTAAGCGCTACTTTTTTATACAGTCCGGCACAAACTGAAACTCCCAAAGGTTATAAAAAAGGAATGTTGGTTCTCGCAGACAACAATACTGTTTCAGGAAGTATTAAAGACAATATCCACAGCCATGCTTTAGTAAGCATAATACCGGAAGCAGGAGGAAAGAAAAAGAATTATCACGGTTCAGATCTGATTTCTGCTGAGATAGATGGAGTAAAATACCTTTGCATTGGTGGAGATTTCTTCCGGATCATCAGCGATGGCAGGCTTGGGTTTCTACAAAAATCAAGTGATGCACAGGGCAGGGTGGTCTATAATGGGAATGAACCAATTTTTCTAAATGGCACGGATGGCAAGCCAGGTGATCATTACATCTATAACAGCAGCAGCAAACAATTAAAAATGGTTTCAAAGAAGAACATTAATGAAGTTACTGCACTTGTATTCGCTGGAAATTCTGCAGCAATTGACAAGGCTAAAGAAGTGAATGGTGATGTAGCTCAACTGAAAGATGCAGTGGAGATTTATAATAGCAACAATTGATGAACCCGTTACTCACAAAAAATATTTTTGTTATGAAAAAAAATCTATTGGCTGTGTTAATGATGTTTGCGTCGTCAATTGTTTTAGCGCAGCAGGTTCCGCTCCGGCAAACTATCAAAGGAACCATCATTGATGAGCAATCAGGAAATGTACTGCATGGAGCTACAATTATTACTGAGAGAAACGATGCTGTACAACCGGGCATCTCCGATAGCCTTGGCAATTTCAAGTTAATAAATGTTCCCATAGGGAGACAGTCAATACGGGTGAGCCTTAGCGGTTATGATGAAACAGCTATCCGGAATATAGAAGTTACTTCATCTAAAGAAGTAGTGCTTGAGATAAAGATGAAGGAGAGAATTAAAAAGCTGGATGAAGTTATAGTGAAAGGTGGCAAACAAAAGAACAGCGCATTGAATGAAGCAGCCGTAGTTAGCGCAAGACAGTTTAGTGTGGATGAGGCATTGCGGTATGCCGGCACAAGAAATGACCCCAGCAGGATGGCACAAAATTTTGCCGGCGTTAGCGGCAGCAATGATGCAAGAAATGACATAATTATTCGTGGTAATTCTCCGGCTGGCGTACTTTGGCGAATGGAGGGCATTGATATTCCCAATCCCAATCATTACAGTACACTTGGTTCTACAGGCGGGCCCGTAACAATTTTAAATACCAATACTTTAAAGAACTCAGATTTTATCACCAGCGCATTTCCGGCGCAGTATGGTAATGCAGTGGCCGGTGTGTTTGATCTGCGTATGCGTAATGGTAATAATGAAAAGTATGAGTTTTTGGGGCAGGCAGGCTTTAATGGTTTTGAGTTTGGCGCTGAAGGGCCATTGAAAGAAAAAACTAAATCATCTTTCCTTATAAATTATCGTTATTCCCTCGTAGCAGTCATTCAAAAATTCGGGCTTGATGTAGGCACAGGTTCTGCCACACCATATTACCAGGACATAAATTTTAAACTAAATATTCCAACGGAAAAATGGGGAACCATCAGCCTGTTTGGTGTTGGTGGAGAAAGTCATATAAAATTTGCCGCCGTTGATAAAGATAACTTATACGCCACCAATGACGGGAGTTTGCGTAATAGAAACTTTCGTTCACTAACAGGCGTTACCGGACTCACGCATACTTATTTTTTTAACTCGAATACATCCGGTAAAATCATGCTGGCCGTTTCCGGCTTTGACTCAAAATACCAGGAAGACTTTTATAATAGAAGCAAGCCTGGTGAAACAGCTTTTTATAAAAAGAATACACAGGTTAAATATTCAGCAGGCTATACCTTCAATAAAAAATTTAGTTCAAAGAACCAACTCACCGCCGGCGTGGTAGCTGATTTCAATAAATTAAAATTAAGGAATGATCATATCCCGGATGGCGACTCTGTTCTTACCACTTTTTTTGATACCAAAAAAAATGCGGTGCTGGTAAAAGGTTTTGTAAATTTTGGACATCGCTTCTCAGATAAATTTTCCACTAACCTTGGCGTATATCATCAATTATTTACATTAAATAATACGAAGAGCATAGAGCCGAGGTGGAATATTAAATACCAGTTCAGACCTAACCAGTCATTATCATTTGGTGCAGGTTTGCACAGCCAGTCGCAGCCATTGGAAGTTTATTTTTATGAAACCAGAAATGCCGGCGGGGAAAATCAGTTGACTAACCGCGAGCTTAAATTTGTAAAAAGTGTACACAATGTTTTGGGTTACGACATAAATATTTCCAGGCACCTAAGGCTGAAGACAGA
>JBDSFG010000290.1:0-5732 GCA_039919615.1 Ginsengibacter sp. | reverse complement strand
ATACACGTTTACGTAAGTTAATAGATAGCCACTGGGATGCCGCAATATTTGCTGCTGCAGGTTTAGAGCGGATTAACCTGCGTCCCGAAAATTCTATCGAGTTGGACTGGATGTTGCCGGCGCCAGCCCAGGGCGCAATTATGATAGTGTGCAGAGAAGAGGATCAAAATACTTTTAATTTGTGCCAGGCATTCAATCACAGGCATACAGAATTGTGTACAAAAATCGAAAGGGATTTTTTGAGAAAACTATTGGGCGGTTGCTCCACACCAATAAGCGCCTTAGCAGAAGCCGTGGACGACAAAATTTTATTTAAAGGAAATATTTGTTCAGCGGATGGCAGGCAAAAAATTGATATAACTAAAGAAGCCCCAATAAAAACCTGTGATGATACGGGGAGTGTTGTTGCTGAAGAATTGCTTGGGCAACCTGCTGCTAAAGCCATTATACATGGAATACGAAATGCAAAAAACTAAAATAGAAATATTAAGCACCAGGCCCTTAAGCAATCAGATTATTGAGGAGGCGGCAATAAATAATATCATTATTGACGAGGTTTCATTTATCGAAACTAAACCCATAGAAAATAGCAATCTTTCTCATAAAATTGAATATTATTTGCAGCAAAACATAACTGCAATATTCACCAGCATGAATGCTGTAGAGGCCGTTGCAACACATTTAAAGCAACTTCCGGAATGGAGAATTTATTGTATTGGTAACACAACAAAGAAACTAGCCGAAAATTATTTTGGAAAAGATTCCATTGCAGGTACAGCCGCAAGCGCTGCAGAACTGGCTGAAGTTATGATTAAGGATAAAATAACACACACAATATTCTTTTGCGGAGATCAGCGCAGGGATGAATTGCCTGAAAAATTAGACCAACATGATGTAAATATTGATGAAGTTGTAGTATATAATACAAATGAAACACCGGTTGCAATCAGCAAAAAATATGATGCAATTCTATTTTTTAGTCCCAGTGCTGCAGATAGTTTTTTTTCAATAAACAGGGTTGATGAAGAAACGCAACTATTTGCTATTGGTTCAACAACTGCTAAAGCTATTCAACAATACAATAAAAAAAATGTTGTAATAGCAGGTTCGCCTGATAAAGAAAATTTGGTAAGACAGGTGATTGAATATTTTAGTGTTGCGAAGTGAGATCGTAATGTTCAATGTGTGAAGTGGGTTTAATGAACTTTACATTTTTTATTTCCGTTTAAAAAAATAATAATGAATTTAAAGAACGATCTATTGCTGAGGGCTTTAAGAAAAGAAAAAGTTGAAAGGCCGCCTGTGTGGATGATGCGCCAGGCTGGGAGATATTTGCCAGACTATATTAAACTAAGAGAGAAATATGATTTCTTCACCCGTGTTCAAACGCCTGAACTTGCTTGTGAAATTACCTTACAACCCGTTGACCAGGTTGGTGTAGATGCGGCAATCATTTTTTCTGATATACTGGTAATACCGCAGGCTATGGGTGTTGAAGTTTTGATGGAAGAAGGAAAAGGCCCTTCTTTACCAAAAACTATCCAATGCAAAAAAGATATTGATGCGTTGGAAACTGATAATGTTGAGGAAAAACTAAAGTATGTGACTGATGCCTTGTCATTAATAAAAAAAGAACTGAATAGCCGTGTGCCACTAATAGGTTTCGCAGGTGCGCCCTGGACTATTTTATGTTACATGGTTGAAGGGAAAGGCAGTAAAACTTGGGATAAAGCAAAGCAATTTTGTTTTACCCAACCAATATTAGCACATAAGCTTCTGCAAAAAATTACCGATGTTACTATTACCTATTTAAAAGCCCAGGCAAAGGCCGGAGCTGATGTTTTACAGGTGTTTGATAGCTGGAGCGGAATGCTTAGCCCTGCAGATTTTAAGATTTTTGCACAGCCATATTTAGAGCAGATAGCAAATGCTTTACATGAAGAAGTCCCGGTAATTTTATTTCCAAAAGGAAGTTGGTACGCTTTAAAAGATTTGAGTAACACCACTGCTTCCGGCCTGGGAATTGACTGGTGCATAACACCTGAATTTGCAAGAGAATTAACCAGCAATAAAATTACCTTACAAGGAAATTTTGATCCTGCAAAATTATTGCTATCAATTCCTGAAATTAAAAAAGCAGTTCACGAAATGATTGATGAATTTGGTGTGCAGAATTACATTGCTAATCTTGGACATGGTATTACACCTAATATTCCGGTAGATCATGCAAGGGCATTTGTGGATGCGGTGAAAGAATATGCCTGAATTGTTTTCGGCGGGATTAAAGTGAAATGAATGAACATTTCTGAAATGAATAAAACAGCAACAAAGGAATTCAAAAGTGAGTGGATAGATTTTATTTATTCTCTGCAGAATAATATTTGTAAGGCCCTGGAAGATGTGGATGGTAAAGCAAAATTTATTGAGGATAAATGGGAAAGAAATGAGGGAGGCGGTGGTATAACAAGAGTCATAGCTAATGGAAACATTTTTGAAAAGGGTGGCGTAAACACTTCGGTTGTATTTGGAGAGGTAACTGATGCAATGCGAACCCAGTTAAAAATTAATGGTTCAAAATGGTTTGCATGTGGCTTAAGCATTGTAATGCATCCGTTAAATCCTTTTGTGCCTACAGTACACTGTAATTACCGGATGTTTGAATTATACAATGAAAATGATGAAGCGATTGATAATTGGTTTGGCGGAGGCACTGATCTTACGCCTTACTACTTATTTGAAGAGGATGCAATTCATTTTCACAGCACTTATAAAAATGTGTGTGACCGCTTTGATGAAACCTTTTATCCAAAATTCAAAAGAGATTGCGATAATTATTTTGTGAATTTTCATCGAAATAATGAGCGGAGAGGTATTGGTGGAATATTTTATGATTATCAAAGACCTACAGCAGGTAAAGATCTAAACTTTTGGATGAACCTGGGAAAAGCATGTGGAAATGCCTTTTTAGATTCTTATCTTCCGATAATAGAAAAAAGAAAAAATATAGCTTATACAGATAAACATAAACATTGGCAGGAAATAAGAAGAGGCCGCTACACCGAGTTTAATTTAGTTCATGACCGTGGCACCTTATTCGGTTTGAAAACTAATGGCCGAACAGAAAGTATTTTAATGAGCTTACCGCCAACAACACGTTTTGAATATAATTATCAACCATTGCCAGGAACTGAAGAAGACAAATTATTGCAGGCTTGTTTACAACCAAGAGAATGGATCACACAATAATTAGAAGGATGTTTTAGAGAAAAAATAAAAATAAAGTAGATTTGTAAAAATAAATTGATATGAGCCATACCGAAAAAAAGCAAGCATTATTGCATATAGTTGAGGTGGCAGATGAAAAGCTTACAGGGTTACTATTTGCATTGGCAACTGAGTATAATGATACAGATCCGCATTATTCAAAAGAAGGATTAGCTTTTTTCAATGAGCGCAGGAAAGCTTTTTTTGATAGCAATAAAGAAGGCTATACTGTAGAAGAAGCGCATGCAAAGATTCGCAGAAACTATAGAAATGGCTTATAAGATTATTATTTCTGCAGGCGCACTAAACGATACAAATGAAGCTTATGCTTTTTATGAACACCAGCAAACGGAATTAGGAGAACGTTTTCTTAAAGAGTTAGAACAATTCTATAAAAAATTAAAAGATCATACCACCTGGTATTCTTTTGTTTCTATAGAAAGAACAATCCGTTCTCACCTTAAATAAATTTCCTTATTTAATTATTTATGAAATAAGCGGTGATGAAGTATACGTCTTTGCTATTCATCACTTCCGTCAAAACCCTGATCATTTCCTAAAAAGATTATAAATATGTATTTGGAAAGAAGAAATAGAATTTTAAGAAGCAATCCTTCCATTAGAAGTATGGTTGCTGAAACCACGCTGTCACCTGATGATTTTATTGCTCCTTTGTTTATTGATGAAGGCGAAAATTTTTCAGTTGAAATTACCTCTATGCCTGCTTATTATCGCCGGTCCATTGACCTTACTATTAAAGAAGTAAAAGAGTTATGGAGCCTGGGGATAAAATCCGTATTGCTATTCATTAAGTGTAAAGATGAATTAAAGGATAACACCGGCAAAGAAGCCTGGAATAAAGATGGCCTGATGCAACGCAGTATAAAAGCCATTAAAAATGCTGTTCCTGAAATGTATGTAATGACAGATGTTGCTCTAGATCCTTTTTCCTCTTATGGCCATGATGGTATTGTAGAAAATAATGAAATAGTTAACGATCTTACCGTGGAGGCTTTGGTAAAAATGAGTATCAGCCACGCAAAAGCAGGTGCAGATATGGTAGCACCAAGCGACATGATGGATGGCCGTATAGGTGCAATACGCAAAGGTTTGGAGGAAAATAATTTCACAAAAACAGGGATAATGGCTTATAGTGCTAAGTATGCTTCATGCTTTTACGGGCCTTTCAGAGATGCATTAGATTCAGCGCCTGGCTTTGGTGATAAAAAAACTTACCAGATGAATTTTGCAAATAGGATTGAAGCGATAAAAGAAGCGCTTATGGATGTAGAAGAAGGCGCCGATATTGTAATGGTAAAACCCGGGCTTCCTTATCTTGATATTGTTCGTGAAGTAAAAGATGCTGTAAACGTTCCGGTAAGCGTATATAATATCAGCGGGGAATATGCAATGATAAAAGCGGCAGCTAAAATGGGTTGGATTGATGAGAACAAAGCAATTATAGAAACGCTCACATGTATTAAAAGGGCAGGCGCTGATTTGATAGCAACATACTTTGCAAAGGATGCGGCGAGGCTTTTAGCGTGATACGTGAAGGGCTAATCATTACTTCTATTCTGTAAGTCGAAAAGGAAATAAAAATCACCGGGTCCAAATCATGAATATCCCTACTAAATATTCTTTGGAGTTTCGGATTGGCCTTGCAAAAATTAGCGCAACCAGCAACGAAGCTTAAAATAATGCCGGGGCGCATATGTAAATCGATTAAGATTATTATGAATTATAAAACGTCTAACAGCGATAAACTTTTTAAAAGAGCTTTACAATCAATTCCCGGTGGTGTAAACTCACCGGTAAGAGCATTTAAAAGCGTTGGGGGCACTCCTCTGTTTATCAAA
The DNA here is from genome assembly GCA_039919615.1 of Ginsengibacter sp. GTDB lineage: Bacteria > Bacteroidota > Bacteroidia > Chitinophagales > Chitinophagaceae > Ginsengibacter. The sequence continues at coordinate 609 of JBDSFG010000290.1, read as the reverse complement.
AGCGCCAAAGACGCTTATCTCTATGACGAAGATGGAAATCAATATATTGATTACATCAATTCCTGGGGCCCGATGATATTAGGTCATGCACATGAGCCTGTGATGAAAGCAATACAGGAAAAAGTATTGGACTCTACATCATTCGGAGCGCCAACTGAATTAGAAATCGAAATTGCTGAACTGATAAAAAGCATGGCGCCCAATGTTGATCTTATCCGCATGGTAAGCAGCGGAACCGAAGCCTGTATGAGCGCTGTAAGATTGGCAAGAGGATTTACCGGCAGAAATAAAATAATAAAATTTGACGGCTGTTATCACGGGCATGCAGACTCTTTGTTAGTTAATGCAGGAAGCGGAGTGGCAACTTTAAATATCCAGATAGTGCCCGGTATTACAGCAGGTGTAGCTAATGATACATTAACAGCGCCCTATAATAATCTTAAAGCCGTAGAGGATTTAGTAAATAAAAATAAAGATGAAATTGCTGCAATAATAATTGAACCGGTTTGTGGTAATATGGGCTGTATTGCGCCACTGCCGGGCTTTTTAGAGGGCCTTAGAAAAATATGTAATGAAGAAAATATCATTTTTATTTTTGATGAAGTAATG
>JBDSFG010000276.1:0-2877 GCA_039919615.1 Ginsengibacter sp. | reverse complement strand
AGCACTTAATGCAGGGAACTTTTGAAAAGGGAATATTACTCGTTCCGGAAATTGAAGAGAAATTAAAAAGATATGGGTTCTATATTGACAGGCATAGAATTTTAGTTTTTAATTACAAGATAGCTTCTTTGTATTTTGGCAATGGTGATTATGAAACTGCCATTGACTATTTGCGCAGGATCATCAACGGGGATATAGATCTAAGGATAGATCTGCAATGTTATGCACGCCTTCTCCATTTACTTGCACATTATGAACTGGGCAATTTTGAACTGATAGAATACCTTGTAAAATCAGTGTACAGGTTTATGGGTAAGATGGAAAACTTAACTGTGATTGAACAGGAAATGTTTTCTTTTTTGAGGGATTCGTTCCGCTTATCACCCGACAAAATAAAGCCCGAGTTTAAACGGTTTTTACATAAAATAAAGCATTACGAAACAAGCCGGTTTGAAACAAGAGCTTTTGCTTACTTTGATATTATTTCATGGATAGAAAGTAAAATATATGGAAAGCCCATGAGTGAGATTATACGAGAAAAATTTAAAAAGAATCGCAAAAGAAATTATCCCTTTCTAAAATAAGAAATGCGTAAATATATCGTTATTTTTTTGGATGAAGGGCCTGTATTACTTACATCAAATATTATTCGCTATCCTAAAATCAGGGATGGTTATAGCAATACGTACTATTGTTAATCAAGCGCATTTATTTTTTTATTCTCTCTATTTTAATTTTGCTGCTTATTTTCACCGGAATTTCACGCCCCATCATTTCAATAGTGCCTGTTACCTTAGACTTAACATTACAGCTAACAAGCATTCCTGTTTTCATGTTTACTTCAAATTGCCCTTCCTGGTTTCCCTTTAAATTGGCAATTATATCATTATAGCCCATGAAGGTACTGATCGTGTCACTATTCATTGTCGCTTCTGAATTAATAAGAGCTATATCATTGTTAATCTCTTTTAAAGTAAAAATGTTTTTCACATTCATGTTGATTTCTCCTTCCTCTTTGGAATTCTGTTTCCAGCTATCGTTCACACGCACTACAGAATCAGGAAAGATTTTGAAAAACTGATCCATGTTCTTTCTTATGATTGCAGCACCAATCATCTTATCCCATTTCGTTTTAATTATGTCCCTGGAATATGCATCAGTGATGTTCATGTCTGCCATTATTTTTTCGCCTAATTCCTTATAACCGCTCATGCCTCTTACTTCCCCGGAAGGGTTTATAGTGACACTGATATCGGACCTTGTTAAAATCCCCAATATTCGTTCCAGCGGTTCTGAAGATACCAATGCATTTGCAGCATCTGCATCAGTTTCTGTATCTCCGCTTTTTGTATAAATGTGAACTTTGTCATATTTTATGTTGAGCGCAAAGTTGCCAGTACTGTCTTTGCTTATATGATAAGTAACACCGGTTGTTGTCCGGTTAAGGTTATCAACGTCTTTGTCATCTACCTCAACTTGAATTCTTGATTCATTGATGATGTCATAATGATAAGCGGAACCTGGAGATGGGTTTAGTTTAAGCTTATAAACCTTTGCCGGGTCATTACTATTCCTGCCGGAATCAGGCTTAAACTTACAGGAAAACATGAGGCACAGAAAGCCTGCGAATAAAACATATCTTTTCATTTAAGAATAAATTGAATGGAATTAATTTAAGTAAGTTAAGTATATGCAGGGGAGAAAACAATATCACTGGGCATCATCAAATTCTGTTGCTCCCTTATCTTCTTCCACCGTTGTGAGTTGCGGAGAACAACAGGTTTCCAATGTACAATGGCCAAATTTTGAAGCAGCCTTTAAGTAGTACTTTTTGCCAAAATCTACTTCCAGTTGCATTACTGCTTCTTTTTTATTAGCCTTAGCCATTATTTTAAATTTTCCTTCTTTCAATATTTTAAAAATATGTGCTGACTTATTTGTCTCCACGCACATTAGGTTGTCATCGAAGTAAATAATATTATCCACTATAGAACAAGCAACCTTTCCTGGCCGGTATATATAAAGCACTGCATATTTTGATGTATCACTAAAATGTGCTTTTTTAAGTGTAGAAGGTTTTGTTACTTCCTGAAATAAATTATTATCCGGAATAAATAACTTCTCTTTCATCCATACTGTATCGTTTGCGAGTATTGCAGTGGAAATTTTATCAAGGTAACCTGTGAAAACAAAATAATCCGGTGTTACATTTTTTATTTCATACACCAATTTATGTTTTTTATAGAGGTCGGATTGCTCCTGGGTTATTTTAACTGAACCCGATAAATATTGCAAACTATAAACGCAATCATTTATCCAGTTAACTTTCCAGAGAACGGTATCCATTGTTTTTGTATTTACTTCTTTTTGAAATTCCCCATCCCGGTAAAGCAAATAATGCTCTGAAGAATTTTTTGGGTAAGAATTGAACGTGCCGTTTTTTAAATCAACACATGATAATTTGTTTTGAGAAATAGCAACTACAGGAATAATTAAAAAAATAAAAATGTTGACAGCCATGAAATTTTTAATTCTGATTTGAATCATTACTAACTATATTTTGGTGAAAGAAATCTACGCCACCTAAGTTATCTAAATTAAGCAGTTTGTTGCATTAATTTATTTCATAACTCCATTCTGGTTGTTGGTGATTGCTAAGCACCCCATCTTCCTGGCGGGTGTCCTTTAGATTTGTATTCTCATTATTGAACATATTATTACTACTACTATTACTTTTCTTTTTTTGGTTTTTTTTTTCTTTTGGAATTCACTATTTTATGTGGATAACACTAACCATCAGCAGCGGCACATTATGTATCGGTGTCAAGGTTAAATACCTATGTGAGGATACAATCCGCTGCTGTTTTTTCCCTTAGT
>JBDSFG010000259.1:0-9353 GCA_039919615.1 Ginsengibacter sp. | reverse complement strand
TTTATTTTTGCTCTGCACTTATTACGGGGTGGTTTGTGTATCACATTAAAAAAAAGCTCTCTGACGATAATAAAGAATGGACTGTGGCGGCCATTTATGTAGATATAGTATTTCAAATGCTCACGAAAAATACCTAATGATGGCTGCACGTTAATAAAATTAATAAGCACTTTAGAAGTATTTAAAAGAGTGTTACTGTATTGGTAAATCGAAAACACCTTCTGTAATAACCTTAAAAGCTGTACTGCCCTCGAATGGATTGGTGAGAGTTCCGCTAAACGTGCCTTTTACCCTTGTTGCAGATATGCTTGTGACTGTTATAGTAAAAGCAGGATTAGGCGGAGGAAGAAAATTGCTGGATGTATTCCAGATAGTAACGGATAAATCAGGATTTTCTACAGTATAATCTACTTCTATTCTATAGCCCCCGGGAAAAACTATAAAACTCTTTTCATCATACTTTCCGGGTGTTATAGCTGTCGCATCATTTTTGTCGATAAAAATCTGGAATTCAGCGGCATTGCTGGCGTTGGAAGTATATCCATCAAGATATAAGTCAGGCTGGCCCGAGGTTCCATCTATTACTTCCGCATGAGCTTCGTCAGTGAACGTAGTAAGTAAGCCATCTATTTTGCAACTATAAATTGCTAAAACTCCTGCAGCAAAAGTAATAGGAAAATTACAGGTACTTGTTCCAAATGAAACAGTGAAAGTCTGCAATCCGGAATTGACCGGAATACCTGATGCGGTTAAAACCACACTTTTTATCCCGGTGGTTGTAAAATCTCCAGCATCAGTAAAGCTAATTCCGTTAACTATATTTGTTGTAATCTCGTATGGGCCAACAGAAGTAACGTTTACCTGAATTGTAATTGTATTACCAGCACCAACGGGAACTCCCTGCGTGTACGTACCGGCAGGGGTTACAGGGGTGCATGTTCCACCGGCGCCTCCAAGTGTTCCCAATGCCGGGGAAGGCGGAGCGTCAAACGTAATAGAAAAGTTACAAGTGCCTGCATCAAATGTTACTGCAAAATTTTGCGTTCCGGAACTGATCGGGGTTCCGGCACCTTTTAATATCACAGTTTGTGCGCCGGTTGTTGTAAACGATCCGGAGGACGAAAAAATAACTCCATTAACCGTATTAGTGCTAATATCATACGAACCTATCGCAGCAACATTTACCTGAATTGATATTGTATTGGATGCATCAAGTGGTATTCCCTGTGTGTAGATGCCTGCAGAAGTTATAGGAGTACAAGTTCCACCGGCTCCGCCTAAAGTGCCTGTTGCAGGCGGATCAGGCGGATCAAATGTTATTAAAAACGTACAATTGCTGGTGCCATAGGTAACTATAAAAGTTTCAACGCCCTCATTTTGCGGGGTTCCACTGCCATTTAATATTACATCCTGCACACCGGTAGCTGTAAAATTGCCGGATTTAAAGAAACTAATACCATTAACGGAGTTAGTTGTAATAATAAAACTACCGGGGGTAGTTACATTTACCTTTACCTGCAGTGTATTTGCGGCGGTAAAGGTCCGACCTTCCTTATAAACACCGGAAAGTATTATGGGAGTACATGAATCTGCTATTGAGCCTAAACTGCCTGCCGATATTGTAACTCCCGAACCGGTGTTATCGCTCAAGTCAATTGCCGAGGTAAATGTGCCCGCTACAATTTGCGTTTGCGCACCTGTGGAATCTACTGCCACGCCTGAAAACGTGCCTGTTATAGTATTATTTGATAAAGCGATGATATTAACGGTAAACTCACCGGCTAAAACGTCCCCATTAAAAATAGTTTTTGTGGAAGTAAAAAAATCAAAATCACCCTGGGATAATGAGGCCAGATATGTAGTGGCAGTAAAGCTGTCTGCGGTATATAAACGAATCCTGAATTTTTCCTGGCCGCTAAGTGATTTACCTTCAATGGTAAGCACTTTGGTTCCGCTCATAGTTTCTATAAAAGAGGAATCTACATTTCCGGAATACTGTGTTGCCTTATTTTGAAATTGCCATGTACCACCGGAAATGTTATTACCGTTTTCGTAACTATATTCTTTTTTACAAGAAATAAAAACAAGCGTGATAAGCGTAAAAAAAACAATTTTAAAAAAATTCATTGACTTTAATATTTCTCCCTTAAGTTAATTTTGAGATATTTGAATTTCGCTATTCACAATCCCGTGTTCTTCTGCCGCAAGCCCATGCTCTTCTGCAGTATTAGATGTAGTTTCGGTATTTCTTTTTGCAAGAAATCTTTTTTGAAATAGTAATATTGCCACTACGCCTGTAGAAATAGAAGCATCAGCCAGGTTAAAAATAGGCCGGAAAAATTCAAAATCCTCGCCTCTCCAAAACGGAAACCATGAAGGGAAATGCGCATTCCTGATTATCGGAAAATAAAGCATATCAACCACCTTACCATGCAAAAAGCCAGCGTATCCATGTGCAGGAAATATTTTTGCTACATTTTGAAACACAGGATTACTTTCTTCAAAAATCAGCCCATAAAACATACTATCTATTAAATTACCTAACGCTCCCGAAAATATAAGAGCGGCACAAATTATAAACCCCCTGTGATATTTTCGCTTAATTATTTTTTTAAGATAAAAAACACCAAAAACTACAGCTGCAAAACGAAAAAGAGTTAAAATTATTTTTCCGCCCTCACCCCCAAATTTCCATCCATAGGCCATCCCTTCGTTTTCAATAAAATACAAGCGGAACCACTTGCCAATAATAGGATGCCATTCTCCGGAATGGTAATGTGTTTTTACGTATATTTTTAAGGCCTGGTCTGCAACTACTATAAGAAGTATAATAAAAAAAATGTTTCTTCCTTTCACCTGTTATGTTATTTGGTGAGTAAAGATAATTGAAAATTGATAGTTGATTGTTGATAGTTGAGAATGAAGTGTTAATAGTAAATTCAGCCGAAAGGTTTGGATATGAGGCGATGTATGAGGCCTGATGTTAGATTTTTACATGTTCACACATTACCTCTTTTAAAAATCAAAACCTAAAATCTGAGATAAAAATTTTATGCATTAACCATCGTACATAATATAATCATCTGTCATAATCGTACACTATATAACCCCATGGCTCAATACTATAGACATGCTCCCTGCTTAGTCTTTCTTTCGCTCCCAAAAAAACATTTACTGGCACACCGTACACTGAGCTGTCTTTAATTGTAAATTTTTGCGGCTGGCGGGATAAATTTAAAACTACTACAACTTTATGCCCCGCCTTTTCCCTTAAATAGGCGAATACAGCAACATCATTTGCTGTAACTATTTTTTTATATGATGCATCCGCAGCCAGGGCCGGCGTGCTTTTCCGAAGTTTTAATAATGTTTGGTAAAAGGGAGCCACCTCATATTGATCCCATTGAATGGTATCCTTTACAAAAAATTTTAACCGCTTTTTATTGTGTACTTCCTGCCCACTGTAAATAAGCGGAATGCTTTGATAAATTGTTTGAGTAAATACAGCAAATGCCTTGTACGCATCACCATATTTTTCAAACTCAGTTCCGTTCCAGCTATTCTCATCATGATTGGATGTAAAATACATGCGGTAAGCTTTTTTGGGAAATAGTTTTATACTGTAATTAATCAGCGAATCAAACTGGCCTAAAGTACTCTTCATGTCATAGAGATCCTTCATGGCATGCATCACGGCCCAGGTGTAAGTTGCGTCAAATCCTGCAGAATTCAGTTCTGGCTTTTCTCCTTCGCCAAGCATAAAAACATTTTTTACTTTTCTTAGTTCAGTAATACATTGTTTCCAAAAATCTGTGGGTACCTCTTTTGCCATATCGCATCTGAAGCCATCAATATCTGATGTTTTTATCCAAAATTTCATTGCATCTGTTATGCTATCTCTTAATTCCCTGTTTGCATAATTGAACGCACGTGTATCAGTCCAATCAGGATCGGATGGTATTATATCCCCAGCCTTATTTTTCAGGTAAAAGCCGGGATGTTTATTTATCCAGTGATTATCAGGAGAAGAATGATTGGCAACCCAATCAATAATAACCTTAAAGCCCATGGCATGAGCATGGTTCACAAGCAATTTCCAATCTTCCATAGTACCAAATTCCTCATTTACTGCTTCATAATTTTTCACGGCATAGTAACTGCCCAAGTCAGCGCCTGTCCATTTTCTCCCTTCAATCCCAATAGGCGTTATCGGCATAAACCATAATATTTCAACACCCATATTTTTTAACCTCGGCAAATGTTTTTCAAATGCATTGAATGTTCCTTCAGGTGTGTATTGCCGAAGGTTAACCTCATAAATGTTACTTTGAACACTCCATAGGGGATGAGAAAAATTTTGAGCAGTTATTACGTTGAAAAAAAACAGGCTGAACGCTAAAGCTGATATTTCAGCTCTATATTTAAATTTCATAAACTTTTTATTGAAGATAATCTTTTGAAAAAACAATGATAATTCTAATACCTCGTAATCTTTATAATACATGAATAATATGAGATAATGGATGCTGAAGGCAGTTAGAACAATCCCTATAATAACCCCCCTTTCACAGCTCCTCAATTGTCAGCTCAATTCGTATTTCATATTTTATGTGTTGATATTATAATAGAAAGAAAACGGGGATTCTAAAAAAGTTCTGATATTTTTGAAATATAAGTTGTCTAAGTTTGCGAATTAGCATAACCTATAACATCCGACTAAAATAACGTAAGACTTTAAACCTATATGCTTTTTAATTCCCTAAACTTTGCGATATTTTTGCCAATAGTTCTTATTTTATATTGGTTTGTTACAAATAAAAAACTGCAGCTTCAAAATATACTACTTCTTGTTGCAAGCTATTTTTTCTATGCCTGTTGGGATTACAGATTCCTTTTTCTATTAATATTTTCTACTTTATTAGATTATTTTACCGGCATAAAAATGCATGAGGCAAAAACCCGCAAAACAAAAAAATTCTGGTTTTGGCTAAGCATTTTAATCAATTTGGGATTCCTTGGATTTTTTAAATACTATAACTTTTTTACAGAATCATTTGCATCAGCTCTTGGAGTTATAGGATTGAAACCAAACTTTTGGACCCTTAATGTGATATTGCCAGTAGGCATATCATTTTATACTTTTCACGGCTTATCTTACGTAATTGATATTTATAATGGAAGAGTAAAGCCCGTAAGAAATTTTATTGAATACGCGGTATTTGTATGCTTTTTCCCTTTACTTGTTGCAGGGCCAATTGAAAGGGCTACACATCTTTTACCGCAGATTCAGAAAAAAAGGCAATTTGATTATTTAAAAGCTGTTGACGGGTTAAAACAAATTTTGTGGGGGCTGTTCAAAAAAATGGTAATTGCAGACAACTGTGCAGAATATGCAAACCTGATTTTTTATAATTCAGGCACTTATTCAGGAAGCACCCTCGTGCTGGGAGCGTTATTTTTTACCTTTCAGATTTACTGCGATTTTTCAGGCTATTCTGATATTGCTTTAGGAACGGCACGGCTTTTTGGAATAGAATTATTGCGAAACTTTGCCTTCCCGTATTTTGCAAGAGACATAGCAGAATTTTGGAGACGCTGGCATATTTCCTTAACCACCTGGTTCAGAGATTATTTGTACATACCATTAGGCGGCAGTAAAGGCGGCACCTGGAAAAAAGTAAGAAACACTTTTATTATTTTTCTGGTAAGCGGGTTTTGGCATGGCGCCAACTGGACGTTTATTGTGTGGGGGGCTTTAAATGCAATTTACTTTCTGCCATTACTTTTATTAAAAAGAAACCGGAATAATATTGAAACTGTAGCGCAGGGAAAATATTTTCCATCCCTGAAAGAGTTGCTCAACATGATAATTACATTCGCCTTAACTGTGTTTGCATGGATATTTTTCCGGGCAGAAAGTGTGGGTCATGCATTCAGATATATTGGTAAAATATTTTCACGTTCATTATTTAAGCATCCTGAAATAGCCCATGAAGCATTGGGCATAGCGCCAATTATTGGTTTCTTTTTATGCGTTGAATGGTTTGGGAGAGAGCAGCAATATGCACTACAGCACCTGGGATTAAAATGGCCGAGAATACTAAGGTGGAGTTTTTATTCATTTTTAATATTTTTAATCGGAATGTTTATGTCTACTAACGGGTCGCCTTTTATATATTTTCAATTTTAATGCAGGGTATGTCAAAATTTTTAAAAAACATCGGCTGGTTTATTTTTTTTGTGATAATATCCTACCCCTTATTAGTAATTTTTTGGGGAGATGTGATGCCTCATGTTTTAAAAAAGAATCTGAATTTCCGCGTTGCTTCCGGCAGTCATTTGGTTACTAAAATAAATGAGATTTCAAATTATAAAAACAGCGACATTTTAATTTTAGGGTCTTCACATGCCTACAGAGAAATTGATACAAGAATTTTAAAACAATATGGTTACAAAGCCTTTAATTTAGGATCAAGCGCCCAAACACCTGTTCAGTCACTTATATTTTTACAAGACTATGTAAATGTAATAAACCCAAAATTTCTATTTTATGAAGTGTTTCCGCAAACTTTTGAAATTGACGGAGTAGAATCTTCTTTAGACTTACTTGCCTATTATAAAATAAATAAAAAAGTTTTAAATATGGCTTTTACAATTAATAATATAAGAACGTATAATACCTTAATTTTTGGCTATTGTAAACAATTATTTGGTAAAAATAAAAACCTGCAGGAAGACACAACTGACCAGGAAGACAACTATATTTCCGGCGGTTTTGTGGAGAAAAAGAAAATTACATTTAACCAGGAAAAGGCTCCGGATGTCATCAATAAAATTAAATGGACGCCAAGAAGTTACCAATTAAGCGCTTTTGAAAAAATGGTAAGCCTGGCTAAAAATAAAAACATCAAATTGATTTTAATACAAACTCCGGTAACTTCTTTCCGGTATGCAAAATATAGTGATAATGAAAATATAGATAAATATTTTTCAGGTAAAGCGCAGTATTATAACTTTAATAAGTTAATGTCTCTATCCGATAGTGTTCATTTTTACGACGACCATCACTTAAATCAGATAGGAGTACGTCTTTTTGATGATGCCTTGATGAAATATATTTTTGGCAAATAATTTCAAAAAGAAAATCATTTTTTCTTCCCCTTATTTTTGACTTGATTTTGAAAGATCAGGGAAAGACCTTCCAACGCTGATTTAGTTACGATGATTATACTACTAATGCTTCATTGGAAGAACACCTTTGAGAAGAGAGGACCACAATAAAACTGCCTTGGAATATACAGCCCGGTACAAGAATATGTTTTCCTGTTTAAACTGCAAATATTTATTTATTGCATCATTCAAGAGTTTTATTTTAGCAGGCAATAATTACAAGCAAGCCAATAATGATATCTGCAAAGGGAGGTAAGAAACATCGCTTATTTCTAATATTGATGCTTGGTGCACTTAACACCATAACACCTTTATCAATTGATATGTACCTGCCGGGGTTTATACAAATAGCGCATGACCTGCACAGCACTACCACCAATATCGCCTTTTCTGTATCATCTTATTTTCTGGGATTTTCTTTTGGGCAAATTTTATATGGCCCTTTGCTCGACCGTTTTGGAAGAAAACAACCCCTATATGTTGGCTTGTCCTTTTATATTATTGCCACCTTGGGATGCATAATTCCTTCCTCTCTTGAAATGCTTTTAGTAATGCGTTTTTTGCAGGCGCTTTCCGGTTGCGTGGCTGCTGTTGCAGCTATGGCGATGGTCCGGGACTTTTTCAGCGTGGATGAAAGTGCAGGAATTATATCTTTAATGATATTGATACTTGGTGTGTCACCGTTACTTGCGCCCACACTTGGCGGTTTTATTATTAATGCATGGAGCTGGCATTTTGTTTTTGTTGCGTTGGCAATAATTGCATTACTGTTATTACTTACAACAATATTTTTTTTACCCGAAGGTCATCAACCCGATCCCTCCATATCCCTGCACTATAAACCCATCATCAAAGGTTTTTTAAATATTTTGATGGAGCCGCGGTTTTACATTTTTGCATTCGCAGGTTCATTTTCTTTTTCAGGGCTATTTGTATATGTGGCCGCTTCTCCTGTAGTTTTCATGGATGGTTTTCATATGAATGCAAACTTGTATGGTGGCATTTTCGCTTTGCTTTCAATTGGCTTTATTGGAGGCAGCCAGCTAAATCATTTTCTCACCAGAAAATTTTCCAATCAAAAAATTTTCAGAGTTGCTGTAATTATACAGGTAATTGTCAGCAGTATTTTTTTAGCCGGTGTTGCAAGTGGTTGGTTTGGCTTAACGGCAACACTGGTTTGCCTTTTTATATTTCTTAGCTGTGCAGGCATTACTTATCCAAATGCAGCATCCATCGCACTTTCGCCATTTACAAAAAATGCGGGCAGCGCTTCTGCATTGCTGGGTTTTATACAAATTGGTTTAGGAGCACTCATTTCGTCCGGCGTTGGGGTATTACGCTTCAAAGGAAATTTATCTATGGCACTTACCATGACTGTAGCTTCTTTAATTGCCGTGATCATTTTATTTGCAGCTAAACCAAAGCTGCAAACGCAAATGGGAACTACTTAGACCGCAGCACCCCAAGGCGCAGTTTTAAAACATTGGAGAGCGTGATTTGGTTTATCCACAATAGCTGCGCTGGTGATAGTTTTGTGAGGCCGGCAGCCAGGCAGCGGAAAAGACGGTTTACACCAATTCATAAACTTATTACCAGGTATATTGAACAAAAATTATCAGCAGACTGGAGATGTGAATGAAAGAAAATTTCTCAAGGATTTAATTTTAAAAACCAGCTACGAAGTAGCGTTGAACCTTATTAGATGAGGAAGAGGAAGACAACACAGTGGATGAAAACAGTCTTGGTATACCAGGTTTATCAGGCACATTACAAGTAAATATTATTGAAGATAGAATTAAGGAACTTATAATGCCAGATTTTCACCAATCTTTTTTAGGTTGTTCGGGGGGGGCGGTTTTTACCTTACGTAATTTTTCCTGGAGATTTTTTTCGTGTTCCAATAGCGATTTAAGCTTTTCTTCAGCATCACTCTTTGTTATTTTTGAAGGCTGTGGCTTAGGCTGCTGATCTTTTTTCTGATCTTCTTTTTTATCCTGCTGTTTATCTTTTTGGTCGTCTTGCTTTTGTTTCTGCCGGGCTAAGGCACGCTGCAGATTTTGCCTTGCGTCTTCATCATTAGGATCTATTTTTAAAGCGTGTTTGTAAGCATCAATACATTCAGGTAATTTATTTTGTTTTTGAAAAGCAACGCCTTTATTATAGTATCCTTTTTCTTTCAACCC